>JAEYYP010000367.1 GCA_023428425.1 Pseudomonadota bacterium
GTGGAGGACCCCAGCCTCATCGCCTGCGCCCAGCACCCACCCCGCGTAAGGACCACCCCATGAACCTCACGCCCACCGAACTCGATCGCCTCACTATCTTCACCGCCGCTGAAATGGCCCGGCGCAACAAGCACCTCGGCATCCGCCTCTCGCATCCCGAAGCGGTGGCGCTGATCACCGACGAGGTCATGCTCGCCGCCCGGCGCGACCTGCCCTATGACGAGATCCGCGACATGGCGAGCCGGCTGCTCACCACCGACGATGTCGAGCCCGGCGTCGCCGAAATGACCCCGATGATCTACATCGAGTGCGCCTTCGCCGAGGGCACGAAACTCCTCGTCCTTTTCGAGCCCATCAGCCTCGGCCACCTGCCGCTCGAAGAAGCCACCTACCCCGGCCAGGTCCTACCCGCCGAAGGCGAGATCACCTTCTTCGAGGACGCCCCCTCCGTCACCGTCGATGTCACCAACACCGGCGACCGCGACATCCAGGTCCGCAGCCACACCCATTTCTTCGAAGCCAACCGGGCGCTCGATTTCGACCGTGCCGCCACCTGGGGCATGAAGCTCGACCGCCCCGCCGGCATGGGCATCCGCTTCGAGCCCGGCGTGCCCAAGTCCGTCCGCCTCGTCCCCATCGCCGGCAAGCGCGTCGTCATCGGCGAAGCCGGCCTCGTCAATGGCCCGCTCGAGGCCGAAGGCGCCAGGGAGCGCGGCCTCGTCCTCGCCCGCCAACGCGGCTACAAGGGAGCCTGAGCCATATGTCGACCCTCACGCGCGACGCCTATGCCCGCCTCTACGGCCCGACCAAGGGCGACGTCATCCGCCTCGCCGATACCGAACTGCTGATCGAGATCGAGCACGACTACGCCGTCTACGGCCACGAACTCGTCCTCGGCGCCGGCAAGAATCTGCGCGACGGCGAAGGCATCGCCGCCTACCTCAAGCCCAGTGACGGCATCCTCGATATCGTCATCTACGGCGCCACCATCGTCGATGCGGTCACCGGCATCATCAAGGCCGATATCGGCATCCGCGATGGCCGCATCGTCGGCATCGGCAAGGCCGGCAACCCCGACACCATGCCGTGCATCACGCCCGACATGCTGGTCGGCTCCACCACCCAGCAGATCCCCGGCATCAACTTCATCGTCACCGCCGGCGCCATCGAGAGCCACGCCCATATCGGCTCGCCCGAACAATCCGAGCATGCGCTGGCCGGCGGCACCACCACGCTGGTCGGCTCGGGCCCGCTCGATGTCGGCTCCGGCACCACCCGCTCGTTCGGCCTGCTACTCCAGGGCATGGAGAGTTCGCCCGTCAACTACGCCCTGTTCGGCCGCGGCAGCACCAACCCCGAAGCCGTCGAGGAGTCGGTGGCCGCCGGCGCCGCGGCGATAAAGATCCACGAGGATTGGGGCGCCGCCCCCGCCGTCATCGATGGCTCGCTCATCGCCGCCGACCGCAACGATTTCGCCGTCCACCTCCACACCGACACCATCAACGAGTTCCTCTTCGCCGAGGACACGATGGCCGCCTGCGAAGGCCGCACCATCCACATGTACCATGTCGAAGGCGCCGGCGGCGGCCACGCCCCGGACCTGCTGAAGGTCGTGTCCTACGACAACGTCATCCCCTCGTCGACCAACCCCACCAACCCGTACACCCAGTACGCGATGGAGGAGGGGCTGCCGATGGCGATGATCGCCCATAACCTCAACTACAATACCCCCGAGGACCTGCTTTTCGGCGAGGCCCGCGTCCGCGCCGGCACCGTCGCCGCCGAGGATTTCCTCCACGACATGGGCGCCATCTCCATCTTCGGCACCGACACGCAGGGCATGGGCCGCCTCGCCGAAAACGTCGCCAAGTGCTGGCAACTGGCCTCGGTGATGAAGGAGCGCATCGGCCGCCTGCCCGAGGAAACCACCGCCCGCGCCGACAACGAGCGGGTCAAGCGCTACATCGCCAAGCTCACCATCAATCCCGCCATCGCCGTCGGCATCGACGACCATGTGGGGTCCATCGAGGTGGGCAAGATCGCCGACCTCGTCCTCTGGCCCCGCGCCAGCTTCGGGGTGAAGCCGTGGACGGTCATCAAGAACGGCGTCATCACCTGGCAGGCCATGGGCGACGGCAACGGCTCGCTCGGCCTCGCCGAGCCGCAGGTGCAGAAAACCATGTGGGGCGGCCTCGGCCGCGCCACACAGGCCGTCAGCTTCAACTTCATGTCGAAGCTCGCCATCGATGCCGGCGTCGCCGACCGCCTCGGGCTTCAGAAGCACACCCTGCCCATCAGGTCCGTCCGCGCCCTGCGCAAGACGCACATGATCCGCAACGATCTCCTGCCCGCGATCGAAGTCGACCCGCAGACCTACGAAGTCCGCGCCGACGGCAAGTTGCTGATGTGCGAACCGGTCAAACGCGTCCCGCTCATGCGGAGGTACATGCTCAGATGAACCAGCTCTCCCCAAATCCCGGCATCGCCGGGCAAAAACCCATCGCCGCCGCCCGCGTCGGCATCGGCGGCCCGGTCGGCTCGGGCAAGACCGCCATGGTCGAGCGACTGATCCCGGCGCTCCTCTCCCGCGGTATCGACATCGCCGTCATCACCAACGACCTCGTCACCGCCGAGGATGCCGAGCGCGTCCGCCGCTCCGGCCTCATCGACCCGGCCCGCGTCTCCGCCGTCGAGGCCGGCGCCTGCCCGCACACCGTCATCCGCGAGGACCCCACCCTCAACATCGAGGCCGCCGACGAGCTCGAGCGCCGCTTCCCCGGCGTCGAACTTATCCTCCTCGAATCCGGCGGCGATAATCTGGCCTCCACCTTCTCGCGCGACCTCACGGATTTCTGGATGTTCGTCATCGATGTAGCCGGCGGCGACGACATTCCGCGCAAGCGTGGGCCGGGCGTCATCCGCTCCGACCTCCTCGTCATCAACAAGACCGACCTCGCCCCCTATGTCGGGGTCAATCTCGATCGGATGCACGAGGAGGCGAAAGCAGTCCGCAACGGCCGCCCGGTCCTCCTTACCAACTGCCGGCAGGGCGAAGGCATCGACGCGGTGGTCGACCTCATCGAGCGCGAGGTCCTGTTCCGCACGTGAAGCACGCGACAATCGCAAGTGAACGCTGTCAACTTGACCTGAGCTTCATCGCCCGGCAGGGCCAGACCCTGCTCGACCGGCGGCTGTTCAGCTACCCCTACGTCCTCATGCGCACGTTCAGGGAGCCGTCAGCAGCCGTTCATTCGGATGAACCGAGCCGATTGCACCGGATCGTCCAGAACAGTTCAGGACCCGTTCATGATCGTGACGCTCTCGCGACCAAACTGGTATTGAATGAGGCGGCCAGCGCCACCATCGCTTACCAGGGCGCCACCGCCATCCATCGCGCCCGCTCCGGCAACGTCAGCCGCGAGCGCCTCACCATCACCCTGGGCAAGGCGGCGCACCTCGCCTACCTCCCCGAGGCCCGCATCTATTTCCCCCAAGCCCGCCACCGGCAGCTCACCGACATCACGCTAAGTGACAGAAGCACAATGCTTTTCGTCGACAGCTTCACTACTCACGACCCCGAAGGCCGCGACCGCCCGCTGGCCGAACTCGACAACACGCTGACCATCCGCCGCGACGACGAACTGCTCCTCCTCGACCGCCAGCACCTCGAAACCCCGAGCTTCCCCGCCGGTTTCCGCGCCTTCGCCAGCATCCTCCTCATCGGCCACCCGAAGCCGCAACTCCCTGAAATCCCTGATCTTTACGCCGCAGCCAGCCGTCTCCCCAACACCCTCGGCTGGTCGATCCGCCTCGCCGCCCCCGACCTCCGCCCCATCCGCGAACTGGTCACCCTCCTCCAG
>JAEYYP010000386.1 GCA_023428425.1 Pseudomonadota bacterium
GGCCTGGGCCGAGGCCCAGGGCCACCGCTTCGACTTCGCCATCGTCGGCGAGCCGAGCGCCACGCTGCGGGTCGGCGACTCGATCAAGATCGGGCGCCGCGGCTCGTTCAGCGGGCAAATCCGGGTCACCGGCACGCAGGGGCACGTCGCCTATCCGGACCGGGCCAACAATCCCATTCCAGTCGCAGCGGCACTTGTCACCGCGCTCTCCGGCAAGCTCGACGACGGCACCGAGCACTTCCCGCCCTCGAACCTCGAGTTCACCACCATCGATGTCGGCAACCCGACCGGCAACGTCATCCCGGCCGCCGTCACCATGCGGTTCAACGTCCGCCACAACGACCGCTGGAGTCCGGAAAGCCTGACGGAGTCGGTCAACGCGGTGATCGACAACCTCGACAAGCAGGGCACCAGCGTCGAGTTCGTCCAGCTCGGCCGGCCATCGCGCGTCTTCATCTCGCCGCTCGATGGGGGCGTCGATACGCTGATCGAGACCATCGCCCGCGCCACGGGCGTGCCACCAGAGCTCTCGACCGCCGGCGGCACGTCGGATGCGCGCTTCATCGCCGAATACTGCCCGGTGGTGGAGTTCGGCCTCCCCGGCCCCACCATGCACAAGGTGGACGAGCACATCCGCATCGCCGACCTCGAGGCGCTGACGGCGCTCTACGCCCAGTTCATCGCCGAATACTTCCGGAGCGCCTGATGACCCGCAGCTTCTTCGCCGCGATCGGCGCCACGCTGCGCGCCTTCGGCTCACGGGCCGGAAACGAGGCGACCGATCCGGCGGCAGTCACCTGGACGCACGCGGCGATTGCCGTGGCGCTGATGCTGGCCATCCAAATCGCCACGCAGATGCTGCCCGTCGCGATGGTGGCAGCCGAACTGCTGGACGACCTCGCCCTGCCGTTTGCAATCAGCGTCATCGTGCAGGTCGTGCCGTTTGCCGTACTGGTCGCCTGCGCGATCTGGTCGAAGCAACAGGCGCGCCTGCCCATGGTGGTGATGCTGGTGGCGCTGGGGCTGATCGTGATCCAGCTGACGGCGCTTGCCCTGTCGCTGGCCGGTGTCCGCTCCGACGCCGCGCTCGTCGGCGTCATGGCCTACATGACCGGCCGGGCGACACGCACCATGCTCGGCGTATCGATCGCTGGCGCCATCATTGCCGGCCTCGTCGTCGCCGTCGGCGTGGTCGCCGCCTCGATGCTGTTCTATGCGTTGCCGGGGGTGGAACCGGCCATCGCGGCGGCAGGGGCAGGCTGAGTGGCACGCGGCCTCATCGAAGAAGCGCTCGCTGCCGGACGCGGCGTGGCCGGGCTGGTGGTCGGTGACCGCGAGGTCTCGCGTCACTTCGATCTCACGCTGCGTGGCCTCTACGGCAGCCTGATCGCACTGCTGCTGGTCACGGCGGCCAGCGCCTACCTGCCGGTCCTGATGGGACGACCCGGTGGGATGCTGCTCGGCATACTCGGCTACGGGCTGCTGCTGTCGATGCAGATCGGCTTCTCGGCAATTGTGCTCCTCCAGGTGAAGCGGCTCGACGGCTTCGTGCCCTATTTCACCGCCGACAACTGGGCGAGCGTCTACGTCACCGTCGGCTCGACGGCGCTCAGCCTGATGGGCATCAGCGACGAATTCCTCTCGGTGCCCATCGCCGTGCTGGTGATCGTCATCGCCGTCAATATCGGCAGGCTGATCATCCGGCTCGAACCGCTGCAGGTGGCGATGTTCGTCGTCGCGCAGATGGTCGGCGCGGTGATCGGCAGCTTCGTGCTCAGCCTGTTCGTGCCGGTCAGTAGCTGACGCCGGTGAGGTAGAGCCCGTCGGGGGGCGCCAGGGGACCACAGCGGGCGCGATCGACAGCGTCCAGCGCCGCCCGGAAGTCGCGCGGGTGCCATTTGCCGTCGCCCACCAGCTTCAGCGACCCCACCATCGAGCGCACCTGCGAGTGGAGGAAGCTGCGCGCCTTTGCCGTCACCACGATCATCTCGGCCTGCCGCGACACGTCGAACTGCTCGAGCGTGCGGATCGGCGAGTTCGCCTGGCACTCGGAGGCCCGGAAAGTCGTGAAGTCGTGGCGACCGAGGATCAGTTGCGCGGCGGCATGCATGGCGCCCGCATCCAGCACCACCGGAACATGCCACACTCGACCCGCCTCGAGCGCCGGCCGGGCCCGCCGGTTGAGAATGCGGTATTCGTAGTGCCGGGCCGTCGCCGAGAACCGCGCCTCGAACGTGTCCTCCACCGCCTCGGCCGAAACAATGGCCACCGGATGCGGCTTGGTGTGGAAGTTCAGCGCCTCGCGAATTTTGAACGGGTCCCACGCGCGGCTCAGGTCGAAGCTCACCACCTGCCCCAGCGCATGCACGCCGGCATCGGTGCGGCCCGCCGCCTGTGTGGTCACCGTCTCGCCCGAGAACCGGGCGATCGCCTCCTCCAGCACCTGCTGCACCGACAGATCATGCGCCTGCCGCTGCCAGCCGCAGAACGGGCGGCCGTCATACTCGATGGTCAGCTTGTAGCGGGGCATCAGCCCGCCCGTTCGGGCATCGACCCCGCCCCGCGCAGGAAGGTCTGGGCGTCCATCGCGCCCTTGCCCTCGCGCTGTACGGCCACGAGCCGCACCGCACCTTCGCCGCAGGCGATGGTCAGGTCGGGCAGGATGGTGCCGGGCACGCCCGAACCGGATCCCAGCGTCGAACGCAGCGCCTTCACCCGGGTCGCGACGCCGTTGAGGCTCAGCTCGAACCACGCGCCGGGGAAGGGCGACAGGCCGCGGATCAGGTTGTGCACCTCGGCGGCAGGCCTGCTCCAGTCGATCCGTGCCTCGGCCTTGTCGATCTTGGCCGCGTAGGTCACGCCCTCTTCGAGTTGCGGGGTGAAATGCAGGCTGCCCCGCTCGAGCGCCGGCAGCGCGCGGCCCATCAGGTCGGCGCCGACCAGCATCATCCTGTCGTGCAGTTCGCCCGAGGTCATGTCGGGTCCGATGGGCATTTCCTCGATCAGGCCGACGGCGCCGGTGTCGAGGCCCTCGTCCATCTGCATCACCATAACGCCGGTGCGCTTGTCGCCGGCCATCACCGCGCGCTGGATCGGCGCAGCACCACGCCAGCGCGGCAGCAGCGAGCCATGCAGGTTCAGGCAGCCCATCCTCGGCGCTTCCAGGATCGCCTTGGGCAGGATCAGCCCGTAGGCGACCACCACGCCCAGGTCCGCGTCGAGCGCGGCAAACGCCTCCTGCTCGGGCGCCTGCTTCAGCGAGCGGGGCGTGAAGACCGGGATACCGAAGCCTTCGGCCGCCAGATGCACCGGCGACTTGCGCTCCGCCTGCCCGCGCCCCGCCGGTTTTGGGGCGCGCGTGTAGACGGCCACCACGTCGTGGCCGCTCGAAACGATCTCGGTGAGGGTAGGCACCGCGAACTCCGGGGTGCCCATGAAGATGATGCGCATCGAGCTGTCGGCTCCATCGCCTTCTCCCCATGTGGGAGAAGGTGCCCGAAG
>JAEYYP010000387.1 GCA_023428425.1 Pseudomonadota bacterium
GTGGAGGAGCAAGGCAACGTCCGCGCCCAACGTTGCAGCGGCAAACGCCGAGGTTTCGGTGCTCCTCCACCGCGCAGCGGGGGAGGGGGACCATGCGAAGCATGGTGGAGGGGGCGTCCGCGCCCGCGTCTTCCCATGACTGCCGCCCTCGCTCTCCCCCGCCACCAGCGCGCCCGTGGCATGGGCCGCATCGGCACGCAGGTGCTCGACGGCCGCACGCGGCTGACGACGCTGTTCCAGGAGGGCTGCGCCAAGATCAGGTTGCCGCATACGCATGACGCAAGCCTCCAGGCCGTGCTGATCAACACGGCGGGCGGGCTCACCGGCGGCGATGTCGTGCGCTGGGAGGCCGACGCGGCGCCGGGGGCACGGATGGTGTTCACCACGCAGGCGTGCGAGCGGGTCTATCGCTCACTGGGCGATGACGCGAGGGTTTCGACGCAAATCCGCGTCAAGCCGGGAGCGCATGTCGACTGGCTGCCGCAGGAGACGATCCTGTTCGAAGGCGCACGGTTGAATCGGTCGCTTGAAGTGGAGCTTGAAGAGGGCGCGAGCCTGTTCGCGCTCGAAGCCATCCTGCTGGGGCGCGAGGCGATGGGCGAAGCGGCGCGGGGTGCGCGGCTCCGGGACGACTGGCGTATCCGCCGCAACGGCCGCCTGATCCACGCCGAGGCCACGCGCATCAATGCCGATCCGCTCGAGCGCGACGGCCTGTCGCTGCTGGACGGCAAGCTGGCCTTCGCCACACTGCTTTATGTCGGCGCGGACGCGGAGCGGAAGCTGGACCGGGCTCGCCCGCTCCTCGGTTCAGAGGCAGGAGTCAGCCTCGTTGGTGAGCGGCTGGTGGTGCGCGCCCTCGCAGCATCAGGGCTTGCGCTGCGCCGGACCATCGCGCCAATAATCGCAGAGCTTTCCGGCGCGGGCGCCCTGCCCCGCCTCTGGCATATGTAGGAAACCCATGAACCTGACGCCCCGCGAGAAAGACAAGCTGCTGATTTCGATGGCCGCGATCGTTGCCCGGAAGCGGCTCGAACGCGGCGTGAAGCTGAACCATCCCGAGGCGATCGCTCTGATCACGGACTATGTAGTCGAGGGCGCGCGCGACGGTCGTTCAGTGGCGGACTTGATGGAGGCCGGCGCCCACGTCGTCAGCCGTGACCAGGTCATGGAGGGCATCGCCGAGATGATTCACGACGTGCAGGTCGAAGCCACCTTCCCCGACGGCACCAAGCTGGTGACCGTCCACGAACCGATCAGGTGATCCCGATGCCCATGATCCCAGGCGAAGTCATCACCGCGGACGGGTTCATCGAACTCAATGTCGGCGCGCCGGTGGTGACACTCGAGGTGGCGAACTCCGGTGATCGGCCGATCCAGGTCGGTTCGCATTACCACTTCTACGAGACCAATGCCGGGCTGGTGTTCGACCGCGAGAAGGCCCGCGGCATGCGTCTCGACATTGCGGCCGGCACGGCGGTGCGCTTCGAGCCGGGCCAGTCGCGCGAGGTGAAGCTGGTGCCGCTGTCTGGCAAGCGCGAGGTCTATGGCTTCCAGCAGAGGGTGATGGGGAAGCTCTAAACAGGAAAAGGGCGCGGCTTGCGCCACGCCCCGTTGTCCAGATCATGCAGGCGAAATCAGCCCCGCACGTAGAGCGTCACGTCCTTTTCGCTCGTGCCGGTAATGCCGACGATATCGTCGATCGAAGCGCCGTAGCTCTCAAGCTGCGCGAGAAGCATCGGGCTGTTCTGGACGCGGGCCTTTACCGAGTCGAGGTCGACCAGTTCGCCACGAATGCCGCCCGGCATGACAGCGCTGGCCTCAGCGCCGGACACGGTGACGACGCTGACGTGGGTCGCCGAGCTCAACGCGCCGAGCGCGCTACTATCGGCGATTGCCGCACCGGCGCCTGCCGAAAGGGTAAGGGCGGTGGCGAGGGCGATCGTCTTGAGGTTTAGCATCTTTCGTCTCCATTGCGATTGGTTCTTGTCGTTCGCAGGGAGAGTTACGCGGCGGCGGTGGGTGAAGTTGCAGGCGGTCGGTAACGCTTTGTTGGTGGAACCCGTGAACTCAAACCACTGATATTCAAGGCAGATCGTCAGCGTACAGGATGGCTGAGCCCTCACTATCGAGGCTGAGCGCGATGATCTGATTGACCTCGAAGCCAGAGGCGCGGATCGCCTGCATGGCGACAGGACTGAGCATCAGGTTGCTGTGGAGATAGGCCAGGTCGCGCTCGTATAGAGTCTCGGCGCGTACGAGGCGCTGGCCGGCTGTCGACGCGCCCAGGAACGTCGAGAGCTTCTCGACGCGTGCCGAGGATGCGCCGCTCACCTTGTCGGCTGCGCGACTGAACTGATAGCTGCCGATACTTCGGATGATGGAGTTCACGTCGGTGAACTGTGCCACCGCCGGCGCGGCAGTGAGGGAAAGGACAGCAAGGGCAGCGAGCGCGCGCTTCATGAGACGTCTCCGGGCGGACGAGAACACCGCCCATCCATGCATCACCAGCCTGTGGCAAAATACCGGCGAGAGCTGTGGGACTTTGGCAATTGCCACGATTTTGGTCTATGGCTCGGCGCGACAAGCTGCAGGATACCAGATGCCGACCAAGGAAGACGACTTCAAGGAACGCCTCGTCGCAGTGCTGCGCGACGTGAACGACAATCTCGCCCAGGACGTCGAGGCGATGTACCTGATCGGCAGCCTGGCGACGCGACTGGTCGATTCCTACAAAGTGCGGACGTGGAGCCAGTTCAAGGCAAAACTCACGCCCCAAGCCTATGACGGACTGCTCAAGGACTTCAACGAACAGGGCAACGCCTTCCACCGCGACGGCAGGGCCAAGGCCGCATATGCCGTGCAGGTTCTGGCCGTCTCAGTGATCGCCCGCACGCAGGTCGATCCGGAGGTGAAACAGGGCGAAAAGCTGCTGGACGACATCATCAGCGGGATGGTGGCGACCTATCGCAAGGCTCGTGCCGCAGAGGTCGCCAAGGCGCATTGATGGCGAGCGGGTCGCGGGGAATCGGCTAGTCTCGAGTGGCGATCAATCGCCCGGGGGGCGTCTTGCCGACACAGACCAATGTCCCGACCAGCGACGGGCAGTCGGAACCGAGTGCCCTGCTGGGCTGGCTCGTCGTCCTGCTGGTGATCGCCTGCCTCGTGATTGCGCCACCGAGCGGCCTCGGCCTTTCCACCCTCACCGACTGGCGCGATCAGCAGTTCTTCGTCCAGGCCGCCACCCAGACAATCGAATCCGGCCTGCCGGATGCCGAAACCCGATCCCGGGTCGGTCCCGCCTATATCGCCCTGACGCTGGGGATCGGCCAGGTATTCTCGCTCGACGTCGGGCCCGCGCTGGTGCTGTTGAGCCGGCTGGCCTTCGCCGCCTGCGCCATCATCCTGGCGACGGTCGCCATGCGGCAGCGACTGCGAACGGGCATCGGGTTCCAGGCGGCGTTGGGGCTGGTAGCGGTACTCTCGCTGATGACCAGCGTATGGTATCGCGTCGCTGACATCCCCTGGACGCACTTCGTCGGCGCCGTCGTCCTGGTCGGCCTTTCGGCACTCAGGCTGTCCTTACGATCGGCGCTGATCGGCATGCTCGCCATCGCGCTGGTGCAGACCCGAATGTTCGAGGCGATGGTGGCGGCCATTGCGGCGGTGTTGATCCTGCCGATCGCTGCGGCGCGCCACTGGCAGTCGCTGCGGACACGGCCCTCAGCGGTGCTGCTCGGTGTGGCGCTGCCCTTCGTTGGTGGGGCGGCGCTCGGTTTCGTGGCCGTTGGTCTGGTGAGCCATAACTGGACGCTCTATCAGCAATACAGCACCCAGCCGGTGATGGTGTTGACGCCGCAGCTGGCTCCGATCAAGGCCGTACAGCTGTTCTGGGACCCCTGTTTTGCGACCTTGTGCGAGCTTGCTCGTCCTCCCACGGTTTCGCCCTGGGTTGACAGCCTCGAGAGCTGGCGACAGCCACTGCTGCTGCAACTCCCCGCTCTGGCGGGCGCCGTAGCGGGATTGCTCGCGCTGCTGGTGTTGCGGCCGCGGCTGGCGCTGAGGGTGCCACTCAGCCTGCTGTTCGCGATCGTGGCATCGGGAGGGCTGGTTGTGGCCTACCTGAGCGGCGCACCGTCGGGGTCTTCGCATCTCAAGTATGGTTTCTTTCGCGACTTCGTGCCAGCGCTCGTGCTGCTGAACTGCGCCTTCATCGCCGCAATCGCCACTGCCCGCGCAGCTGACGGCCAAACCCGCACGAGCCTCGTGGTGCCGCTGCTGGTATTCATGGGAGTGGTGGTTGTGTTGACGGGGCTGCGCGCCGTCGGCCTGCCGAGGATACCGGGGGCGGATGTCGCGCGCTTCGAGGTGTCGTCGCAGTGTGAGGCCGGACAGTGCTCGTTCGCCCTCGAAGCCTTCGACGGCGAGGGCAACTTAGTGCCCTATCCCGACCTGTCCTATGTCACCTGCAACGGAACCCCGCTGCGACCTGCGGTTCGACATTTGTCCGAGCTGCGGGTCGAGACGGCGGCGTGTCCGGCTTTCGCGATGGTTCCCGTGGCGAGCGGCTTGCTCGACACTCCCGAGGATCAGGTCTTCCTTGGCAAGCGCCTCGATCTTGCGCTGCCGTCCGATCGGGTATCCGTGCCCTGACGGCCAATCCCGCCGGCCCGACGGCCAACACAGCATACAGAGCGGGTTGGCCGCCCGACCGTGCCGCTTACTTCGGCGGCAGCTGGCGGAGATAGAGGATCAGTGCCTGCACGTCGTCGGGCTTGAGGCCGGCGAGGAAGTAGGTGGGCATGGGCGGGGACAGCACGGACCCGTCGGGGCGCGTGCCATGGGTGATCAGCGTCGCCAACTGCTCGTCGGTATATTTGCCGAGGCCGGTGGGCGTGATGTTGGCCGCGTAGACCGGACCCGCTGGGCCGGCGAACTCCATGCCGCCCGCGCCGAGCTGGTTGGCGAAGTCGAACTGGCCGTTCTCCATCTGCGGTGTGTGGCACACGGTGCAGTGGCCGAGGGGACCGGCGAGGTATTTGCCGTACTCGACCGTCACACCCTCGGGTATGGCCGCCACGGTGGTGACCGGCGCCATCCAGGCGGGCGGCAGCGGGATGTTGTAGGTGGAGACGCCGGGGTCGTTGTCCACCGCGGGAACCGAGCGCAGGTAGGCGATGATCGACGCGAGGTCATCGTCGGAGATGCCGCCATATACCTCGAAAGGCATGGGCGGGCCGATCAACGAGCCGTCGGGACGAATACCTTCCCGAATCGCCCTGCCGAGTTCGGCATCGGTCCAGTCCTTCACCGGGCCGCCTGGCGTGATATTCTTGGCCACCGCAGTGAAGGCGGGCCCCTCTTCCACCACCCGCCCGCCGAGCGCCATGCTGGTATCGAACCCCTGAGCGCCGAGCGGCGTATGGCAGTTGCCGCAGCCCATGATGGTATTCACCAGGTAGTCGCCGCGCTCAACCGAGCCGGCAGCAAGTGTACCGGACGCGCCAAAAGTCATGCCGGCGGCAGCCAGCACTCCAAGCAGTATGAGTTTCATGAAACAGCCTCCGCAGATTGCACCCCAACGGCAAACTATGCCGCCGCGCGCAACCCGACAATTTGTTTGTTCGAGTCAGGTTTTCACCTGCCGATTCTGACGGCAAATGGCTGGACAGCCTGAATAATAGGCGGTTGAAATGGCGCAGACTACCCTGCCCGAGAGGATCGACATGCCCGCCCGCATCTCACGCGCCACCTATGCCCAGATGTACGGCCCTACCGTGGGCGACAAGGTGCGGCTGGCCGACACCGACCTGATCATCGAAGTGGAGCGCGACCTCACCACCTATGGAGAGGAGGTGAAGTTCGGAGGCGGCAAGGTGATCCGCGACGGCATGGGCCAGAGTCAAATCACCCGTGCGGCTGGCGCCATGGACACGGTGATCACCAATGCGCTGATCGTCGATCATACCGGCATCTACAAAGCGGATGTGGGCTTGCGCGACGGGCGCATCGCCGTGATCGGCAAGGCCGGGAATCCTGACACGCAGCCGGGCGTCGACGTGATCATCGGGCCATCGACCGAAATCATCGCCGGCGAGGGCAAGATCCTCACCGCCGGAGGCATGGATTCGCATATCCACTTCATCGCGCCGCAGCAGATCGAAGAAGCGCTGATGTCGGGCATCACCGCGATGGTCGGCGGCGGCACCGGCCCGGCGCATGGCACGCTTGCCACGACCTGTACCGGCGCATGGCATGCGCAGCGGATGATCGAGAGTTTCGACGCGTTCCCGATGAACCTCGGCATAGCCGGCAAGGGCAACGCGTCGGTTCCTGCCCCGCTCGAGGAGATGATCCTCGCTGGCGTCTCGTCCCTGAAGCTGCACGAGGACTGGGGTACGACACCCGCGGCGATCGACAACTGCCTCGCGGTCGCGGACGCGTTCGACGTGCAGGTGATGATCCACACCGACACGCTCAATGAGAGCGGCTTCGTGGAGGACACGGTGCGGGCGTTCAAGGGGCGCACCATCCACGCCTTCCACACCGAAGGCGCGGGCGGCGGGCATGCCCCTGACATCAACACGGGCCCGGCGTGCCCCAACGTGCGGCCGGCTGCGACCAACCCGCCGCGGCCCTATACGGTGAATACGCTGGCCGAGCATCTCGACATGCTGATGGTGTGCCACCACCTGTCGCCGTCGATAGCCGAGGACGTGGCCTTTGCCGAGAGCCGTATCCGCAAGGAGACGATCGCCGCCGAGGACATTCTCCACGATATCGGCTGCTTCTCGATGTTCTCGTCCGACAGCCAGGCCATGGGCCGCGTCGGCGAGGTGATCATCCGCACCTGGCAGACTGCCGACAAGATGAAGAAGCAGCGCGGTTCTCTCGCCGAGGAAACCGGTGCCAACGACAATTTTCGCGTGAAGCGCTACATCGCCAAGTACACGATCAACCCGGCCATCGCGCAGGGCATGAGCCGGCACATCGGCTCGATCGAAGTGGGAAAGCGCGCCGACCTGGTGCTGTGGAACCCGGCATTCTTCGGCGTGAAGCCCGAGATGATACTGCTCGGCGGCTCGATCGCCGCCGCGCCGATGGGCGACCCGAACGCCTCCATCCCTACCCCGCAGCCAATGCACTATCGGCCGATGTTTGCCGGCTACGGCAAGCTGAAGACCAGTTCCACTGTCACCTTCGTCTCGCAGGCGGCCTACCAAGATGGCCTGCAGGGCAAGCTTGGGGTGGCCAAGGGCATGCTGCCGGTCGAGAATACCCGCGGCGGCATCACCAAGGCCTCGATGATCCACAACTCGGCCATGCCACACCTCGAGGTGGACCCGGAGACCTACGAGGTCCGGGCGGACGGCGAACTGCTCACCTGCGAACCGGCGACAGTGCTTCCGATGGCGCAGCGGTACTTCCTGTTCTGATGGGTCATATCTGCGCCGTCAACAGGCACGCGATGCCAACGAGAAAGCAGAAGAGTGCTCCGCCACCAATAACGAGGGTCGGGACCTGATAGGCGATGTTCTCGTCCTCACGATGCAGCTTGCCCACTACTAGACGCAACAGCCATGAGCACAGCAGAACGCTAAGCACTTGTGCCGCAAGTCCCGCCTGAAAGATCGCTGGATCTTTCGGACAAAGCAGGCCGCGAATGTGCAGGTTCGCGAAGAGCAGAAAGATGGAAACAGCCGCTCCAGCTACTAGTCGAAACGTGGACAGCAGTTCCTTGGCCGACTCCTTGTTCCCGTCGCGCATCAAACAGACGTCTTGCTGAAGGCGATATCGATCAACCAAGGAGCCCAGTCGCGTGCACGCCTTTTCGCTATGTGCTTGCGAGATAGCGGCTCGATGCTCCTGTCCTTACGCCACTCGAGACGTGCCTCTTCATACAATTGAGAGAGCAAGTAGGCATGACCATGTGCCCTGCCGCAATCGACCCTGTGCTGCCCTGCCGCCAGCCCGTCGACCTCGCATATCCTGAAATAAAGACGCGAGAACGTGATCGACTGCAGCGAAGCGACCTCGCTCACAGTCCAGGAAATCAGATCTTCCTTCTTCAGTCGTGGACGAGAGCTAGCAAGGAGCACAGAAATCTCTTTGTCGAACTTCTTGGCAATCTCGTCTATGAATTTATGCAATATTTGTAGAAACTCCTTGCACAGGGATCCGTCGCCTACGTCTATGTAGTTTGCGCGAAGTACATGCCGCAGATTTTTTGCAGAAGTTCCTCAAGTCTTTCCTTCATCGTCAAACCAATCCTCCCTGGCCACATCAAGCATGGTTGTTGCGATCTGAGACTTCTGAGATGCCTTCGGTAAAGCTGGTAGTATTCCGGATGAGTATGACGAGCGTCATTCCGCAAGTTGTGCCGCCGCCCTCCTGACGTGATCTGAGTCAAAACCCCTTCGTTGGTGGCGGGCATGGTACCTATCGATTGACAGGAGACGACGATGCGGTTGAAGGACAAGGTGGCGGTGGTGACGGGTGCGGGTTCCGGCATGGGGCTGGAGATTGCGCGGCTGTTCGTCGCCAACGGCGCCAAGGTGATCGCCGCAGACTGGCATGGCGACGACGTCAACGCCGTCGCGGCGGAGATCGGTGGCGATATCGTGCCGGTCACTGCCAACGTCGCCGTCGAGGCCGAGTGCGTCGCGATGATCGATCGCGCCATCAGCGAGTTCGGGCGGCTCGACATTCTCGTCAACAATGCAGGGGTGATGGACCTCTTCCAGTCCGTAGCCGATGTCGACAACGACACCTGGCGACGGGTGCTGTCGGTCAACCTCGATGGGCCGATGTTCGCCATGCGGCGAGCGGTGCCGCTGATGCTGACGCAGGGTGGCGGCGCCATCGTCAACATCGCGTCCGTCGCGGGCCTCGGGGGTGGCTCGGCGGGTGCGGCCTACACGGCCTCCAAGCACGCGCTGATCGGTTTGAGCCAGAGCACGGCGTTCCAGTATGCGAAGGCCGGGCTGCGCTGCAACACGGTGGCGTCGGGCGGGGTCACCACCAATATCATGCAGTCGATCGCCCCCTCGAAGATCGACCAGACGGCGCTTGCGCGACTGGGGGCATACCACGCCACCAATCCGGGTACGCTGGACCCGATCGACATCGCCAACCTGGTGCTCTTCCTCGCCTCCGACGAGGCGCGGTACATCAACGGTGCGGTGATCCCGGCCGACATGGGCTGGCGCGCCGCCTGAAGTTCGCCACACCGAATCGGCTAAGGTCCCCTGATCCTTAGGAGGACCTAGCCGATGGAAATACTGCCGCTCGCCGCCGCCGCCATGATGGGGAATGTCGACGTTTCCGCGCAGGTGATCCTGTCGCTGAGCGGTGACTTCCAGAAAACCACCCATCAGTACCAGTGCGAGGGGCTGGAGCCGTTCACGGTCGAGTTCATCAATGCCGAGCCGAACTTCCTCGCCATCGTGCCGGTCGGGCCGCAGAAGATGGTGTTCGTCAACGTCATCTCGGCCAGTGGCGCGAAATACGTGGCGGGCCAGTTCGAGTTCTGGACCAAGGGATCCGAGGCGACGCTGACGGACCTGCAGGCCGACCCGCAGTCGGTGACCTGCACAGAAGTGAACGACATCCCGTGAGGCTTTGACAGCCGCCGACGAGCGGCTAAGGTCACTCCCGAAGGTTGGGAAGCCTCACAGACTGAGTACGACTTGATGCCTGAGACGTTTCGCGCCGTCGCGGTGGTTCGCCATGGCGAGACGACCGATGCAACGCCGTTCGAGCTCGCGGTACTGCCGCATGACGAGCGGCGGGTGCGCCGGCGCCTGATCCCGCTGGTGCATGGCGACGGCGTGCTGGTGGACTTCCCCGAAACCCTGACGCTCGACAATCACGACCAGTTGCGGCTCGACGACGGGCGCCTTGTCGAGATCATCGCTGCCGAGGAGCTCCTCTACGACGTGCGCGGGCGCGACGACCTGCACGTCATGCGGCTCGCCTGGCACCTGGGCAACCGTCACCTGAAGGCCCAGATCGAACGGCTGGACGGCAGCGGCCCGCTGCGCATCCTGATCCTGCGCGACCACGTGATCCGCGACATGCTGCGGACGCTGGGCGCGACCGTGACCGAGGTCAGCGAACCCTTCTTTCCCGAAGAGGGCGCCTACTCGCACAGTCATGGCGAGCCCGTGCATGCCCTGCTGAACCGATGAGCGCATCGACACTCCAGAAGCTCGTCACCTGGCTGTCGCCTGCCTTTCCCGTCGGCGCCTTCGCGTGGTCGGCAGGGCTCGAGACCGCCATCGCGGACGGTCGGGTCCGCGATGCGGGCAGGCTGACCGACTGGATCGACGGTGCGATCAGGCATGGCGGCATCCGCACCGATGCGATCCTCCTCGCCCACGCCCATCACGGCTTTGGCGACAGCGCCGCCCTGCGGGGCCTTGCCGACCTCAGCCTGGCCCTGACCGCGTCATGCGAACGCTGGATGGAAACCACGGTGACCGGCGACAGCTACGTCACTGCCACGCGCGCCTGGCCGGCCGAGACGCTGGCCGCCCTGCCCTCGCCCTGCCCCTACCCCATCGCCGTCGGCGCCATTGCGGGGGCTCACGGCATCGGGCTCGGTGACACGCTCCTGGCCTGGCTGACGGCGACGGTGCACGGACAGGTGTCAGTTGCGGTGCGACTTGTACCGCTGGGGCAGACGGATGGGTTGCGGGTGATGGCGGCACTGGAGCCGGCTATCGCCTCCCTCGCGGAAGCTGCGGCGATAGCCGGGCTTGCCGATATCGGCGGCATCGCCTACGCCGCGGATATCGCGCAGATGCGTCACGAGACGCTCGAGCCCAGGATATTCCGCTCATGAACATGATCGTCGCTTCCATCGTCTTCGTCATCCTGCTCACGGTCGCGCTGGCGCATCTGCTCTGGGCAATGGGCAGCCGCTGGCCGGTGAAGGACCCGGAGTTGCTGGCACGGACCGTGATCGGGCGACCCGGGGTGACGCGGGTGCCCCGCCTTGCCTCGCTGGTCATCGCGGTGCTGGTCCTGTCGGCCGGCATCGTCGCCCTGTCCCTCGCCGATCACGATGCGGGCGACTGGTGGCTGACGGTCGCCGGAGTGGTGCTCGCCGCAGTGTTCCTGGGCCGCGGCGCCCTTGGCTACACCGCCGGCTGGCGAGCGCGGTTTTCGCTTGAACCGTTCGCCAGCAACGACCGACGAGTCTACTCTCCGCTCTGCCTCATCGTCGGGGCGGGCTTTCTCATCCTGGTGATCATGAGGTTGCTATGAAGTCGCTCAACGGCCCTCTCCGCGTCGGTATCGGCGGTCCTGTCGGCTCCGGCAAGACGACCCTGTGTGAGATGCTGCTCAAGGCGATGCGTGACCGCTATTCGATGGCGGTGGTCACCAACGACATCTATACGCAGGAAGACGCGCTGATCCTCAACCGCGTGCAGGCGATCTCGGCCGACCGCATCGTCGGTGTGGAAACGGGCGGCTGTCCGCACACCGCCATCCGCGAAGACGCCTCGCTGAACCTGGCGGCCATCGCCGACCTCAACCGGCGCTTCCCGGACCTGGATATCGTGCTGATCGAGTCGGGTGGCGACAACCTGTCGGCGACCTTCTCCCCCGACCTCGCCGACATCACACTCTACGTGATCTCGGTCGCCGAAGGCGAAAAGATCCCGCGCAAGGGCGGGCCAGCGATTACCCGCTCAGACCTGCTGATCATCAACAAGGCCGATCTCGCGCCCTACGTGAACGCCAGCCTGGAGGTGATGGAAGCGGACACGCTGCGGGTTCGCGAGGGCCGGCCCTATGTGTTCACCGACATGCTGCGCCGAGACGGGCTCGACGAGATCATCGCCTTCATCGAACGCATGGGCGGGCTGGCCCCGGCGCAGGCGGCGGAGTAACCTATCGCCCGACAATCGGCGCCGGAGGAGAAATGCGCTCGCCACACCGACCAGTCGGCGCGGGCACTGGCAACCGACGGAAGAAGGCAAGTTTCTTTCCCGAAGCTCGTAGAATTGCAGGGGTTTCCGAACCACTCCAATCACGGACGCCCGGTAAGCTCGGCCAACTGCCCGGAGCGAGGTTTCCGATGAGCAAGACCGATGGTTTTCTGTTGATGCGTCGCTCGCTCGCCGAGCCGGCGCCTGCCGCCACCCTGCCCGAGGGTACCGCGCTGGTGCCGTTGGCAGCCGCTGACGCTGGACACATCCACTCGCTGCTGCAATTCTCATACGCGCCAGGCTACGGCAGCGTTCGGCACGACGCGCTCGAATGGTGGGAGGCGTTGGTTTCGGACAGCGAGTTCGACCGTAACCTAGCCTTCGTGGTGAAGTCGGGCGAACGCGTGGTGGGCTTCTGCCTCGTGTGGACGTCGAGCTTCATCAAGGACATCGTCGTGGACGGCAGCTTCCGCCGTCGCGGCATCGGTTCGGCGCTGCTGTCCCTCGCCATCGAAGCGATGCGACAGCGCGGAGCCCAGGAGATTGCGCTCAAGGTCGACATGTACAACGCCAACGCCCAGCGTCTCTACGCCGAGTTCGGGTTCACGACCGACTGATCCCGCCTACTCCTTCGGCGTCGTCTCTGGCGGTTCGTTCTGCGGCACCTCGGTCGGCGGGTTGCCCGGCGCCTGGTCGGGTTGCGGCGCTGATTGCGGCGTTTCTGGCTCGACCGGGGTTTCCTGAGGATACGATGGCGGCGGCGCCTCCGGCTGGCTCGCGGGAATATGCCCCTTCACCAACGCCACGACCGAACGCGGCGGCAGCGTGACGGCGCCATCCGCGAGAGGCACCACGGCCGTATCGTCGGATGCGAGGCCGATCTGCCAGTACCCTGCGGGCAGGCGGGCGAGTACCGGGTCGATCCGGCGGTTGAACCACACGATGAGGTCTTCGTTCGGCACCTGCAGCCGCATGCCGAGCACCGAGGCGCCCGCATCGTTCCAGTCACCGTCGCTCATCTCGCGGCCGTCCGGGTGGAGCCAAGCGACGTCGCACACGCCATTCCTGGTCTGGCCGGTTAGAAAGTGGTCGTGCGTCAGCGCGGTGTGGCGCTTGCGGAAGTCGACAAGGGCGGAGACGTAGTCGACGAGCGCGCCATCAGCCCCCTCCCAGTCCACCCAGCCGATCTCGTTGTCCTGGGCGTAGGCATTGTTGTTGCCCTGCTGCGTGCGTCCGAACTCGTCGCCCTGCTGCAGCAGCGGCAGGCCTCGGGACAGGAACAGTGTCGCCAGCATGGCGCGCACATCGCGACGCCGCATGGCGTTGACGGTTGGATCGTCGGTCGGCCCTTCGACGCCGCAGTTCCAGGAGTGGTTGTTGCTGTGGCCGTCGCGGTTGTTCTCGCCATTCGCCTCGTTGTGCTTGTCGAGGTAGCTGACGAGGTCGACCAACGTGAAGCCGTCATGGACGGCGAGCATGTTGACGCCGGCTGAGGGCTTGCGACCGGCGAAGTTGAAGATTTCGGCCGAGCCGGCGACTTTGCCGGCCAGCGCGCCGATCTTGCCCTGATCGCCTTTCCAGAACGACCGGACCTCGTCGCGATAGGTGTCGTTGTGCTCGTGGAACTCCTTGCCGAAGCGGCCGAGCTGGTAGCCGCCCGGGCCCGGATCCCAAGGCTCGGCGACGAGGATCGCCTTGCTCAGCACCGGGTCGGCCTTGATCATCTCCAGCATCTGCGCGTTCGGGTTGAAACCCGGTTCGCGTCCGAGCACCGGGGCAAGATCGAAGCGGAAGCCGGAGACGCCCATCTCCTCGATCCAGTAGCGCAGGCTCTCGATCACCAGACGCTGCGTGGCGGGATGGTCACACCGCAACGTGTTGCCGGTGCCGGTGTCGTTGACCAGGTGCTTCTTGCCGTCCACTTCGACGAAGCGGTAGTAGGTCTGGGCGTCGAGACCCATCATGGACAGCATCGGCCCGGCCGCGTCGCCCTCACCGGTGTGGTTGTAGACCACGTCAAGGATCACCGAGATGCCTGCCTTGCGGTAGGCGTCGGTCATGTAGCGCAGTTCCTGCGGGCCGCGCGGCGCCAGACGCGGATCGATGGCGAAATAGGTGACCGGGTTGTAGCCCCAGGCGTTCGTAAGCCCGAGCGCCGGCAGATGGCCCTCGTCGATCCATGCGGCGGTCGGCATCAATTGCACGGTATCGACGCCGAGATACTTGAAGTGCTCGATCACGCGGCGCGTGGTGAGGCCCGCGATGGTGCCGCGTAGCGGACCCTGCACCGAGGGGTGGCGCATGGTGTAGCCGCGGACGTTCAGTTCGTAGAACATCTGCGGCGCGCGACGGCGCGGCATGGCGGGCTTGTTGGTGGCGCCGACGACGATCGCCTTGGGGATCAGCGGCGCGGTATCCACTGCCTCGTCGCGATGCAGCCTGAGGCGCGGCGAGCGGACGAATACCCGGTCGAGCCGCTTGGCATAGGGGTCGACCAGCAGCTTGTTGGGGTCGAAGAAGAAGCCCTGGTCGGGGTCGTAGCGACCGTGGGCGCGAAAGCCGTACTTCGCTCCTGCGCCGATGCCGGCCACCAGTCCATGGTGGATATGGTCGGTATGGCCATCGAGTTGCAGCCGCGCAATCTCGGTGTCGAGCTCGTCGTAGATCGATACCCAGATGGCGGACGCGGTCTCCGAATATACTGCGAAGTTCACGCCTTCCGGCGTGATGGTGGCGCCGAGCTTTTCAGCGGAGCCGCCACCCGGCACGAGTCGAGGAGTCACCAGTGCGGGATCCTCAAGTGATAACGCTCGGCGCGTCACGGCCGGTGCGTTCACGGATTCCGGCCAGGCTGTCGGCAATGACGATGAGAGGCTGGAGGGCCGACTGGGTGTCGAGATCGTGCTGTCCATGAGGTGGCTCGTACCTTTCGAGGTAGAGCCGCAACGTGGCGCCGACAGTGCCGGTTCCGCTCAGCCGGATGACGATGCGCGAACCATCGGTGAAGCCGATGCGGATGCCCTGCTTGCCGCTGGTCGAGCCGTCGACCGGGTCGTGGTAGGTGAAGTCGTCGGCGTAGGACACTTCGCGCCCTTCGAGCCGTTGCCCAGCGAGCGATGGCAGCCTGGCGCGCAGATCATCCATCAACTGGTTGGCGGCGGCCGAGTCGACTTCCTCGTAGTCGTGGCGGGTATAGTAGTTGCGGCCGTAAGTAGCCCAGTGGTCGAGCACGATCTCGTCGACCCCCTGCCCGCGCGCCGCCAGCACGTTGAGCCAGAGCAGCACCGCCCAGAGCCCATCCTTCTCGCGCACGTGGTTCGAGCCGGTGCCGGCCGATTCCTCGCCGCAGATGGTGACGCGGCCGGCGTCCAGCAGGTTGCCGAAGAACTTCCAGCCGGTGGGAGTCTCGTGCATCTCGATGCCGAGCTTCTCGGCGACGCGATCGGCGGCCGCCGAGGTCGGCATGGAGCGGGCAATGCCGGCGATACCGGTAGCATAGCCCGGCGCGTGCGGTGCATTGGCCGCGAGGATGGCGAGCGAGTCGGACGGGGTGACGAAGCGGCCGCGGCCGATGATCAGGTTTCGGTCGCCGTCGCCATCCGAGGCGGCGCCGAAATCGGGCGCATCGTCGCTCATCATCAGGTCGTAGAGCGGCTTGGCGTAGACGAGGTTGGGGTCCGGATGGCCACCGCCGAAGTCGGGGGAAGGCGTGCCGTTGATAACCGTACCCTCGGGCGCGCCGAGGATGTCCTCGAGGATACGATGCGCGTAGGGACCGGTGACGGCGTGCATGGCGTCGAAGCGCATGCGGAAGCCGCCCGCGAACATGGCGCGGATGCGGTCGAAGTCGAACAGGGTCTGCATCAGGTCGGCATAGTCGGAAACCGGATCGATGACCTCCACCACCATGGCGCCCGAATGGTGGGTGCCGATGGCGGAGAGATCGACATCGGGTGCGTCGATGGTGAGGTAGCGGTCGATGACCTTCGAGCGCGCGAACACCGCCTCGGTGATCTTCTCGGGCGCGGGTCCGCCATTGCCGATATTGTACTTGATGCCGAAGTCGCCATCGGGGCCGCCGGGGTTGTGGCTGGCCGACAGCACAAGGCCGCCGAAGGCGTGGTGGTGGCGGATCACGTGGCTGGCCGCCGGAGTGGACAGCAGGCCGTTCTGACCGACGAGGACGGCACCGAAGCCGTTGGCGGACGCGATGCGGATGATGCGCTGGATGGCGACATCGTTGAAGTAGCGGCCGTCGCCGCCGATCACCAGCGTCTTGCCCTTGTAGCCTTCAAGCGAGTCGAAGATCGACTGCACGAAGTTCTCGACATAGTTGGGCCGGCTGAACTCGCTCACCCGCTTGCGGAGGCCCGAAGTGCCCGGCTTCTGGTCGGTGAATGGGGTGGTCTCAATCGTCTTGATCGGCATTGCGGTCCCGCCCTAGTAGTGACGCATAGAGGTCGGCGTATTTTTCGGCGCTCGTTTCCCACGAGACGTCGGATCTCATGCCTCGGCGCTGCATCTTGTGCCACACCTTGGGGCGCTGATAGAGCGCAATCGTGCGGCGGATGGCTTCGCTGAGCGCTTCCTCCGTAGCCGGAGAAAACACCACGCCAGTGGCGACGCCCGCCTCGACCGCCGCCTCGTTGGCGTCGATCACCGTATCGGCGAGACCGCCGACGCGGCTCACCAGCGGCACGCAGCCATAGCGCAGGCCGTAGAGCTGAGTGAGGCCGCACGGCTCGAAGCGCGAGGGTACCATCATCACGTCGGCGCCGGCCTGCACGAGGTGGCTCAGGCCCTCGTCGTAGCCGATGACGACACCGATGCGGCCGGGGTGGCGCATGGCGGCACCCTTGAAACCATTCTCGATCTCCGCATCGCCCGAGCCGAGCACCACAAGGCGCGCGCCACGCTCGACCAGCTCGTCGCAAAGCGGCACCAGCATATCGAGCCCCTTCTGCCAGGTCAGGCGGCTGACCACGGCGAAGATCGGGCTCTGGTCGTGGGCCAGGCCGAAGCGCTCCTCGAGCGCCTGCTTGTTGGGCGCGCGGTTGACGATGGTCGAGGCCGAATAGGTCTGCGGCAGGCTGTCGTCGCGGCTCGGGTCCCAGGCGTCCTGGTCGATACCGTTGAGGATGCCGTGCACCACGTCTGCCCGCGCCTTCAGCAGGCCATCGAGCCCCATGCCATAGGCGACGGTGCGGATCTCGTGGGCGTAGGTCGGGCTGACAGTGGTAATTGCGTCGGCGGTGGCGAGCCCGGCCTTCAGGTAGCTGATATTGCCGAAATACTCGATCGCCCCGTCCCCGGCCGCAGCGTAGTCGAGCCGCAGCGCGTTGAAGATGTCCCAGCCGGCAATGCCCTGGAATGCGATGTTGTGGACAGTGATGAGGGTCTTCGCCGTCGACCCGGGATTATACTTCACGTAGGCCGGCACCAGGCCGGACTGCCAGTCATGGCAGTGAAGCACGTCGGGCCGGTATCCCTCGACGAGACCGCAGCTCAACTCGTACGCCGCGTAGCTCAGCGCCGCGTACCGCCGCCAGTTGTCGGGAAAGTCCCGCCCGTCCGGCCCGAGATACGGATTGCCCGGCCGGGTAAACAGGTGGTGCGCCTCGAGCGCGATGATGTCCAGCCCGCCGGCCCTGCCCGCAATCAGACGAGCCTCGCCACCGAAGAAGTCGCCGTAGTACCAGACCTGGCGGCCATTGTCGGCGAGCGCGTCCATGACCTTGGGGTGGCCGGGCAGAAGCACCCTCATCGACACGCCGTGCGGCGCGAGCGCCGAGGGGAGCGCGCCGACGACGTCGGCGAGCCCCCCGGTCTTGATCAGCGGATACGCCTCGGAGGCGACCGACAGGACTTCGATCAT
>JAEYYP010000413.1 GCA_023428425.1 Pseudomonadota bacterium
GTCCACAGCACCACCATTTCGCGGGCACCCGAGAGCAGCGCCTCGTACTCGTCGACGCGGGCCCTGAGGTTCGCCACCTGCTCGGCCGCCCGGTCGTTGGCGGTTCGACCATCGCGCAGCATGCGGCGTACAACCGCCGCGGCCAGCAGCGCGAACGCCCCCGCGCCAAGCGCGATCGCCACCGGTGCCGCCCCCATGATGTTCGTGGCGGAAAGGCCTTGAGCAAGCGTCGGGGAAGCGCTGAAGAGAGTGATGAGGCTGGCGGTAAGCCCCACGAATCCGAATACGTTCCGGAGTTTATCCGGCGCCATGCGCTGCCCCTAAGACCTAATGAATCCACTGCGGACTTCCGGCGGGACCGGAAGTGCCAAACTCCGCACTCAATGGAAAACGCGTCGAGCCCCAACTGATTCGCCGCGCCGCCCGCTGGTCCAAACCCGTAACCAGCGAATCACTGGACAATACCGGCCCCGGATTCGCTCAAAAAGAGTCAAATTGCATGTGAAGAGCGGGGATCGCGTCCAGATTGGGAGTTGACCCCGGTCCGAACAGTGAACGCTTCGTTAACGCGGGGGCGATTTGCCGGGAAAATTTGCACGGTGGTGAGTCAGACGTGCCACAGGAGGCAATGGCTCTGGTTTGCGCGCCGTCCCCTCGATCCTGACTTCCAGGCTGATCGCCTCTGCGCTCACGCCTGGGTCAGCATGTAGATCCAGTAGCCGTTGGGATTGGCGCTCATCATGGGGCGTTGCGAGTCGCGCTCGTTGATGCGCTGGCAGGCGTAGTGGCCCTTGTCGATCTTTTCCTTCGCATACTCGATGAGGTCGTCCTCGATCTTCTGCATCTGGGCGAAGCTGCGTGCCTTGTAGATGACGATCATCCGGTGCCACTCGTGGCCAGGCGCCCATTTCGACTGGTGCTGGCGGAACCGCACCTCCGGCACCTGCTGCGTCAGGCCGATATATATGTAACGGCTGCGCCGTGCATATTGGCCGATGGCGCGGTTCAACGCCGACCGGCTCAAGACATAGTTGCTATCGTTGTACCAGTATTCGACGGTGCCAAGCATAGCGCCCCCAAGCGACTATCAAGCCGCTATGGGGGCGTTACTGTCAAGAGGGGTCGGCCTGTCGGCCGGGCCTCAGTAGCGGTACTGGCCGGACTTGAACGGGCCCTCTGGCGAGACGCCGATGTAGTCGGCCTGACCCTGCGAGAGCTTGGTGAGCTTGGCGCCGAGCTTGGCGAGGTGCAGTTCGGCGACCTTCTCGTCGAGGTGCTTGGGCAGTACGTGCACTTCGTTGGCGAGGTTGGCGCCGTTGGTCCACAGCTCGATCTGCGCCAGCGTCTGGTTGGCGAAGGAGGCGCTCATCACGAAGCTCGGGTGGCCGGTGGCGTTGCCGAGGTTGACGAGGCGACCCTCACTCAGCAGCACGATGCGCTTGCCCGGGGCCATCTCGACGATGTCGACCTGCGGCTTCACGTTGGTCCACTTGTAGTTGCGCAGCTCGGCGACCTGGATTTCGTTGTCGAAGTGGCCGATGTTGCAGACGATCGCCATGTCCTTGAGGCCGCGGATATCGTCGAGAGTGACGACGTCCTTGTTGCCGGTGGCAGTAACGACGATGTCGGCGCGGTGCGACGCATCGGCGAGGGTCACGACCTCGTAGCCGTCCATCGCGGCCTGAAGCGCACAGATCGGATCGACTTCGGTGACCAGCACGCGGGCACCGGCGCCGCGCAGCGACTGGGCCGAGCCCTTGCCGACGTCGCCGTAGCCGCAGACGATGGCCACCTTGCCGGCCAGCATCACGTCGGTGCCGCGGCGGATGGCATCGACCAGCGATTCACGGGTGCCGTACTTATTGTCGAACTTCGACTTGGTGACGGAGTCGTTGACGTTGATGGCAGGGAAGGGCAGCTCGCCCTTCTGCTGCAGCTGGTAGAGCCGCATGACGCCCGTGGTGGTCTCCTCAGAGACGCCGCGGATCTGCGCCTTGATGCGCGAGTAGAAGGTGGGGTCCTTCGCGAGGCGCTTCTTGATGAGAGCGAAGAAGATCTCTTCTTCCTCGGAATGCGGGTTGTTCAGCACCGACGGGTCGGTCTCGGCCTTGGCGCCGGTCAGCACCAGCATGGTGGCGTCGCCGCCATCGTCGAGGATCATGTTTGGAGTCTGGCCGCCTGGCCATTCCATCATGCGGTCAGTGTAGTCCCAGTATTCCTCGAGGCTCTCGCCCTTCTTGGCGAACACCGAGATGCCGGCGGCGGCAATGGCGGCGGCGGCATGGTCCTGGGTCGAGAAGATGTTGCAGCTGACCCAACGAACCTCGGCGCCGAGTGCGACCAGGGTCTCGATGAGCACCGCGGTCTGGATGGTCATGTGCAGCGAGCCGGCAATGCGCGCGCCCTTCAGCGGCTGGGTGGCGGCATATTCCTCGCGGATGGCCATCAGGCCGGGCATCTCGATCTCGGCCATGCCGATTTCCTTGCGGCCGTAGTCGGCGAGGCCGATGTCGGTGACGATATAATCGGTGTTGGCCATCGGCCTGCTCCGTCGGTTGTGGGGTCTATGCCGCGCCTTATAGAGAAGGAGGGCGACGGCGGCAACCTGGGATATAAAGAAAGCTTTATATCCCGTTTCACGCCGTCTTGGGTCAACCCCGAGTTGCCCCAGGAACCTGCGTCCGATTCCACTCCCGTGCGTGGTCGCGATCGCTGCCATCGCTGTGGTTTGGCGGCAACGATTCGGGTCGATTAACTTTTATCGATTCCGGAAACGGTCCGGACACCATCTCAAAACAGCATGGAATTCAGGGCTTTCGCGGGGATGCGGACGCCATTAACGTAATTTTTAGAACCTAACGTTCATGGTTAAGTAACGGTAAATTCCGGGTTCCATCCTTTCGCCTGCTCGGCTAGCTTGCCGGGCAGGGAAACTAGCCAAGCTGATGCTGCCTCGGGGGCGGTGTCGGGGGAAGGTAGGCAGATTGCGAGCAGGCCCGTTTGCGCCACTGATGCGTGTGCTCACGCATGCCATGGTGTTGATCGCAGCAGTTTTCGTGCTGCTGGTCAGCTTTGCTCCTGCGTCTGCCGAAGAACGCGTTGCCGATCTCGTCGTTCCCCTCCCGCTCACGGCTTCGGTTGCCGAAAAGCGTGAAGAGTTTTTCTCTGCCACCCAGCCCAAGCTGACCAGTGCATTGCTGCAGGCCTATGTCGATCGGCAGCAGCAACTGCAATCCTTCGACGCCTTCGAGGTCCCGGCTGCGGCGCCCGAGCTGACGCAGGAAGTGCTGATGGGCTACATCGCCCGTCGACAGAACCAGGCGCTCGACGCCATCGAGGCGGCCGATCGCTCCGACCGTCCAGCGCTCACCGCTGCCGTGCTCTCCGCCTATGCCGAGGGCGCGTTTGTTCCGACGGTGAAGAAGGTGAAGCTGGCCGACAGCGAGAAGACCTGCCTCGCCCAGGCCATCTACCACGAAGCACGCGGTGAATCGCGCGAAGGGCAGCTGGCCGTCGCCAACGTCATCATCAACCGGGCCTTCTCGAAGAAGTATCCGTCGACCATCTGCGGCGTGGTGTTCCAGAATGCCGACAAGGGGCGCTACAAGTGCCAGTTCACCTTCGCCTGCGACGGCAGGTCGGACGCGGGCAACGAGCGCGCTGCCTGGAACCGCTCGGTCAAGATGGCCGAGACAGCCTTCTACGAGTTCCAGACCGGTGACCGGCCCGGCGTGATCCCGGACTCGGCGCTATTTTACCACACCACCGCTGTGTCGCCGAGCTGGGGCCAGAAGTTCCGCCGCGTCGCAACCATCGGTTCGCACATCTTCTACTCCAGCAACTGAACGTCAGCTGAACAGATGTTGAAAGGCCCGCCGGAGCGGGCCTTTTTTTCTTGTCGAGAGTGGATCGGCTACTCCGCAGCGACCCTCACGTCCTCGAACTTCCGGTAGTTCTCGGCGAAAAGCTGCTGCAGCCTCGCGGCCGTGACGTCGTAGGCATCGACGTCGGCCCAGTTGGCGCGGGGGTCGAGAGCGCGGGGAGCAATGCCGTCGACGCGGAGCGGGACCTCCATGCCGAACAGCGGTTCGATCCGCATCTGGGCCTCATCGAGTTCGCCGGAGAGCGCGGCGTCGAGCAGGCGCCTCGTGGTGGCGATGTCGATGCGCTTGCCTACGCCGTAGCCCCCGCCGGTCCAGCCGGTGTTGATGAGGAACACTAGGGCGCCGGATGCCTTGAGCCGCTCTTCGAGCAGGTTGCCGTACACCGTGGGATGCAGCGGCATGAACGGCGCGCCGAAGCAGGCTGAGAAGGTTGCCACCGGCTCGCTGACGCCGCGCTCCGTGCCGGCGACCTTGGCGGTGTAGCCGGAGAGGAAGTGATAGGCCGCCTGTTCGGGGCTCAACCGGGCGATCGGCGGCAGGACGCCGAAGGCGTCGGCGGTGAGGAACACCACGGTGCGCGGCGTGCCGCCGGTTCCACCCTCGGCCACGACCGGCAGGGTTTCGAGCGGATAGGCGGCGCGGGTGTTCTCGGTCAGCGAGGTATCGTCGTAGAGCGGCACCAGATTGTCGTCGAGCTTGAGGTTCTCGAGCACCGTGCCGAAGGCCTGCGTCGCGGCGTGGATCTCCGGCTCGGCGGTGGGCGACAGCTTGACCGTCTTGGCGTAGCAGCCGCCTTCGAGGTTGAAGACGCCATCCTTGGTCCAGCCGTGCTCGTCATCGCCGATCAGCAGGCGCTTGGGGTCGTTCGAAAGCGTGGTCTTGCCGGTGCCCGAGAGGCCGAAGAACAGCGCCACGTCGCGCTCGCGGCCGATATTGGCGGAGCAGTGCATCGGCAGCACGTCGTTGAGTGGAGCGTGGAAGTTGAACAGCGAGAAGACGCTTTTCTTGATTTCGCCGGCATAGGCGGTACCGCCGATGAGGACGAGTTTCCGCGCCATGTCGAGCGCGATCACGGTGCCGGTGCGGGTGCCGTGGCGGGCCGGATCGGCCGAAAAGCCCGGCAGGTGCAGGATGGTGATGTCGGTGTGACCGGTCGGCGTTGCGGGTCGGATCAGCAGGTTGCGGATGAACAGAGCGTGCCAGGCAGTCTCGGTAAACACGCTGACGGCAAGGGCGTGGTGCGGATCGGCACCGGCCGCAAGATGCTGGGCGTGCAGCGCCTTGCCGTCGACAGCGGCGAGCATGTCGCCCAGCAGCGTCTCGAAATGCGCCGGGCTCATCGCCTGGCTGTTGTCCCACCAGACCTGGTTTTCGGTCACCGCATCGCGGACGATGAACTTGTCCTTCACCGACCGGCCGGTGAAGATGCCGGTGGTGACGGCGAGCGAACCGCCGGCAGCAAGGCGCCCTTCGCCGCGGGAGAGCGCGGTCTCGACGAGGGTGGGAGGCAGTTCATCCCATGCGAGCGACGCTGCGCGTGTGGTGATCTGACGTTCGATGTCACTGTGGAAAGTCGCGGCCATGGTCGCGGGTCCTCGGCTGGCGGGCCGCCCTCCGGCCCGTTCATCGCGGATTGTTAGGTGCCGGTTAGGCTCTCCGCCCATCCCCAAACTGGTCTTACGACAGAAGTCTCTTCGTCATTTGTCGACGCCTTCCCGGAACAAACCGGCGACACGCCTTATTTCTGCGCAATTGTGGCAGTCAAAGCTTGCCACAATTGGCGCGCCGGTATGATTTGGCGTGTCGCTCGCTGAAAGGGAGCCCAGATGCCCAAGATCGCCCTGGTGGATGACGACCGCAACATCCTGACGTCGGTGTCGCTGACGCTCGAGGCGGAGGGCTACTCGGTCGCTACCTACACCGATGGCGCGTCGGGGCTGGAGGGTCTCACCGCCGATCGGCCCGACCTCGCGATCCTCGACATCAAGATGCCCCGCATGGACGGCATGGAGCTGCTCCGCCGCCTCCGCCAGAAATCCGATGTGCCGGTGATCTTCCTGACCTCGAAGGACGAGGAGATCGACGAGCTGTTCGGCCTCAAGATGGGCGCCGACGATTTCATCACCAAGCCGTTTAGCCAGCGCCTGCTGGTGGAGCGCGTGAAGTCGGTCCTGCGCCGCGGGGCGCCGCGCGATCCCTCGGCTCCGGCCGGTGCGCCCGGCGGTGAGGCCACGCCGTCCAAGGCCCTCATCGAGCGCGGTTCGCTGGTGATGGACGAAGAGCGCCACACCTGCACGTGGAAGGGTCAGCGCGTGACGCTGACCGTCACCGAGTTCCTCATCCTGCAGGCGCTTGCGCTGCGCCCCGGCGTGGTCAAGTCGCGCAATGCGCTGATGGATGCGGCGTACGACGACCAGGTCTACGTCGACGATCGCACCATCGACAGCCACATCAAGCGGCTGAGGAAGAAGTTCAAGGCGGTTGACGACGATTTCGAGATGATCGAAACCCTCTATGGCGTAGGCTATCGCTTCAAGGAGCAGTAAGGGGATCCCTTGGCCGTCACCCAAGAGGAACTGCCGGGTCAGCCGCCCGCTTCGGCGGAGACGGGGGCGCCGCGCCTGAGCCGATTGAACCACATTGCCGGGGCCGTCGGGCACTACACCCTGCTCGGCCTGGCCCAGGTGAAGCGGCTGCTCGAGCTGACCATCTTCTCGAGCCTCACCCAGCGCATCATCGTGCTGAACCTCGCCGGCCTGGCCGTGCTGGTGGTCGGCATCCTGTTCCTCAATCAATGGCGCACCGGATTGATCGAGGCCCGGGTGCAGAGCCTCCGCGTGCAGGGCGAGATCATCGCTGCGGCGATCGCAGCCTCGGCGACTGTCGACAGCGACGTGATCCAGGTCGATCCCGACCGGCTGCTCGACGTGCAGGGCAGCAACGCGGTGTCGCCGCTGAGCTTCTTCGACCCCAGCCTCGAATTTCCGATCAACCCCGAGCGCGTCGCCCCGCTGCTGCGCAACCTGGTGACGCCGACCCGCACCCGGGCCCGCATCTACGACCAGCAGGGGCTGCTGATCCTCGACAGCACCAACCTCTACGCCCGCGGCGAGGTGCTGCGACAGATCACCAAGCCGGCCGACGCCCAGGGTTTCTTCCTGTTCGACTGGTGGAATGCCCTGATGGACTGGCTGCCGGGCGACGACTACCCGCAGTACCAGGAGTTCGGCGCCGACGAAGGCACGCGCTATCCCGAGGTGGCGGCAGCCCTGACCGGACAGGCGACGGCGATCGTGCGGGTCGACAACAAGCACCAGCTCGTGGTGTCGGTGGCGGTGCCGGTGCAGCGCCTGCGCGCCACGGTGGGTGTGCTGCTGCTCTCCACCCAGCCGGGCGACATCGACCAGATCGCCACGGCGGAGCGCTGGGGCATCCTGCGCATCGCCCTGGTGGCGGGTACGGTGACGATCATCCTGTCGCTGCTGCTCGCCAGCACCATCGCCGGACCGCTGCGCCGGCTGGCCGGTGCTGCCGAGAAGGTGCAGTCCACTATCACCAGCCGGGCCGAGATCCCCGATTTCACCGACCGCTCCGATGAGGTGGGGCACCTGAGCCGGGCGTTGCGCTCGATGACGTCGGCGCTCTATGGCCGCATCGAGGGCATCGAGCGGTTCGCGGCCGACGTGGCGCACGAGCTGAAGAACCCGCTGACCTCGCTCCGCTCCGCCGTCGAGACGCTGCCGCGCGCCAAGCGGGCCGAGGATCGCGAGCGGCTGAACGAAATCATCCAGCATGACGTACGCCGGCTCGACCGGCTGATCTCCGATATTTCGAACGCCAGCCGGCTCGACGCCGAGCTGGCCCGCCAGAGCGCCGAGCCGGTCGATATCGGGCAGCTCGCCGATGCGATGGTGTCGATCCAGAAGGACGTCGCGCAGAAGCGCTCGGTGGACGTGGTGCTCGACAAGCGGGTGGGCAAGCTGGCGCCGATCGTGCTGGGGTACGACAGCCGCCTGGCGCAGGTGCTGAACAACCTGATCGACAACGCCGTGAGTTTCTCGCCCGAGGGGGGCAAGGTGACGGTGCTGATCGGCACCACGGAGGATACGGTGACGCTTTCCGTGACGGACGAGGGCCCGGGCATCCGGGGCGATATCTCGCGCATCTTCCAGCGCTTCTATACCGACCGGCCCGAGGGGGAATCGTTCGGCGACCATTCGGGTCTCGGCCTCGCCATCTCCAAGCAGATCATCGAGGCGCATGGCGGCAGCATCATTGCCGAGAACCGCTCGGATCGTTCGGGCGCGCACTTTACCGTGACCCTCCGCCGCGCCGGCATTGAGCGTCGCCGATGAGCGAGACCCACAACATCCATGCCACGGCGCTGGTGCTAGACGGCGTCGGCCTCATCCTGCGCGGCCCGTCGGGCGCCGGAAAATCGCTGCTGGCGCTGGAACTGATCGACGTGTGGGAGGCGCGCGGCCGACCGGCGAAACTGGTGTCGGACGACCGCGTCGACATCGTCGCCGAGGGTGGCACGCTGACGCTCCGGGCGCCCAGATCCATCGAGGGACTGGCCGAACTGCGGGGGCGCGGCATCGTCAGCCGGCCCTTCGTCGCCGAAGCCCCGCTGCACCTCGTCATCGACCTGGTCGAGACGCTGGAGCGCATGGTCGAGGAGGACGAACTGTCGATCGACCTGTTCGGCGTAACGGTGGCGCGGGCACCGGTGCCGCGCAACGGCGTGGTGGATGCGCGCCACCAGCTGCTGCTGGTGCGCGAGGCGATCCGGGCCGTGGGTAACCCCCATGACGAGACGCGACAAAAAACCACTTGAATCATGGCCCCCCGGGGGCAAAACTCCCCCACCTGACGCGGCGCAGAAGCGCTCCGCCCGAACCTATGCGTGGGGATAGTTGATGATCGGCATGGTTCTGGTGACGCATGGTGCGCTCGCCCATGAGTTCAAATCTGCCCTCGAACATGTCGTCGGGCCGCAGGATCATGTCGAAGCCATCGCCATCGGCCCCGAGGACGACATGGAGCAGCGCCGCGAGGACATCGTCCGCGCCGTCGATGCCGCCGACCAGGGGCAGGGCGTGGTGATCCTCACCGACATGTTCGGCGGCACCCCGTCCAACCTCGCCATCTCGATCATGCAGCAGCGCGAGGTCGAGGTGATCGCCGGGGTGAACCTGCCCATGCTGGTGAAACTCGCCCGCATCCGCGCCGATTTCGACATCAAGAAAGCCGTGGCGGCCGCGGCCGAGGCCGGACGGAAATACATCAACGTGGCGAGCGAGACGCTGGGGGGCTGAGGCATCTGGCATCGCCTGGCACTGAACGGCTTGGCTCACAACCCGATTTCCGGCATCATGTCACGATGGATACAGCCGCAGGATCAGATCGGGCGCTCGCGCAGCAATTGACCATTGTCAATCGCAAGGGCCTGCACGCGCGCGCCTCGGCGCGGTTCGTGCGGACGGCCGAGTGCTTCGATGCCGAGATCAAGGTGGTGCGCGACGGCACCGCGGTGAGCGGCAACTCGATCATGGGGCTGATGATGCTCGGCGCCGGCCCCGGCTCGACCATCCTCGTGCAGGCGACCGGCAAGCAGGCCCGCGAGGCGCTCGACGCCATCACCACGCTGGTGAACAACGGCTTCGACGAAGACGCCGACGGCGTCCCGGCGTAAAGAACCCGAAATTTCCCAAATCTATCCCTTTGCCTCGGGACAGCATGGCTGCACCCGGAACAGGGGGGATAAGTCGCGCCTTATTTCGAGAAGGCGGCGGTGCGCAGGTCGTGGAGCGAATCCATCACCGCGGTGCAGAGCGCGGTGATCTCGTCGGTCGGGTGGATGATGTCGGGCACCATGATGGTCTGCATGCCGGCGGCGTGGGCGGCACGGACGCCGGTGTGCGAATCCTCCACCGCCAGGCAGTGCTCGGGCGCGAGGCCCAGCAGGTTCGAGGCCATGAGATAGGGCTCGGGATGCGGCTTGGGATTGGTGACGTCGTCGCGGGTGACCACGGCCTGGAAGTGCGAGAGCAAGCCGGCGGCGTTGAGGTGGCTCAGCGCATGGGCGGAGCGTGACGAGGTGGCGACGGCGGTGGGGATGCGGCGCGCCTTGAGCTCGCCGAGCAGCTCGTGCACGCCGGCCTTCACCGGCACGGCGGCTTCCATCTTGATCTTCATTGCGGCGCGGCACTGCTCGTCGAAGATGGTGTAGGGGAAGCTCACGCCATAGGCCTCGACCAGCAGGCGATTGGTGACCTCGTGGGTGGAACCGATCATCGAGTGGTGCACCGCGTCGGTCATCTCGAAGCCGAGGTCGCGGGAAACGTCGAAGACGATCTCGCGGAACACCATCTCGGTATCGAGGAGCGTGCCATCCATGTCGAAGACGATGGCGGAGAAGGGTTTCAGCGGCGCGAGCGGGGCGGTGTGGGGCATGGTTGCGATATAGGCGCATTCGGTGACGGATGAAAGTCGGCGGTTCGCATGGGCTTCATCCCGTGGCGGGTGGCTGCTATCACCGACGCGATGAGTGATTTTGACCCCTACCTGATCCTCGAGGTGGCGCGCGCTGCGCCGGCTGCCGAGATCAAGCTCGCCTATCGCCGCAAGGTGCAGGTGGCGCACCCCGATCGCGGCGGCGATGCGGAAGCCTTCGTGCTGGTGGTGAAGGCGTTCGGGCTTTTGAGCGACCCCGATGCGCGGCGGCTGTTCGACGAGACCGGCCTCATCGACGACGAGGCGGTCACGGGCTATCGGCGAGAGGTGGCGCTGATTTTGGCCGACATGTTCGACGCGGCGGTGGCGACGGCGGTGGCGACGGGGCTGAAGCTCGAGCAGGTGGATTTCATCAGGCAGATGGCGGCGGCGGTGGAAACCGGGCTCGCCGAGGCGCGGGTAAAGCTGCGGCGCATCGACGGCGAGATCGGCGCGCTGCAGGGGTTGCGGAGCCGCATCCGGCGGACCGACGCGGACCGCAACATCTTCGCCGAGCGGGTGGGCGCGCAGGTGGCGGCAAAGACCGGCGAACACGCGACGATCAAGCGGCGCGTGGCGATGCTGGAAACGGCGCTGGCGGAGCTCGGGAACTACGAGAGCGAAACGGAACTGATCGCGGCGCTGGAGAGCGGGGGATAGGTCGGCCGCAGCGGGACGCCCCCTCCACCACGCATCTTCGATGCGCGGTCCCCCTCCCCCGCTGCGCGGTGGAGGAGCGCTGAGAGCTCGGCGTCTCGAGAGGTCGTGGCACCGACGTCGCCGGGGTCCTCCAC
>JAEYYP010000444.1 GCA_023428425.1 Pseudomonadota bacterium
GAGCTGATCCGCGCCAAGGTGGGGCGCATCATGGGAGCGCTGACCTCGCTGCTCGTGGTGATGAAGGGCTTGCCGCTCGCCTATTCCAAGGACATGCAGGAAGACAAGGAAGTGGCGTTCGATGCGCTCTCCTCGCTGTCGCTGTCGCTGGCGGCGATGACGGGCATGGTGGAAGACCTCGTGCCAAACCGCGAGAAGATGCGCGCTTCGGCCAATGCAGGTTTCTCGACCGCGACGGACGTCGCCGACTGGCTGGTGCGGCAGCTGAACATCCCGTTCCGCGAGGCGCACCACATCACCGGGCAGATCGTGGCGCTCTGCGAGCAGAAGGGCATGAGCCTCGAGGGGCTGACCATCGAGGATTTCAAGTTCATCGACCAGCGGATCGACAGCCGCATCCACAAGGTGCTGAGCGTCGAAGCCTCGGCCGCGGCGCGGAAGAGCTATGGCGGCACGGCGCCCGAGAATGTCGCGCTTCAGGCGGCGCGGTGGCGGGAGAGGCTGACGGGAGTTGCGGCGGAGCCGGTGAGCATCAGGAAATCCGGTGGTCACGGCGACGGCGGCGTGGAGTAGGATACAGTATCGGGGCAATCCTCGTCCGCCAGCCGGGCAGGATCAACACGGAGGGTCCAGTGTCGACAAAGCAACGTACGCTCCACCTCACCGCAGATCATCTCACCCGCATTCCTGTCATCGACGATCCCGGACAGCCGAGCTATCCCGGCATTCGCCCTGCGGTGGAAGCCGACTACGAGGCCGAGGTCTCGCGCATCCTGTCGACTGCGCCCGAAGGTGAGTTCTGGATTTTCGCCCTCAGTTCACTGATCTGGAACCCGGCGACCGAAACTGATGCCGAGCGCATGGCGGTCGCCGGCGGCTGGCACCGCAGCTTCTGCCTGTTCGATCAGCGCTGGCGCGGCAACCCGAAGCAGCCTGGCCTGATGATGTGCCTCGATCGTGGCGGCAGCTGCCGCAGCATCGCCTACCGCATCCCGGCGGCGCGGTTGCGTGAGAACGTCGACAAGCTGGTTCGCCGCGAGATGAGCATGGTACCCAACGCCTTTCCCGGCCGCTGGATCAAGCTCAGGACGGCCGAGGGGCCGCTTACCGCGCTCGCCTTCGCCATCGATCGCAAGAGCACGCGCTATGTCGGGGGGCTCACGCTGGCCGAACGCGCCGATCGCCTGGCGCAGGCCCATGGCTGGAAAGGCTCGATGGCCGAATATGTGCTGTCGACGGTGCTGAAGCTCGAGGAACACGGCATCCACGACCGCAACCTGTGGCAAATCCAGCGCATGGTGGCGGAGCGGATCGAACACCACTGGCCGCTCGAGCGGGGGTGAGACGGGCGGCCCATCGGGCAGCGCGTATCGACGCCGCTTATCGGGCCGATAGAGAAGTCTAGCTTTCCGAACTCTGCGATATCGCCTAGGTGTCTGCGCGGGTGGAGAGGACCCCTCATCCGCCCTTCGGGCACCTTCTCCCACAAGGGGAGAAGGCGATGGAGCCGGGACGTCAGGGGTCGGGGGCTTCATAGTGGTGCACCATTTCGAGTATCGCGGCGACAGGATGTTCGCCGAAGAGGTCGACGTCACGGCGTTGGCGGGCAAGGTCGGGACGCCGTTCTACGTCTATTCGGCCGCGACGCTCCGGCGGCATGTGCGGGTGATGCGCGAGGCTTTCGCCGGCATCAACACGCTGATCGCCTATGCGATGAAGGCCAACTCCAACCAGGCGGTGCTGAAGCTGATCGCCAGGGAGGGGGCCGGCGCCGACGTGGTGTCGGGTGGCGAACTGGAGCGGGCGATCGCGGCGGGAATTGCGCCCGAGAAGATCGTGTTCTCGGGCGTCGGCAAGACCTTCGCCGAGATGCGGCGGGCGCTGGAACTCGGGATCAAGTGCTTCAACCTCGAGAGCGAACCCGAACTCGAGCGGCTGAGCGACGTGGCGGTGTCGATGGGCGTGACTGCGCCGGTGTCGGTGCGCATCAACCCCGATGTCGACGCCGGGACGCACGCCAAGATCTCGACCGGCAAGGCGGAGAACAAGTTCGGCATTCCGTTCGCGCGAGCCCACGAGGTCTATGCGCGGATCGCCGAGCTGCCGGGCGTGCGCGCTTTGGGTGTCGACATGCATATCGGCAGCCAGATCACCTCGATGCTGCCGTTCGACAATGCCTTCTGGCTACTGGCGCAACTGGTCAACGACCTCAAGGCCGACGGGCACGATATCCGGCACGTCGACGTCGGCGGCGGGCTCGGTATCCCCTATCATCACGACCAGGACGCGCCGCCCGATCCGCTGGCCTATGCCGAGGTGGTGAAGCGCCATGTCGGCAAGCTGGGCGTGTCGCTGGTGCTGGAGCCCGGGCGGCTGATCGTCGGCAATGCCGGCATCCTCGTCACCCGGGTCGAGTATGTGAAGGAAGGCGGCAAGACCTTCGTGATCGTCGATGCGGCGATGAACGACCTGATCCGCCCGACGCTCTACGAGGCGCATCACGACATCCAGCCGGTGGTGCATTCGAACCTGCCGCAGATCACCGCCGACATCGTCGGGCCGGTGTGCGAGACGGGCGACTTCATCGCGCAGGGCCGCACCATGGAGGGCGTGAAGGAAGGCGACCTGCTGGCGGTGATGTCGGCCGGAGCCTACGGTGCGGTGATGGCCTCGACCTACAACAGCCGCGCTCTGATCCCCGAGGTGCTGGTCGATGGCGACAAGTGGCACGTGATCCGACCGCGCAGGAGCATCGAGGAGCTTATCGCGCTCGACAGCGTTCCCGACTGGCTCTGATGGAATGATTTACATCACCGTGGGGGACGGTGTATGGTGAGCGCAATAAAGATCGAAGAACTGAGGCGGCGCTTCGGTGATCGTGTGCTTGTAGAGAGCGCAATCTGGCGTGTGCCAAATCCGCTGCCGGGCAGTGTGCATTACTTCAAGTACCGCCTCGCTTTGGTCGTGGACCGCGTGTGCGTCATGCGTTTCGACAACGAGCCAGGTAAGGGAGATCACAAACATGTCGATGGCATCGAGTATCCCTACGTCTTCAGCGCCGTCGGACCCCTGCAGCGAGATTTCCGTCTGGAGGCCGGAGGATGGCTTGACCGGCACCCTGACGTTCGGGATTCTCTCACTGGCGGACTTCCTTGAGGGAGCAGATATTCCGGACGTACCGGACGATCAGCTAGTCTTTGCCGGCGCCCGTTGCACCTATGAGAGCTATGAGGCGCTGCATAAGGCTCTCGCTCCCAATCGGATGACCATCATCCGTGCGATGATGGGGCAGGGGCCGCTCAGCATTCGCGAGATTGCCCGTCGTGTCGGGCGCGACTTCAAGGGCGTGCACTCCGACGTGTCGTCGATGTTCTCCCAGGGGTTGCTCTTCAAGTCCGAAGATGGACGGCTGGTCTTTCCGTATGACCGCATCCGCTTCGACTACGAGATGGGCGCCAAGGCCCAGTCTGCGGCCTGACGCGAAGGGCTTTGCGTTGGCGTCGGCCATCCCCTATGGTCCCGGCGATTTTCGACCCGGTTCGCGATGACTGATACCAACCGACCTACCCCCCAGCCCGGCATCCTGACCATCGCACCCTATGTGCCGGGGCGCTCCGACGCGCCGGCGGGGGTGACGCTGGTGAAGCTCAGCGCCAACGAGTCGCCGCTCGGGTCCAGCCCAATGGCGATCGCTGCGGCGCGGGCGACCGCGGACAGGATGTTCCTCTATCCGGAAGGCTCGTCGCGCGAGCTTCGGCAGGCGCTGGGCGAGGTGCACGGGCTCGATCCGGACCGCATCATCTGCGGCTTCGGTTCGGACGATCTCCTGCACCTGCTGGCGCAGGTGTATCTGGGGGTGGGCGACGAAGCGGTGATGAGCCAATACGGCTTCAACGTCTACCCGATCATCACTCGCGCGGCCTCGGCCGAGATCATCATGGTGCCCGAGAAGGACTATCGGGCGGATGTGGACGCCCTGCTGGCGGCGGTGACGCCGAAGACACGTATCCTGTGGCTCGCCAACCCCAACAATCCGACCGGAACCTACCTTTCGACCGCCGAGGTGGAGCGGCTGCATGCCGGGCTGCGGCCTGATGTGCTGCTGGTGGTCGACAACGCCTATGCTGAGTACGTGACTGCCGAAGACTATTCCGTCGGCAGCGCGCTCGTGGACCGGGCCGACAATGTGGTGATGGTTCGCACCTTCTCGAAGATGGGCATTGCCGGCGAGCGGGTGGGCTGGATGTACGGCCCGCCGCACATCGTCGATGCCGTGAACCGCATCCGCGGGCCGTTCAACGTGTCGCTGTCGGGGCAGGCGGCGGCCGCCGCCGCGGCCCGCGACGTGGCGTTCACGGCGCAACTGCGCGAGCACAATTCCCGGTGGCGAGACTGGCTGACCGGTGCGCTGCGGTCGAACGCCATCCGCGTGCCACCGAGCCAAGGCAATTTCGTGCTGGCGCTGTTCCAGGACACCGCGACCGCCAAGGCCGCCTTCGCGGCGCTGCGCGACAAGGGCCTGCTGGTGCGGGAGATGCATGGCTACGGCATTCCCGAGGGGCTGCGCATTTCCATCGGGCTCGAGCCGCACATGCGGTCCGTCGTCGACATTCTCAAGGATTTCGGAGCGCCAGGGGGCCGCGACTGATGTTTCAGAAACTCGCACTCATCGGCATCGGGCTGATCGGCTCGTCCATCGCCCGGGCGACGAAGCTCAAGGGACTGGCCAAGACCATCGCGATCTCGACCCGCAAGGCGGCGACGCTGGATGAGGCGCGGGAACTCGGGCTCGGCGACACCTACACCCTGGATGCGGCCGAGGCCGTGAAGGACGCCGACCTCGTCATCATCTGCACACCGATCGGGGCCTACGGCCAGGTGATGCAGGACATCGCGGCGGACCTCGCACCGGGAGCGATTCTCTCCGACGTTGGCTCGGTGAAGCAGCATGTGGTGAAGGTGTTGGAGCCGAAGGTGCCGGCAGGCGTGCACCTCATTCCCGGACATCCGCTGGCGGGCACCGAGCATTCGGGCCCGAAGGCGGGCTTTCCGGAGCTGTTCGAGGGGCGCTGGTGCGTACTGACGCCGGCATCGAGTGTCGACCGTATTGCCGTCGACCGGCTGATCTCGTTCTGGGGAGCGCTCGGCTCCAAGGTCGAGGTGATGGATGCGGCGCACCACGACCTGACGCTGGCGATCACCAGCCACGTGCCGCACCTCATCGCCTACAACATCGTGGGCACGGTCGACGACCTCGAGGCGACGACGCAGTCAGAGGTGATCAAGTTCTCTGCTTCGGGTTTCCGCGACTTCACCCGCATCGCGGCGAGTGATCCGGTGATGTGGCGCGACATCTTCCTCACCAACCGCGAGGCGGTGCTGGAGATGCTGGGCCGCTTCCTGGAGGACCTGAGCCGGCTGCAGCGCGCTGTACGCGTCGGCGACGGGGCGGCGATGGAGGAGCTGTTCACCCGCACCCGGGCCATCCGCCGTTCGATCATCACGGCCGGTCAGGAGACTGCCGCGCCGGATTTCGGCCGGCCGCATGGTGGGGCGGAGAGCGGAGCCCCGGTGCCGCCACCGCTCGACACGCCGGAAGTCGGGATACGCGAGCATGGGGGCGGGGAGGACGCCTAGTCTCCGGGACGGTCCCGCATGATCGCTTCGTAGTCGCGACCACCATAGAAGACGGGAAAGATCTCTACCTCCTCATCACTTACGCGATAGAGGATTACGGCGGAGTGCTCGAACGGTGCGATGCGTACACCCGGACCGAGATCTGGCCGTGCCGGGAATCCTCTAGCCACATCGCCAATGCCCTCGCATCGGGCCTTTATCCTACCGACGAAGCTTCGTGCCGTGCTGCTGCTGGCACCCTGTTCGACGAGGAAGATGAAGATATTGGCGAGGTCGGCGCCGGCCTCATGATGGTAGAGGACCGGCAGGCGTTTCATCAGTCTCGATCGCCATAGCGGGCAGCGAGCGCGTCGAGGCGCGCTTCAACCTCGGCCGGTGTGAGTAATGGGCGAGGATCGGCAATTGAGCGGGCGATGCCGGCGCGGATTTGCGCGATGCGCTCGGCGTGCTCGTCCTCCTCGCGCATCCAGGTCCGCATGGCCGCCCGTAGCATCTCGCTGGTGGATGCATAGCGGCCGGTCTCGACCTGCTGCTTGATGACAGCGACCATCTCGGTGGGGAGGGTGATGCTGAGCTTCTCGTTCATGCGAGGAGGATAGGTCAGATTCCCGCCTTCGACAATGATGGGTCAGAACGCCGGGAGGAGTTCGGCGATGAGGAAGCCGGCGAGGGTGACGCGGCCGTCGGCGATGCCGAGCGTGTTGGTGCTGGTGCCGTCGGGGCCGGGCAGCCCCTTGAAGGCGGCGATCTGCAGGGGTGGGACCTGGAAGCCGGCGAGCAGACGGTCGAGCACGCCTTTCGTGAGGTAGGTCACCTGGCCGTTGGCGCGTCCGATGGCATCGAGCGTGACTTCGCCGCTCACCTCGAAGCTCTCGTCGGGGGTGGGCTGGGTGCCCTGCCACTTGACCAGCGTGAGCTTGCCGCCGCGGGCCTGCCAGTCGCGGATGGCGCCGGGGGCGGTCGCCTCGATGAGATCGTCGGGCAGCTTGTCGCTTTTCGCCGCGAAGGTGGACTGGCCGGCGGTGACGCCGAGCTGCGGCAGGTCGAGATTGTCGATGGTGGCGTAAGCCCCGAGCATGGCGGTGCGGGCGGCCCTGTCGCGGCCCTCCGGCAGGTCGACGAGGTGGGCCTCGATGTGGTCGGCGCGCATGCGCAGCATGTCGTCGACCACTGTGTCGTTCCAGGTGACTCCATCGGCGACGAGCGAGATGTTGGCGATGCGCCAGCCGGCGCCGGTCAGGCCCTCGAGCGCGTCGCGGCTGACTAGGCGGGCGCTCGCCTGCAAGTCGGTGAAATCGAGGCGGCTGCGGGCGCCCGAATAGGCGTCGTCGATCGCCAGCGGCGCCTTGGCCGAGACCAGCATGTGGGTGGGATTGTAGACCAGCACGGAGGCTCGCAGCCCCGCGAGGGTGATGGTGGTGTCAAGCTGCGTCAGCGTGCCATCGACGCATTCCACATCGAGCCGGAACGGAAAACCCGAAATGTTCAGCGTGCCGCAGGTGATGCGCGGGCTGGTTTCGCCGTCGTTCTGCGAGAGGAGATCGACCTGGTTGCGCAGCTCCGCGGCAGCCCAGAGCCAGCCGGCCGTCCATCCCCCCGCGACGAGGATGATGGCGATGAACAGGGCGGCGAACTTGCGCAAGGCGAACCTCTTGTATGCACGGGGCGTCGATTGCGCCGGGCGGACGGTATCGGTACGAACGTGACGGCGGCAAGGCAACAGGCAGGTGCTTGTCGGCCTTTCGAACCGGAAAAAGCCTGCGGCTCTTCCTGAAAGTCTGGACGCTATGCAGGATGATCCATCGCACTGGGTGTTCGGATACGGCTCGCTGATCTGGCGGCCCGGCTTCGCCTCGGTCAGCCAGCAACAGGCGAGCATGCCCGGCGTGCACCGGCAGCTCTGCGTCTATTCCTTTCGCCACCGGGGGACGGAAGCGCAGCCGGGGCTGGTGTTCGGGCTGGTGCGTGGCGGCTCATGCCGGGGCATGGCGTTCGAGGTACCGGCG
>JAEYYP010000030.1 GCA_023428425.1 Pseudomonadota bacterium
CCCGGGAACACGGTTAGCAGGGCCGTGCGCACCACATCGCTGAACACGAAGGGCAACACGCCGCGATAGGTGTGGGCGATCGGCGTCGAGCGGTCCATCGAATTGATGACGAACAGGTTCATGCCCACCGGCGGCGTGATCAGCCCCACCTCCACGACGATCAGCACCAGGATTCCGAACCAGATGGCGAATTCCTCTGGCGGCAGGCCGTAGTCGAGCGCCGTCACGATCGGGAAGATGATCGGAATGGTCAGCAGGATCATCGACAGCGAGTCCATGACGCAGCCGAGCAGCAGGTAAAGCATCAGCACCGCGACCATCACGACCCAGGGGTTGAACCCCTGTCCCGAAATGTAGGCCGCGGCCTCCTGCGGCAGTTGCGACAGCGCCAGGAAGGCGTTGTAGAAGCCGGCGCCCAGCACGATGAAGAAGATCATGGCGGTGGCGCTGGCGGTGGCGAGGATGGAGGCGATCAGCGTCGACCGCGTCAGGCCCCCGTTCGCCCAGGCGATTAGCCCGGTCCCGGCCGCGCCGACGGCGGCGGCCTCGGTCGGCGTGAACCAGCCGAAATAGATGCCGCCGACCACGACGAAGAACACGGTAACCACCGGCCACACCGCAGCCAGCGCTTTGAAGCGTTCGCGATAGGGCAGCCGCTCGCTGCTGCCGGCGGAGCCGGGATTGAGGCGCACATAGATGGAGATGGCGATCATGTAGCCGATCGCGGCCAGGATGCCCGGCACGAAGGCGGCGAGGAAGAGCTTGGCGATGTTCTGTTCCGCCAGGATGGCGTAGATCACCAGCACGACCGACGGCGGTATGAGGATGCCCAGCGTGCCGCCCGCCGCCAGCGTGCCGGTGGCGAGCGCTCCGGAATAGCCGTAGCGGCGCAGCTCGGGCAGCGCCACCTGGGCCATGGGCGCGGCGGGCGCGAGCGACGAGCCGCAGATGGCGCCAAAGCCGGCGCAGGCGCCGATCGCCGCCATGGCGACGCCGCCGCGGCGATGACCGAGCCAGGTTTCCGCCGCCTTGAACAGCGATTTCGACATGCCGCCGAGCGAGGCGAACTGGCCCATCAGCAGGAACAGCGGAATGATCGACAGCGAGTAGCTGGAGAAGGTCGAGAACGTCTCGTTCTTGAGCTTTGCCATGATCTGGATGGTGCCGCCGGACAGGATCCAGATCCCCCCAAGTCCGCAGATCACCATGGCGAGGCCGATGGGGATGCGCAGGAAGATGAGAGCCAGAAGGACGGGAAACGACGCCAGGGCGATTTCGAGGTTGGTCAATGGAAGCTCCCCTCGGCCGGGGCGAGGATGTCACGGCCGGTCGCCACCTCCGCGAAGCGCACCACCATGATGTAGAGGGAGACTGCCACCGCAACCGCCGCGGCCGCCATGCAGGCGGCATAGGCCCACCAGACCGGGGACTGCAGGATGAACGTGGTCTCGCCATAGTTGATCTTGTCGATCATGCCGGCCCACAACCGCCAGGCGATCAGCACGATGACGATCGTCATCAGCACTTCCGAGACGAGGTCGATGACGCGGTTGACCCGCACGGAAAGCATGCTGGTGAAAAGGTCGACCGTCGCATGGCCGCGCTTAAGCTGACACCAGGGCAGAAAGGCGAATACGGCGAAACCGGTGCCTGCCTCGACGATCTCGTAGTCTCCGGGGATAGGGCCGAGTCCGGCGAAGATCAGCATGCGACCGCTGATGCTGACGACGACGATGAGGGTCAGCGCGACGAGCACGATGCCGCCGAGAATAGCGAGCGAACGCGCCAGGAACTCGGCTATCCGCGCCAGGCTCATCGATGTCCTCCCCGACAATATACCCACGCGCAGACGCTACAGCGCGGCATCGCCAAGGGCAACACGAGCGGGAAAAATTTGTTATATGTCATAACAACTTTTGTCCCGCCGCCGGCTCGCCGATCGGCAGCGCACCGGTTTCCTTGAGCGTCTCCAGCACGATTGCCGTCTTCACATGCTGCACCGATTCGTGCGGAAGCAGCTGGCCGTTGACGAACTCCGCCAGCGATTTCAGATCCGGCGTGACCACCTTGAGGATGTAGTCCATTTCGCCGGTCAGGGCGTGCGCCTCCTGGACCTCGGGCAGCCGCGCCACCAGTTCGGCGAAGCGCCGCGCGTTGTCGCGATTATGGGTCGCGAGCGTCACCGTCACCACATTGGTCAGCGGGAAGCCGAGCAGGTCGCGGTCGAGAACGGCGCGGTAGCCGCGGATGTAGCCGTCCTCCTCGAGCCGCTGGCGCCGGCGCGAGCATTGCGAGGGCGAAAGGTTTACCCGCTCCGAAAGATCGTTGTTGGTCAGACGCGCATCGATCTGCAGCAGCGCGAGGATCTTGCGGTCGAAGGCGTCTATCTGCGCGGAATTCATGGAAATGGCCTCAGCAATGCAAGCTGGGGCGAAAATTGCATGCCGCTCGCCCCGCCACAAGCCGGGCTGTGGATGCCGCTAATCCGTCAGAAAGCGGGTTGCGATGGCGAACAGGACCATCAGGGCAAGCACCAGCAGGAGACGCTGGTTCATGCGCCGGCGCAGGGCCTGGGTTTCGGCATCGCGCGCCACGCCGGCATTGGCGGCGACCTGCGGAATGGCGGCCCAGCGCGGCAGGCCGCTGCGGTTGCGCAGGGCGTCCGATCGTTCCTCGACCCTGTAGCAGAGGCGTATGGCCGAGATGAAGATGGCAATCGTCACGCCCGCCCACAGGCCCGAAAGCAGGTAGAAGCTGGATCCGGCGTTCATGCGTTGCCTAAGCCCGCGGCTTCGTCGAGCGCGACCACCAGCCCGTCACGCCCCACCGTCAGCGGTCCGGACCACGTCCCGGCAAGAGCCTCGCGCCACTCCGCCTCGCCGATCTGCGGATCGTCGGCGGGGATGAGATGGTTGAGCACGAGGTGGCCGACGCCCGCATCGGCCGCGATACGCCCCGCATCGGGGGCGAGCGTGTGGCTCGCCAGGAGATGGTCCTTCAGCCGCTCCCCGTTGCCGGTCTTGGCCACCAGCCGGTCGATGCCTTCCTCGATCAACGCCTCGTGGAT
>JAEYYP010000095.1 GCA_023428425.1 Pseudomonadota bacterium
TGACGCCAGCGTACTCGGCTTTGCGGCAGCGGCCTCCGTCACTGACTCCGGCTCCGACGCCTCGACGACGGGCGGCACCACCGTGGCCAAGACCGTTGACGCTCTCGTCACCGAGATCAACGCCAACTCGTCGCTCAACTCGGCGGTTCGTGCTTCCAACGACGGCGGCAAGCTGCGCATCGAGAACCTCTCGACCAGCGCCCTCGAAGTCGGCGGCGTCAGCACCGGCGGCGAAATCACCGGCGCTGCCAACGACGTCGAGATCGGTGGCAACGACGTCCGCAAGAACCTGGTCAAGCAGTTCAACGACCTGCGCGACCAGCTGGACAAGTTCGCCGACGACGCTTCGTTCAACGGCATCAACCTGCTCCGCGGCGACAAGCTGAAGCTGACCTTCAACGAAACCGGCACCTCGACCATCGAGATCCAGGCCAAGGACGAGACTGGCGCTGCCACCTCGATCAACAACGCGGCCCTGGGCATCGACGCGGTCTCGGATGCCGACTTCGACAGCGATGCGACGATCGACACCAAGCTGGAATCGCTGAAGAGCTCGCTCGACAGCCTCCGGTCGCAGTCGTCGACCTTCGGCTCGAACCTGTCGGTCGTCGAGAACCGCCAGGACTTCACCAAGAACATGATCAACACCCTCGAGACCGGTGCCGCGAACCTCACGCTCGCCGACACCAACGAGGAAGCGGCGAACCTCCTCGCCCTGCAGACCCGTCAGCAGCTGTCGTCCTCGGCACTGTCGATGGCCTCGCAGGCCGACCAGGCAGTGCTGCGTCTGTTCTAAGGCGTCGTACACGCACTTCGGAAAGGCGGGCTTCGGTCCGCCTTTTTTGTTTGGTGTCAGAGGTTTAGCCACCACTGTTAACGGCTTGTTCGGACCTGTGGGTCAGGCTGAGGGAGGACGCATGGCGCCAGGATCGCGCCAGGCAGTATAACCAGAAGGTTATGTTTGATGAGCACTGTCAGCCTGTCGAAGGCGGTTCGCTCGAACCTGCTTTCGCTGCAGTCGACGGCCAATATCATGGCCAAGACGCAAAACCGCCTCGCCACCGGCCTCAAGGTCAATTCGGCGCTCGACAACCCCTCTAACTTCTTCACCGCCAGCGCGCTGAACAGCCGCGCGGCGGACATGTCGAACCTGCTCGATTTCATGTCGAGCGGCATCAAGACGATCGAAGCAGCCGATAACGGGCTGAAGTCGATCACCAAGACGGTAGAGTCGATGCAGTCGACGCTACGCCAGGCGCGCCAGGACAAGTCGTTCAAGAGCGAGGCTTTTTCAGTCGACGCCGCAGCGGCAGGCCAGTTGCAGTTCAGCGGCGGTGCGGTCGGCACAAGCCCGGTCGGCGTGTCTCTGGGCAACGCAACACCTACCCAGTCGACAGTCATCTCCTCGTCGGACATGCTGCCCCCCGCCCTGTTTCATGCCACGATGGGAGTGCAATTCAGCGCCACGGGAACCTCGGTTTCCGCATTGGATCCCGTCACGATGACGGTGGAGCTGGATGGGTCGCAGAGCATCAATATCAGCATCACCGCAGCGATGATGGGAAGCATCGGCGACAATGACGACGTCATCGACGACGCTGCCGAGTTCGCCGAGGCGATCAGCGACTCGCTCACGCTATCGGGCAATAGTGGCGACCTGACTATCAGCGAGTTCGGCGACGGGCGGGTGTGGATCACGACGGGCACCAGCGCAGGATCGACGGCTTCGGTGGAGATTACGGCGAGTTCCGCGCATGCGGCCGCACTCGGCGCGAACGTGGGCCTATCCGATGTTGGCCATGACGGCTACGAAATCACCATCTCCAACGGGTCGGCAACGGCTTCGCTGGTGCTGACATCGTCGAACTCGGCCACTACCGCGGACGCGCGCAACTACATCACATCGGAACTGGCGGCGCAGGGCGTGACCGGCATCACAGTGGGCGGCACAGGCGACCGCATTGATCTGGCCGGAGCGGCCGATGGTTCGAACAGCATCACTGTCGGGGGGACCCATCCAGGCTATGTCTTCGGCTTTCCACCGACCGTGACCGCCGGCGTGCCGGCCAGCGTGCTGAGCGTGGACCAATTAGTGCAATCGATCAACTCGTCGGGCCTCGAAGGGAAGGTTCGTGCTTCCAACGATGGCGGCAAGCTGAGGATCGAGAACCTGTCGGCCGAGGCGCTGACGGTCCAGGGCTTAGGTCCGGATGGAGAAATCGACGGCGGAACGGGCGCGGTGGCGATTGGCGGCAATGATGTCCGCGCGAACCTCGTCAAGCAGTTCAACGATCTGCGCGACCAGCTGGACAAGTTCGCCGACGACGCCTCGTTCAACGGCATCAACCTGCTCCGCGGCGACAGGCTGAAGCTGACGTTCAACGAGGTCGGCACATCGACCATCGAGATCCAGGCCAAGGATGCCGCCGGCCAGGCGAGACCGATCAGCAGCCTCGCGCTGGGACTTGCCGAGGCCCTGGACTCCGACTTCGATTCCGACGCTGACCTCGACACTCTGCTCGACACGATGAAGAGCGCCCTCGATACGCTGCGCTCGCAGTCATCGGCCTTCGGATCGAACCTGTCGGTGGTGGAGAACCGGAACGACTTCACCAAATCGATGATCAACACGCTCGAGACCGGAGCGGCAAACCTGACACTGGCCGATACCAATCAGGAAGCGGCGAATCTGCTGGCGCTGCAGACGCGGCAGCAACTGAGCTCCTCGGCGCTGTCGATGGCATCACAGGCCGACCAAGCCGTGCTGAGGCTGTTCTAGGAGAAATACGCATCCGCGCCCTGCCCTGCCGGCCTTAGTTTGGCCGGTAGCGATTTGGTGATCGGCGCGGATGCAATATGCTGGTCCACGCGTGAATCAGCAGGCGAGCTAGCCCATGTCCCTCAAGGTCGAACTGAAGCCAGGCGAACGCCTGATCGTCGGCAATTGCGTCATCACCAACTCGGACCAGCGGACCCGGCTGTTCATCGACGGCAAGGCGCCGATCTTGCGCGAGAAGGACATCCTGACCTTCGAAACCGCCGACAGCCCGGCCAAGCGCATCTACCTGGCGGTGCAGCTGATGTACATCCACGAGGACACCGCGCGGCTGAGCGAGGACTATTTCAAGCTCATCAACGACATCATCTCGGCCGCGCCCAGCACCATCCGCATTGTGGACGAAATCAATAACGAGATATTAACCGGCCAGCTCTATAAGGCTCTGAAGGCCGCCAAGAAGCTGATCCAGTACGAGCAGGAACTCCTAGCAAATGCAAAATAGTGCGGCGTTTGCCTACAAGACCGTAGGCGCGCAAACGGTAAGCCCACGCGTTCTTGAAGCCAACCTTCTCTCCCGTGCCGCCGGCCAGTTGCAGCGCTGCCGCGATGACTGGGACAACACCCGCCACGAGCTGACCACCGCACTGCTGTTCAACCGCAAGCTGTGGACCGTGTTCCTCGGATCGGTCACCGGCGAGGAAAGCCAGCTGCCCAAGGCGCTGCGCGAGAACATCGCCAACCTCGGCATCTTCGTCATGAAGCAGACGCTCAACGTGATGAGCGAACCCGAGGCGCGCAAGCTCACCGTGCTGATCAACATCAACCGCGAGATCGCGGCGGGCCTGCGCGAACGCGCCTGACCCACCTGCCCGCCGGAAAACGTAAGAGGCCCGCTCGAAGCGGGCCTTTCGCATTTCCGGGCTGTTGTGTCGCCTACTTCAGGTAGTTGATGAGGGAGAGCTGACTCAGGAGCGCGGTGGTCTGATAGCTGGCCTCGAGCCGGGTCTTGAGCGCCAGGATCTCCATCGCGACCTGCTCGGTTGGCGCTTCCTCGATATCCTGCAGCATGTTGCCGAGTTGGGCCTTGTGGTCGGTATGCCGCTCGTCGATGGCGCCGGCGGTCGACTTTGCAAGGCCCAGTTCCACGGCGATGACGGCGATGGAGCCGTTGCTGTCGCCGGTTTCGGCGAGGCGCTCGGTGTTGCGGGCGATCATCGAGGTGTAGCGATCGGTCGAGGTCGGATCGGCGTCGGTGAACACCTGGATGGCCATGGCCGCGAGCGACTGGACGAGGTTGACCAGCCCGGCCTCGTTGGCCTGGACGCCGTAGGCGACCGAGGTGCTCTCACCGACCTTGGCCGTGACCGTGGTACGTGGACTGGTGCTGTCCTCGCCCTTGTACCAGAAGATGGTGTCGGCATCGGTGCCGGCGACAAGGGCCGTGGCGGTGTCGTAGGGCGGGCCGTCGACACGCATCGGCTGGCCGCCCTGCCCGTAGAAGAAGTTCTCCGAGGCCGCATAGGCCGACGCCGTGACCATGCGGCCCTCGGCCATGGTCTGCACCTGGGCCTGAAGCGCCGCACCAAAGCTGGCGGCCGTTGCGTCGGCGTCGGCACCGATGACGAAGGCGCCGGGCTCGCCGGCCGTCTCGACCGCCGTCAGGGTAATCGATTCCGCTGTGCCATCAGGCATCGTCAGGTTGATGGTGACCGTTTCGCCGGCAGCTGGCAGCGTCGCGCCGAACTGGACCGACAGCGCCGGCGGCGCTCCCGATGGCTGGTTGACGACGATGTTGGCGCTCGTGGTGGAGACGGTCGCCAGCTTCATGCCGAAGGGATGGGTGCCATCCTCGGCCAGTGTGGTGGTATCGGTCGCGGTGCCGATGGTCAGGCGGCCGAGATGGCTGGTACCGAGGTCGGCCAGCTTCCGCTCGCCGGCGACCTGCTTGTAGCCTGCCTGGCTGCCGCGGCCGTTGAGGGCGTAGTAGGCGTCCTCGACCGGCTTGTTCTCCGTCTTGGCGCCGCCGAACAGGTAGCGGCCGGCGATGTCGACGTTCATCAGCGTCATGACTTCGTCGAAGCGCGCCGAGGCGAGGGTCGGCGTGGTCTGGAAGTTGAGGCTGGCCTGCCCGCCCGAGCCGGCCATGGTGGCGGCGCGCGCGTCGGCCTCGATGGCATCGAGACGGCCGACCGTCTGGTCGAGCACGTTGAGCCGCAGGTTCACCGTCTTGATGTTGCCCTGGTAGCTGTCGATGCGCGAAACGCGTTGGCGCAGGGCGAGGTCGAAGTAGCGGTCGGACCCCATCTCGGCGAGATTGGAGGCCTTCATGCCCGAGCTGAGCTGGGTCTGGAGCTTGTCGTAGCGCTCCTTCATGCCCATGATGTTGTTGATGCCGCTACTGAGCGGGAACATCGACCGGTTGATGATGGTTGCCATCCCGCGACTCCTTACAGCGACGACATCAGGTCTTTGATGAGTTCCTGCGCGACGCTCATCACGCGGGCATTTGCGGCGAAGGCGTTCTGCAGTTCCATCAGCCGGGCCATTTCCTCGTCGATGTCGACGCCGTACTCGCTTTCGAGACGGTTGCCGAGCGCATCTAGCGTCATCTCCTGCGTCTCCGCCTCGGAACCGGCAGAACTGGCCATGTTGCCGACGGTGTTGATCGACTGGCTGATGAGATCGCTGACCGTACCTGCAAGGCGGGAGCCCGCGCTGCCCGAGACGCTCCCCTGCCCACCCGCGAAGCGCAGGGTGTCGAGGTTGAGCAGCAGCTGATCGACGCGTGAAGCGTCGCCCATCGCGGTGCCCGGCGTGTACTGGACCAGCAGTCGGTTATCGGTGGATATGGCGGTGTTGACGCTGATGCGGCTCGCGAAGCCGAGCTTCTGACCGTTGTTGTCGAGGGCATTGGTGAAGCTGGTATTTCCGTAGTCGACGAACAGGTTGATGCCAAGATCGCCGCCCTGGGTGCCGACGACCGTCGCTCTGCTTTGCATCGACTTGACGTCTGTATTGCCCAGCGCCCCATCATCCATGATGCGGATGGAGGTGCCCGTCGCGCTGACCGCGAGGCCGGATCCGACTGCCATCTGGACCTTGGATGCAACAGCGGTCGGCCCAGCGCTGAAATCGACGCCGATCACGCGCGCGCCATTGCTGTCGATGTAGTCCAGCGGCAGTTTCGTGGGGTCGGCGACATTCAGCACCCGGACCGACTTGCTGACGCCGCCCTGGATGTAGCTGAAGCCGAACTCGTTGCCGTTCTGCAGGTTGGAGATATCGACCTCGAAGCCTGCCGAAGCGCCGGATGTCACCTGGGTGCCGGTGGTTGTCTTGGTCGACATGGCCATGGCGAGGCCGGCTGCGATCTCGTCGAGCTGGTCCTGCGCCTGCACGAGGTCGTTGTCGCGCAACTGGATGAGACCAGCGAGCTCGCCGGATGTCAGCACGTTCTGCTTGACCAGGTCGATCTTGAGCCCTGCCCCGGTGGTGATCGAGAGGCGGCCGACGCCCGACTTCGCATCGCTGGGATTGAACAACGAGGTGGCGGCAAGCTGCCCGGCGCTCTCGAACGAGATGATCGAGGCGCGGCCATCGAGAATGCCGACGCCCGAGCGGGTCATCAGGGCCACCGTGTCGTCGCTGCGATAGCTGACGCGGAGGTCCATCTGCTCGCTGAGAGTACCGACGAGGCGATCGCGCTGGTCGAGGAGCGTAGCGCGCGAGCTGGGATCGATGCCCTGGTCGGCGAGGCGATTGTTGATTTTCTCCAGCGCCTGCAACTGGTTGTTGATGTCCGCCACGCTGGTGGAGATCTTCGCCTCGATCTCCTGCCGAAGCGACTGCACATCGCCGCTCAGCCGATTGAGGGCACCCGCAAGCTCCTGCGCCTTCTGCACCGTGTCGGCGCGATTGGCGAAGTTGTCGGGACTGGAGGTGAGCGAGGTCAGCGACGTCTCGAAGGCCGAGAAGACGCTGTCGAGCGATCCCGTCGTGCCCGGCATGCCGAACAGCGTCTGCAGGCGATCGAGGTAGCCGGCCCGCACCGAGGCGAACGAAGAGTCCGACACTGCGCGGGTGTGGTGCTGCTCGAGCGATTGGTTGAAGGTGCGGGTGAGCGCCCCCTGCCTGGCGTAGGTCGATCTGGCGCCAAGCGAGTCGATGACGCTGACGGAGCGCTTGTGATAACCGGGCGTGCCCGCGTTGGCGACGTTGCCCGACAGCACGTCGAGGGCATTCTGCCCGATCTTCATGCCGCTGAGCGCGTTGCTGAGCGTGACCGATAGACCCATCCCACCCTCCTCCGTGACCTGACCGCCGGCGCGGGGAACCGCGCCGGCCTTGATCCAGACCCGCGTCAGCGGATCATGTTGAGGGCGTCCTGCAGCATCTGGTCGGCGGTAGAGACGATGCGCGTGCCGGCCGCGTAGGCCTGCTGAGTGACGATCAGCTTGGTGAATTCCTCGGAGATGTCGGTGTTCGAAGCTTCCAGCGAAGACCCGATGATGCCGCCACCATTGTCGAGGATGGGCTCGCCTGACTCCGACGTGGCCGCGAAGACGCCGCCATCCATGCGCTTGAGCTGGTTCACGGCGTTGAAGTTGGCTGTGACCACCTGGGCGACTTCGAGCTGCTGGCCGTTGTTGTAGGAAACGACGACGCGGCCGGCATCGTTGACGGCAACCGACACGTACTCGCCAGCGGCGTAGCCGTTCTGGTTGAGGGTGGTCACTTCGGCGACGCCGTTGGGATCGGCGAACTGGGTCAGCCCGTTCTGGCCGTGCTGAAGCCGCACGTCGCCGACGGTGACGCCGTTTACGGTGAGGTTCGGCAGATCGGTGTATTCAACGGTAGGATTGGGCGAGCCGTCATTGCCGAACTGGTAGTCGCCACCCATGCGGGTCCAGGCTGTGCCGGTACCCGTGGCATTGGCGTTGGTGAGGACGAACAGGTTCCAGCGCTCGGCGCCGCCGTTTTCGTTCGAGTTCACCTTGGCCCAGCGCATCTGCACGTTGGCCGGCGCGCCGTTGCCGGCATACACGGTGATCGCGCCGCCCGAGATGGACTGTGCGAAGAAATCGTCGACGTCATTGGCCGAGATGGTGTCGACGCGCGCAGCGAGCGCTGCGCTGTCGGAGACGGTCGGAGCGGTGTCGCCATCGGCGAGGCCGAAGCCGTTCGACGTCGAGCCGATCGTCTGGTCGGTGATGTTGACGTTATCGGTGTCGTTGCCGGCGGTGATGGTGATTTCGCCGTCGCCGTTCAGCGTGACGGTGGCACCGGTTGCGCCGTTCGCCTGCAAGTCTGCCTGGATGGCAGCCAGGACCTCGGCCACAGTGTCGGTCGCCGCAGCGCTGATGTCGATGTCCGGCATCGTGGTGCTGCCGCCCGAGTTGAAGGCGTAGGTGCGATCGGTGGTGTACGGGCCGCCAGTCGGCCCGAAGCGCACGCGCAGGGTATCGCCGGCCGACGCAACGGTGGAGGCAGCGTCGGTGCCGAGCGCTGTGGCACCGGTCTTGGTGGCCGCGGTATCGGGCGGCAAATCAGTCGCGCTGAGGAAGTCTCGTGCGTCGAGCAGTTCGCTCCCGGACGCCTGCGACTGGTTGTAGGAGGGGGTCTTGGGCAACTGCGGCAGATTGATCTCGTAGTTGACGCGGGTGGTCTGGTGCGCCGGAAGGAAGGCATTGGAGATCTGCAGCACCTGCGGAACCGAACCGGAGACGTTCTGCGTCTGCGGATCGATCGGCAGACCCTTGAGGTAGTAGCCGGCGCCGTTGACCAGGTAGCCGGACTTGTCGAGCTCGAAGTCGCCGCGGCGAGTGTAGTAGTTGGCACCCGAGAAGACCGACGCACCATCCGACTGGCCGATGGCGGGCTCGACCACGAAAAAGCCATTGCCGTTGATGGCCATGTTGGTTTCGGTCGAGGTCCCCTTCACGTCGCCCTGGACGTTGTTGGTGGAGCGCGACTGGGCGAGCACCGAACCGGCCGTCTGGCGCTTGGTGGCGGCATCCGGGATCAGGTCGACGAAGTCGGTGTCGATACGCTTGAAGCCGGTCGTCTGGCTGTTGGCGATGTTGCCCGACACGTTCTCTAGCGCGAAGGACTGGGCGCGAAGCCCGGTGACTGCGGTGGATAGAGCGCCGTAGATGCCCATGTTGTCTCCGAAATCCCATTGGCGTGCCGGGCACGCGAGTTCGAGGATACAGTTGCAAAGCGTGTGCCAGAGTCTCGGATCGTTGATTTTGCTGACGTTTTCTGTCTCGAGGTAACGCGTGGGGCGACAATGAGGCAAAAGAGTCCGAGTCAGGCGGCAGGTTTTGCCGATCGCCGGTCGGCGCCCCGGCGCTTGTTCGCGGCTTCGCCATCGGCTACACGCAAGGCCGCTGAATTTCGGGCCCGCACGACATGCTGTTCGCTTCGCCAGACGAGTTTCGGAACGCCCCGCGCCACGCGGTGACGGTGTTCGGCATGGCCGGCGTGGGCAAGACACGGCTCGCCAGCCTGCTGCGCAAGGACCACTGGTTCCACTACTCGGCCGACTACCGTATCGGCACGCGCTACATGGGCGAGTTCATCGTCGACAACTTCAAGGCCGAGGCCATGAAGGTGCCGTTCCTGCGCGAACTGCTGCGGACGGACTCGATCAAGATCGAGAGCAACATCACCTTCGCCAATCTCGACCCGCTCTCGACCTACCTGGGGCGCCCGGGCGACACCGTGCGCGGTGGGCTGCCGCTCGCCGAGTACCAGCGCCGGCAGGAGCAGCATCGGGTCGCCGAGATCGCGGCCCTGCAGGACGTGCCCTACTTCATCGAGCGCGCCCAGACCCTGTACGAGTACGGCAACTTCATCGCCGACACGGGTGGCTCGCTGATCGAGGTCATCGACCCCGACAATGCCGACGACCCGGTAGTGAAGGCACTGCGCGAAAGCACGCTGCTGCTCTACATCCGGGGCACCGAAGGCGATGCGGCCGAGCTGGTTCGCCGTTTCAAGGCGAGCCCCAAGCCGATGTACTACCAGCCGCCGTTCCTCGTGCAGAAGTGGAACGAGTTCAAGCAGATCAACGGAGTGAAGGACGACACCCAGGTCGATCCGGACGCGTTCGGGGCCTGGGGCTTCGAGGCGCTGCTGACCGACCGGCTGCCGCGCTACCAGAAGCTCGCGGACAATTTCGGCTACGTGGTCGAAGCCGCCGACCTCGCGACGGTGCGGGACGGCGATGAATTCATCGACCTCGTGGCGGGGGCGATCGGCAAGCGAATGCGATAGCGGCCGCAGAGCCGCCGGACGTCATTCGCCAGCCGTTTCCTGATTCAAAGGAGGGTTTCATGCCCATCCGCATTCCCGACCACCTGCCCGCCCGAAAGACGCTCGAAAGCGAGGGCGTGGTGGTGATGGATTCCACCCGCGCCGCCCGACAGGACATCCGCCCGCTGCAGATCGGGCTCCTGAACCTGATGCCCAACAAGGAGCGTACCGAGACGCAGTTCGCCCGGCTGATCGGCTCGACGCCACTGCAGATCGACCTGACGCTGGTGCGGATCACCGAGCACCAGAGCAAACATACGAGCGAAGAATACCTCAACTCGTTCTACTCGACGTGGGAAAGTGTACGGGAGCGCAAGTTCGACGGGTTCATCGTGACCGGCGCGCCGATTGCGCACATCCCGTTCGAGGAAGTGCGGTATTGGCCGGAGATGCTGGAGATCATGGACTGGACGGGCACCAACGTGCACCAGACCATGTTCATCTGCTGGGGTGCGCAGGCGGCGCTGCATCACTTCCACCATGCGAAGCGCTACCGGATGGAGAAGAAGGCGTTCGGCGTGTTCCGGCATAAGCTGGTCGGGGGCCCTACCCCGTGGCTGCGCGGTCTCTCCGACAGCCCGATGATCCCGGTGAGCCGCTACAACGACATCGACAAGTCGAGCCTTTCCAGGGACCTGGAAGTGCTGATCGACAATGACGAGATCGGCGTGTGTATGCTGCAGGATCACTCGCGGCGGGCGCTCTACATGCTCAACCACCTCGAGTACGACAACCGCTCGCTGGCCGACGAGTACGAGCGTGACGTCAAGGCGGGGCTCAATCCGGAGCAGCCGGTGAACCTGTTCCCCGGCGGAGATACATCGGTTGAACCCGAGAACCGCTGGCGCTCGCACGCGCATCTGTTGTTCCAGAACTGGATCAACGAGATCTACCAGACGACGCCGTACGAACTCGAGGAGATCGGGCGCTAGAGGCCTGGCCGCAGGGCGAGGGAGCCGATGCCGGCGGGGACGGGGTTGAACAGAGCCGCCTTCCACGCCGGATCGTCCCAGAAGTCGTGCGGCAGCCAGCTAAGGGCGGTCCCCAGGACGAGGAGCGTCAGGGCCAGCGCTCTCAGCACGAGTGGCAGGCGCACGACCGCGAGCCACGACACGAAGGCGGCGAGGAAGGCCACCGACGGGGTCAGCGGGGTCATCGTGGTGTTGACGATGACCCGGGCGATCGCGAGGTAGACCGGCAGGGCGACGACAGCGAGCGCCGACAGTACGTGGCGCCGCTCCGGCAGGCCGGGCCAGAGGCAGTAGGCGATCGGGATGGCCATGGCGGGGGCATAGGTGGCGAGCGCACCCAGGCTGCCCAAGACGTCGCCGAACTGCAGGTTGGCGAAGGTGTTGACGTAGGGCAGCAGAGCATCGGCAACCTCGAGCCGCGCCTGAGCAATGAAGCCGACGATGCCGATGGCGACGATCACCGTTGGCAGTATGGCGACCAGCAGCATGGCGACGAAGGCGCGGGGATCGCGCCGGCCATCTGGATCCGCGAGGGCCGCGCCAATGGCGATGGGCAGGATCAGCAGGGTCGTCAGCGGGCTCGCCAGCAGTAGCAGGGGCAGTAGCAGGGAGAGACCGATCGCCGCCTGCACATCGCCGACATCCTCGAGTTTGCGGATGGCCGGAATGATGGCCCCCACGGCAATCAGGAGCGGAATGGCCCGGCTCGAGGCGGTGACGGTGTAGAGCGCGCCCATGTGCAGCGCCACGGCGCCGACGGCGGCAATGGCGCCCACTGCGAACCAGCCGCTGGCACGGAGCCGATCGTAGAGGAGGCCGTACATGAGACCCGCGACGATGGCGGCGACCAGACTGAGGGTGACCTGCTGCCAGCCGGTATCGGGGAGAAGGCCGACGATGCGCAGCACCACCTGCGTCAGCCAGCCCCCGGTGCGCCACGCCTCACCCTGCTGGAGGGCTTCGACATCCTTGCGCAGGTAGCCGGCGTCGAGGACATGCTGGGCGAGCCAGAGCAGCGCGACGGTGGCGACAAGCGCGGTGATGATCGTGGACGGCCGCAGCAGCGGGCGCGGCCTGGTAACGGGGATGTCGACGGCCGGTCGGCCGTTCAGCTCGGCGATGCTCATTTTCCGACGGCCTCCGCCTTGACCTGATCGAGGATGCCCTGCGTGACCGTCGAGGTGCCGTGCTCGGTCTTTTCCCAGTAGTGCGGATTGAAGCAGAGCTGCCAGAACGCCTTGTAGGCGGCGATCGAGTGCAGGACCCAGTACACCGGAAGCAGGATGCCGACCGGCACGAGGTCGTAGTAGCGGCGCTTGAGCGCGGCAATGACGCCGAAATAGACGAGGAAGAGGTTGCCGATGACGAGGTTGAACAGCGCCATCGTTCCAAACGGCTCAGGGAAGAGCCAGCCGAAATCCCAGGTGTTGGTGAACCAGACCAGCAGCGTGATGGCCCAGAGGATAGGCGCCAGCAGCATGGTGAAGGGCGGCGCACCAATGAAGAAGTGGAACGAGAAGAAGCCCTTGGCACCGATCGAGCGCCAGAGCTGGATGGGGTGGCGCATGTGGACCAGCCAGGTCTGCATGTAGCCCTTGATCCAGCGCGAGCGCTGCTTGATCCAACTGGGAAGGACGCCGTTCGCCTCCTCGTAGGTGGTCGAGTTGATGACGCCGACGGTGTAGCCTTCCTGGGCCAGCCGGACGCCGAGATCGGCATCCTCGGTGACGTTGTATGGGTCCCAGGCGCCAACCTGCCGGAGAGCCGAAAGCTTGAAGTGATTGGAGGTGCCGCCCAGCGGGATCGGCACTCTCAGCCAGTCGAGGCCGGGGAGCAGGAAATCGAACCACTGGCTGTATTCGAGCGTGAACATACGCGTCAGCCAGTTCTCGGAGCGATTGAAGTAGTTGAGACGTCCCTGCACGCAGGCGAGCTGCGGATCGCCGTGGCGAAAGGCGAGAACGGCCTTCTTCAACTGGTCGGGCTCGGGCTGATCTTCAGCGTCGTAGATGGTGACGAACTCGCCTCGGCAGAACTGGAGAGCGTAATTGCAGGCCTTGGGCTTGGTCTTGGGCTGCGATGGCGGAACACGGACGATCTCGAAGGTGCCGGGGAGGCGAAGGGCCTTGGCGGCTTCGATCGTATCGATGTCGTCCTCTTCGAGCACCAGTTTCACTTCGAGCTTGCTGGCGGGATAGTCGAGGTTCTTCAGCGCCTTGGTGAGGAGCGGCAGGACCTTGGCCTCGCGGTACATCGGGACCAGGACGGAGTAGACGGGAAGCTCGGCGTCCTTGAGCGCCGCGACAGCCTCCGGCGACACTTCCATGTCGGCCTTCCGCGAGGCGCCGACAAAGGTGAGGACGAACTTGAACAGGAAGGTGAGCGTGTATAGAGCGGTAAAGAAGGCCATGAGGCCGACCAGGGTGGGCATTGTCGCGAAGACGAGGCCTAGCGCGAGGGCGGCGAGACCGCACCAGATCACCAGCTTCTGCGGCCTGGTGATGGTGAACTTGGCGGAATGCTCGGGCTTCCAGGAGTAGAGCGCTTCGCGGGCGAAAAAACTGTCCCAGTCGCGGAAGAGATGGGCGGTCTGCCAAAGGATGTCGAAGGGCGAGGTGATGACGAGATCGTAACTGTCGATGCCGTAGCGGGCATCGGCCCATTCGATGTGGTCGGCGGTGAGCGTGGTGGCGGCGAGCACAACCTTGCCGTCCACGGTGCGCCACGGGATGATGCCGCGGTCGGCGTAGTCGAGCCGATCCTCGATCCTGACCAGTGACTCGTCGATGGGCTGGCGCTGGAGATCGATGAACGGGAGGCCGTAAACCTCTGCCACGGTTCGATAATAGTCGATGGGCCGGATGTAGCCCAGGGAGATCACGGTCTGCGCGAGGGTGGAGCCCCACTCGGCCTTCTGGCGCAGCGCCACGGCGAGTTCGGTGAGCTTCAATGCCTTCTTCGCCACCAGATAGTTGGCGACCTCGAGATCGAAGCGATCGCCGAGGGAACGGGCTTTTGGGACGCCGAGGAGCTCGGCGCCCTGGTCTGGCGGGGTACGCAGTACAGCATTGGCCATGCTGGCAATTCTGCCGTGGAGGGATGAAGAAAGGCCAAAGCCGGTGGGCGGAAATGGCGTGATCCGGCGCTCGGGATCGCTTGCATCCGGCGCGGCAGTGCCTACGTTTCCCTCGTCAGATCAGGAGCTTCCGTGCCGCAGCCGCCGACGACCCTTACCGATGAGCTGGGCATTGCGCTTTCGAACCTTGCGGACGCGGCAGCAGCGCCGTTCACACCGACGCTGCGGCTGGGAGTGACCGGGCTAAGTCGTGCTGGCAAAACGATTTTCATCACGGCGCTGATCCACAACCTCACCACGGGTGGGCGGTTGCCGGGGTTCGCGGCGATGACCGAGGGGCGGTTCATCGGGGCGCGGCTGGTGGAGCATCCCGACCAGGGCGTGCCGCGCTTCGCCTTCGAGCAGCACCTCAGGGCACTGACGGGGAAGCCGGCGTCGTGGCCGGAAAGCACGAGGAAAATCAGCCAGATACGGCTGCAGCTGAAGTTCCAGAGTCAACGCTGGACGCGGGGCTGGCAGGGGCCGACCGTGCTGAACCTCGACATCGTGGACTATCCGGGCGAGTGGCTGCTCGACCTGCCGCTGCTGTCGCTGAACTATGGCGAGTGGAGCGCCGCGTCCCTGAAACGGGCGCAGAATGGACATGATGCTGAACGCTTCCTGAACGAGACTTCGGCGGTCGATCCGCTCGGAGAGGCAGACGAACCAACGGCCGAGCGGCTGGCGGAGGCGTTCACATCGTATCTGCGCGCCTCACGCGAGGAGGGTGCGCTGTCGACGCTGCCGCCGGGCCGCTTCCTGATGCCGGGGGACCTCGAGGGCTGCCCTGCCCTGACCTTCGCACCGCTGCCACCGGCGAACGGGCCAGTACGTTCGAGCAGTCTCCACGCGATGATGGAGCGGCGATACGAAGCCTACAAGGCGCTGGTGGTGCGGCCCTTCTTCCGCGACCACTTCGCGCGGCTCGACCGGCAGATCGTGCTGGTCGATACGCTGCGCGCGCTGAACGCGGGGCCCGCCGCGGTGGCCGACCTCGAAACCGCGCTCACCGATATTCTCGCCTGCTTCCGGCAGGGGGATAACAATGTGCTGACGCGGCTCGTGGCCAGGAAGATCGACCGGATCCTGTTCGCGGCGACGAAGGCCGACCATATTCACTCGTCGAGCCATGACCGGCTCGAAGCCCTGATGAACCGGCTGGTGGCGCAGGCGGCGACGCGCGCCAGGTTCGCCGGGGCGACGACGAAGTCGGTGGCGCTGGCAGCGATCCGGGCGACCCGCGAAGGCGTTGTCGAAGAGGGCGGCGACCGGCACGAGGTGATCGTGGGGACGCCACGCGCCGGCGAGGTGCTCGATGGGATCAGCTATGACGGAAAGACCGAGGTGGCCCTGTTCCCCGGCGACCTGCCCGATGATCCCGACAAGCTGCTGACAGTGCCGGTGGCGCTCAACTTCCTGCGGTTCGAGCCACCGGCAAGGCTGGACAAGAACGCCGAGGGCAACGTGGTGCTGCCGCATATCCGCTTCGACCGCGCGATCGATTTCCTGCTCGGGGACTGGCTGAGATGAAACCGCCCTCTGCACGACCGGTCGATCCGGAAACCGGGGAGATCGCCGCAGAACGGCGGCCGCGGGCCTTTGCGCCGGACGCGGCACCGGTCTCCGACGTCATCGAAGTGCTGTCTGACGCGGCTGTCGATGTCGACGCCGAAGCGGCCGAGCCGCCGCGACTGACGGGCTGGCTGGGCCGGATCGCGTGGATCGCCGGTGGGCTGCTGGTCTCGATGGCGCTGGGCCTCGCGGCGGAGCGGCTGGTGAGCGAGCTGTTCGCGACCCAGCCGTGGCTGGGCTGGGTCGCAGTGGCATTGGTCGTCGTCCTGGTGCTGGCGCTGATCGCCATCGTCGTGCGCGAGGTGGCGTCGCTGATGCGGTTGCGGGCTCTCGACCGGCTGCGGGCCGAGGCGGTGCGGGTCATCGACAGCGACGACAATCGCAAGGGCAAGGCGATCGTCGCCGAGTTGAGCGGTATCTACGCCCGGCGAGCCGACCTGGCCCGGGCGCGCGAGGCGCTCGATGCGAACGGCAGGCAGGTGTTCGACGGCGCCGAGCAGGTGCGGCTGGCGGAGCGGCTGCTGTTGGCGCCGCTCGATGCGCGGGCGCGGGCGCTGACGGCAGCTTCGGCGCGACGGGTCGCGCTGGTGACGACGGTATCACCTCGGGCGATGGTCGATATCGCCTTCGTGGTGTTCGAGAGCGTGCGCCTCGGGGGCGACATCGCCCGGCTCTACGGGGCGCGGCCGGGGTTGATGGGGACATGGCGGCTGGTGGGCGCGATCCTCGCGCACCTCGCGGTAACCGGCGGACTGGTGCTGACTGATGGGGTGGTGGAGCAACTGGTCGGCCAGGGACTCGCGGCCAAGCTGTCGGCGCGGCTCGGCGAGGGCGTGGTCAACGGGCTGATGACGGTGCGCGTCGGCATTGCAGCGATGCGCGTGGTGCGGCCGCTGCCGTTCGTGGCGGTGAAGCAGCCAATGGTGAAGGATTTCATCCCGGAGCTGGGGAACGTGCTGGGGGATACTCGGGGTGGGACTTGAGACCACCCCTCATCCGCCCTTCGGGCACCTTCTCCCACAAGGGGAGAAGGCGAACACTGGCCGCTTTCCCTTCACTAAAGGTGCTGTTCTGGTC
>JAEYYP010000100.1 GCA_023428425.1 Pseudomonadota bacterium
CGCTCGACCACGTTCTTCATGTAGTCGCGGCCCGCCGCGTGCCGGATGGTACGCGCGGGCGCGTCGGCAGCTCCCCCGGTGCCACGCAGCCGCGCCATTTCCTCGGCCCGCATCTTCTCGCGCTCGAGCGCCACGCGGCGGATGCGCTGCTTGATGTTGCTGCCTGTCGAGAAGAACGTGGCGCCGAGCGAGAACACCACGGCGGCGGCGGCGATAGCCGCGAACAGGGCGGTGAGGAACTTCGGATCGGTAAGGGTGTTTACGAGATTGTCCATCGGCGCCTCGCTCAGATGTCGAACTGGACCATCTTGGCCATGATGAAGATACCGAGCGACATGAGGATCGCCGCAATGCCGAGCATCACGAGACCGATAGGCGTCTCGAACAGCGGCAGCATGTAGCTGGGTGTCGTCAGGGTCACCAGCAGCGCCACGATGAACGGCAACGAGCCGATAATGCCCGCCGAGGCCTTGGCTTCGGACGACATCGCCTTGATCTTCTGCTTCATCTTCTTGCGGTTACGCAGCACCTTGGCGAGATTGCCGAGGGCTTCGGACAGGTTGCCGCCCGCCTGCTGCTGCACGGCGATGACGACGACGAAAAAGTTGACCTCCGGCAGCGGCACGCGGTCATAGAGCGTCGAGACGGCCTCCATCATCGACTTGCCGAGTGACTGCTGGTCGAGCACCCGCTGGAAGTCGGACTTGATGGGCTCCTTGGCTTCTTTGGCCACGAGGCGCATCGAATCGTTGAGCGGCAGACCGGACTTAACACCGCGCACGATCGCTTCGACCGCATTGGGGAGCTCGTCGAGGAAGCCGTTCTGGTACTTCTTCCGACGATGGCCCAGATACATGCGGGGCAACAGGTAGCCGCCCGCCAGGCCGAACACGACACAGTAGATGGGCTCGATCTGCAGCAGCAAGGTCACCGTGAAGAGGACGGCGCCGAGGATGATGGAGTTGCGGATGAAGGCACCGCGCTTCAGCTTCATGCCCGCCTGGTAGAGTTGATCCTGCAGAGGCACGCGCTTCTTGCGCTTCTGCAGCGTGTCAGTCTGCGCGCGCAGGGTCTGCTGGATTTCCTTGCGACGGGTCTCGCGGTTGCGGCTGGCGCTGGCCTCGCGCCGGTTGGCCTGAATGTCGCCTTGCAGCGCCTTGATGCGCTTGTCGGCGCGGCCGCTGCCCAGCATCGAGGGTACGAGGGCGAAGCCGGCGGCGCCGACGCAGATGATGGCGAGGATGGCGATGATAAACGGGCTCATCGGATTGCCTTACGCCCCCAGGATTTCGCGCTGCTCGACATTGGCCTTCTCGAGGGCCTCGATCAGGTTGGCTTCTTCGTTGAAGTACTTCGCGCGCTCGTTGAACTGGGGCTTGGTGATACCGGTCGAGCGGTGACGGCCAACGAGGTTGCCACCCGAGTCCTCGCCCATGATGTCGTAGAGGAAGATGTCCTGGGTCACGATCACATCGCCTTCCATGCCCAGCACTTCCGAGATGTGGGTGATGCGGCGCGAGCCATCGCGGAGACGGGCGGCCTGCACGATCACGTCGATCGACGACACGATCATCTCGCGGATGGTGCGGCTGGGCAGCGAGTAGCCGCCCATGGTGATCATGGATTCAAGGCGGCTCAGCGCCTCGCGCGGCGAGTTGGCGTGCAGCGTGCCCATCGAGCCGTCGTGGCCGGTGTTCATGGCCTGCAGCAGGTCGAAGGCCTCCGGACCGCGCACCTCGCCCACGATGATCCGCTCGGGGCGCATACGCAGGCAGTTCTTCACCAGGTCGCGCATGGTGATCTCGCCCTCGCCCTCGAGGTTGGGCGGCCGGGTTTCGAGGCGCACCACGTGCGGCTGCTGCAGCTGCAACTCGGCCGAGTCTTCGCAGGTAATGACGCGCTCGTCCTTCTCGATGAAGGCGGTGAGGCAGTTGAGTAGCGTCGTCTTGCCCGAACCGGTACCGCCCGAGATCAGCACATTGGCGCGGACGCGGCCGAGGATGCGGAGCACTTCGGCGCCTTCGGGCGAGATCGAGTTGTACTTCACCAGCTGCTGGAGGGTCAGCTTGTCCTTCTTGAACTTGCGGATGGTGAGCGCGGCGCCGTCGATGGCGAGCGGCGGAGCGATCACGTTGACGCGGGAGCCATCGGGCAGGCGGGCGTCACAGATCGGCGAGCTCTCGTCGACGCGACGGCCGACCTGCGACACGATGCGCTGGCAGACGTTCATCAGATGCGCGTCATCGCGGAAGCGCACATTGGTGAGCTTCACCTTCCCGCCGACCTCGATGTAGCATTTCTGCGACCCGTTCACCATGATGTCGGCGATGTCGTCGCGCGCCAGCAGGGGCTCGAGCGGGCCGTAGCCCAGCACGTCGTTGCAGATATCCTCGAGGAGGTCTTCCTGCTCGGAGATGGTCATGATGATCGACTTGAGCGCGATGATCTCCGCAACGATGTCGCGGATTTCCTCTCGCGCCGTCTCCATCTCCATGGTGGCGAGCTGGCTCAGATCGATCGAGTCGATCAGCGCGTTGAAGATGGCCGACTTGGTCTGGAAGTATTCCTTGTCGCGCTGCGCCGCCTCGGGGCTGCGAACGTCGACGACCTCGTCGTTGATGCGTTTTTGCGGCTCGGACGAGCGCATCATCTCGGTGCGGGCGGCCTGCACCACCGGCGCGGGCGTCGGGCGGTTGGCCGGCGTGCTGGCTCCCGGGGTGTTGCCGCCGAACGTGGTACGCTTGCCGAACATCCGAATCCTCTCAGGCGCGCTTCTTCAGGAACGGAAGCTTCAGGCCGGACTTGCTGGAGGCTCGCTCCGGCGTGTTTCGACCGGTGACATGCATGCCGATGAGACGGAACATCTCGTTGGCGCGGTTGTTGGCCGCGACCTCAGCGATCATCTGGCCGTTATTGGCGGCTGTCCCGAAGGTCTGCGCGTCGAACGCCACCTGGCCCAGCAGCTTGCACTCGACAGAGGTGGCGAACTCGGTAGCGGGGATCTCCGGACGGCGCGGCACGCCGACCTTGTTCAGCACCAGCAGCGGCTCCGCCTCGGTAGGGCGCAGGGCCTTGATGGTGTCGGACAGGTTCTTCGCATTGCGCAGGTTCGCAAGGTCGGGCTCGGCGACGATGATGATCTCGTCGATGGTCGCGATCGTGTGCCGGACCCACGAGCTCCAGACATGCGGGATGTCGAGGATGACGACCGGAGTCGACTTCTGGCTGAGCTCGATGATCTGCTCGAAGTCGCGCTCCTCGAAGTCGAAGGTCTTGTCGAGCACCACTGGCGCGGTGAGCAGGCTGACATGGTTTGCCGCCTTGGAGCTCAGCCGGTCGAGCAGGGTCTGGTCCATCTTCTGGCTGGCGCCGATGGCGTCGGCGATGCCGTGCGGCGGGTCCTGGTTGAAGTTCAGCCCGGCAGTCCCGAAGGCGAAGTCCATGTCGAGGATAAGCACATCCTGGCGCAGGCTCTGGGAAATCGCCCAACCGACATTGTGGCTGATGGTCGAGCCCCCCGAGCCGCCCTTGGCCGAGATGAAGCCGATGGTGCGGCCGATCGGTGCCGCGCCCTCTGTGGCGAACAGTTCGGTAATGACCGAGACGATGGCCTGGGCCGAGGTCGGCAGAACGATGTACTCCGACACGCCGGAGCGGATCAGCTCGCGATACAGCACGACATCGTTGACGTGTCCGAGCACGATCAGCCGGGTTGCGGCGTCGCAGACCTCGGCCAGCCGCTCCAGGGCGCGGGGAATTTCCTCGGTGGGCAGCGACGTCTCGACGATGATCAGGTTCGGCGTCGGGTTCGCCTTGTAAGTCTCGATGGCACCTTCGAGGCCGCCATTGTGCGTGGTCAGCGCCACCTTGCTCATACGTCGATCATGAACAGCCGCTTCCACCAGCTCGGCGGTCTGGGAATGCTCGCAGAAGGCCTGGATGGTGATCCGCGGGATCAGGCGCGCACCGGTCGCCACCTCGAGCGCTGCCTCCTCCGCCTGCTTGCCACCGTCGATCTTCAGGAAACTCATCGTACTCTTACTCCGTCAATCCAGCAGGAAGCCGATCGAACCGTCATAGCTGCCGCGCATGCCGTCCGGCCCGACGCCGTAGATCGTCTCAATATGCCCCAGGAACATTGCCTCCGCGTCACCAGCGAACTGAATGTTGTCAGTAGGCAGTTCGGGCATCTGCGCCTTGGCGCGGGCGTAGTAGGGGGTGACGAGGAACACCAGTTCGGTCCGGTCGCTGGAGTAGTCTCGCGACCTGAACAGCGCGCCGAGGATGGGGATGTCGCCCAGTCCCGGCAGGCGGTTGATCTGATGGCGCGAGCGCTCCGACAGCATGCCTCCGATCGAGAGCGTCTGGCCGACGCCCATCTGCACGGTGGTCTCGACGTCGCGGGTATTGAGCGCCTGCCCGTTCGGCTCCGACACCGTGCTCTTGACCTCGAGCTGGATGGTACCGTCCGACTTGATGGTCGGGGTGAAGCTGAGCTGCACGCCGTATGGCTTGAACTCGGTGACGGTCCGGCCAGCGTCATCGGTGGTGCTGTAGGGCAATTCGCCACCGGCAAGGAAGGTGGCGGGCTTGCCGGAGAGGGCGGTCAGCACCGGCTCCGCCAGGGTGCGGATGCCACCACGAGCCTCGAGCGCGCGGAGCTCGACATTGATCGAGCTGGCGCCGACCGGGATGGTGGCATTGCCGCCCACCGGCGGGATTTCGGCAGCGGTAGCCATCGGCGTGTTGAAACCGCCGGTAAGGCTGCCGACCGAGAAGCTGCCCGAAAGGTTGATCCCGAGCTGCTTGGCCAGGCTGCGCTGAACTTCGGCGACCGTCACCTTCAGCATGACCTGCTGCGGGCCGGCCACGGTGATGACGCTGGCGACGTTCTCGGGGGCTCCGGCGAACTGGCCGGCGATCGACAACGCCTTCTCGGCGTCCTCGGCCGAGTTGACGCTGCCCGAGAGCACGACGCGGTTGACCGTGTTGCCGTTCACGTCGACGAGGCTGACGGACTCGACATCGATGGCCGAGCCGGGAATCACGCGGGCATAGGCATCGCGCAGCGCTGCCGCGACGTTGGAGGTGGCGCCCTTCACTGCGACATCGAGCACCACGATGGTCCGGCCATTGGCGTCGAGGAAGATCATGTTGGTGTCGCCCGAGCCGGTCGACTGCAGCACGGCGCGGCGCTTGGAGCGCAGGATGGCGTTCGCGACGCTGGGTTGCGAAACGATGACTTCCTTCACGTCGACCGGCAGGTCGAGGATGATCGACTTGTTCGGTCCGATGCTGACACTGCGGGTCGAGCCGAAAGCGCTGCCATTGATGGTGATGTGGGCGGTATCGGCACCCAGCACCTGACCCAGGCCCAGGGGCGCGAGGCCGATGGTCAGGCCGAGAAGGGCGGCGAGGGCGGTCATTTTCAGTGTGTCGTACATCAGGCGTCTCGCAAAGGCGGACCGGGTGATTTCGTGCTCAATGGACATCATTCCCCCGTCGGCTGCGCTTCGGTGTTGCCGTAACTGGCATCGGTCACCTCGGCCTCGGTGGCGGCCGAGACCTCCTCACCGCGCCCGAAGCGGATCATCCGGATGGGGCGGTTGACGCTGTTCTTGCGCTCGGTGTCGGCTGTCTGCTGGTAGTCGGCGATCGAGCGCAGGACGAGCGACAGGGTGCCGAGGCGGGTTGAATTGATCACCGTTTCGCCCTGCACCGGATTGAGCTCCAGCACGGCGATGGTGTCGGCGAAGACGTTGGCGCTGGGGTTCTCGGGATCGGCCTGGGCGCCAGTGGTACCGGCCTCGCCGAGCCGTGTGCCGATGGCGAGAACCTTGACGTTCTCGAGGATGGTGCGCGAGATCGAGCCGTTGGAGCCGGCGCTGCTCAGCACCACGTCGACGCGGTCATTGGGCAGGATGTATCCACCCGACGCCGAGGCCGCGCTGACCTGCACGGGAATGGCGCGCATGCCCTTCGGCAGCACCGCTGAGAGGTAGCCCTGGTCGGAGTGGACCAGCTTGACCTGCATGATCGGCTCACCCGGGAAGAACTCGAAGCGGGCGACCGCGCCATCCATCTGCGTCAGCGCATCGGGCACCGCCGCGTCGGTGATGTATTCGGGGCGAACGGCCAGTTCAGGCCAGTCCTGCCACTCGATCGTCGCTTCGCTCAGCCGCTGGCCGACACCGATCTGCGTCTTGGCGACGAGGATCTTGGCCTTGCGTTCCTGCACGATCTGCACAGGCCCCGGAGTTGCGACCTGTTGGGGTGGAGTATTGGTCGTGGCGACGAAGAAGTAGGCCGCAAGCCCACCTGCCAGGAGGGCGACCAGGAGCAAGATGATGCGCGATGCTCTCATCGCCGGTACTCCACTGAACCAAGGACGCAGAAGCGCCTGACTAACTCGTCGCTTGACTATCGGAGCAAAGGGTCAAGGTTTGGTTAATCGATGCTTGTGAAATACGGCTAACAAGGCGTTAACAACTTGCAGCCACGTTGCCCTCAGGCGAGGAAACGCTGGAAGATCGCGCTTTCGGAGTAGACGAGGATACCCGCGATCGCGAGCGCGATGCCATAGGGCACTCCCGTCTTGGTATCGTGGAGGCAGTCGATCCACTTGATGGCGCGCAGGCGTTCCGGCAGGGGATAGCGCCGCGCGGCGAGCAGTATCAGGGTCAATGCTCCGCCGAGCAGCGACGCGTAGATCAGGTAGGGCAGCAGCTGGCCGAGGCCGAGCCACAGCGCCGTCGCGGCAATGAGCTTGCCGTCGCCGCCTCCGATCCAGCCGAAATTGAAGAAGATCAGCGCGACGACGAGGACGCCGACGGCGCAGGCGAGGTTCATGCCGATGACCTCGAGCGGCAGGCCGACCAGCAGGGCCAGCACGAAGAAGGTGGCGATCACCGTCAGCACGAGCTTGTTCGAGATGCGCATGGTGAACAGGTCCGAGAAGGCGGCGAACGCCATCAGCAGGGGGAAGATCACCAGGGCGGGAAGCAGGATGGGAGACATGGGATGCCGGATCTGGGGCCAGCGCATACCGCGCGGCCGGCAGTGTCGGCGGTCATGGTTAACAAAGCCGCAACGGCGTGCCCTGCCAAAGCAGGGGACGGTTGTTGCGAAACGCCAGCGGCATTTGCGAAATATTCACCATTCCCGGCAACACTCCGTTCAGCGTACCAGTCAAGTAACCCGGGGTTCGTCCCATGATGTTCCGCAAGAGTTTCGCGGTTCTCCTCAGCGCCGGCATTGTGCTCGGCAGCCTCGTGCCTGCGATCGCGGACAGCGCGCCAGTGAGCGTCAAGGTCAACATGGCGCGAATCCTCAGGATCGATGCCCCTGCCTCCACTGTCATCATCGGCAATCCCGGTATTGCGGACATCACCATCCAAGACCCGCAGACGCTGGTGCTGACCGGCAAGAGCTACGGTCAGACCAACCTCATCATCCTCGACAGCAGCGGCAATCCGATTGCCGATACGATGATCGAAGTGACCCAGGACATGGCCGACGTCGTGACCGTCTACATGGGCGACAAGCGGCAGAGCTACAGCTGCGAGCCGGTCTGCCAGTCGATCATCATGATGGGCGACGATCCCGCGTTCACGGGCGAGACGGTCGGCTCGTCGCAGACCGTGGCCGGTGTAGCGCAAAGCAACTGACCTCGCCCCTTTAACGGCCCCTGAACCATCGTAGCAAGTTGCGGGCGGGAGCTAACCATCGCTTAGCGCCGGCCCGCTAGGGTTGCGTGCGATGGAGGGGACTGTCGGCACGCCGATGACGAAACGCAAATCCTGGCTAAGATGGATGCTTGCCCCGGCATTGAGGGGCACACGCCGGTTTCGCCGCGACGAGCGCGGCGTGACCATCATCGAGTTCGGCATCCTTGCCCTGCCCTTCTTCACCCTGATCGCGGCAATCCTCGAGACCAGCCTGGTGTTCTTCGCCGGCCAGATTCTCGACAGCTCGGTGCAGGACGCCAGCCGGGTAGTCCGGACCGGGCAGTTGCAGACGGGAGCGGCCGCGAACAATACCCTCGAGGCATTCCGGACCCGGATCTGCAGCGGCCTTTACAACATGATGCCCTGCGCCAACGTTAAGGTGAAGGTCTCGGTCCTGGCCAGCTTCGGCAGCGCAACGGTGAGCTACCCGATCCAGACCGGCAACGACTGCACGACCACCAACGGCATCAAGACCTGCAACTGGACCATCGTCGAAAGCTATGCGCCGGGCGCGGGCGGCGACGTGGTCCTCGTGCAGGCTTACTACAAGTGGCCCACCATCGTCCGGCTGCCGGGCTTCAACCTGCAGGACCAGGTCGACGGCACCCGCCTGCTCGGCGCCGTACGCGTCTTCCGCAACGAGCCATTCGGGTGCTCGAATTGCACCTGAAGCGCACCCCGTTCGGCCGTTTCCTGCGTGACCCCAGGGGGGTGGCGGCGGTCGAGTTCGCGCTCATCCTGCCGCTGCTGGTAGTGCTGTATTTCGGCACGGTCGAAGCAGCCTCGCTGTACTCGGTCGACCGGCGCGTCGCTACCGTGGCGAGCACCATGGCGGACCTGGTGTCCCGCGAGCAGAAATGCATCACCACCGCCAAGCTCAACAGCTACTTCACTGCCGCGACGGGGATCATGCAGCCATTCCCCACCACCAGCCTCAAGCAGGTGGTGTCCTTCCTGCAGATCAGCGCTGCCGGCACCGTCACCATCAAGTGGAGCAGACACTACGGCACCGGCGCCACGGCGCGGAACACCGGCACCACAACGGCGATCGGCACCGCCACCAACATCAACACGCTGGCCCGCACCAAGGGCTGGCTGGTGGCGGCGGAGATCCAGTACCCCTACCAGCCGCTGTTCGGCATCGTCATCAAGACCATCAACCTCGCGCATACGGAGTATTTCCTGCCGCGCTACGAGGAAGAGATCACCACCTCGGCCAGTTGCGCCTAGGCGGCTTGCCGCAGCGGGCCGGGCCATGATAGCCGGGGCATCCCAAGCGCAAGGATGCCGCCATGCAGGACACCATCATTCCCGTCTTCGACCTCGGCGGCGTGTTCGTCGAGTGGAACCCGATGTTCCTGTTCCGCAAGCTTTTTCCCACCGAGGAGGAGGCGCAGTGGTTTCATGACACCATCTGCACCAAGGACTGGAACCTCGAGTTCGATGCCGGCGACATCTTCGCCGAGGGCGTGGCGCGGCTGATCACCCGCTACCCGCGCTACTGGCGCGAAATACAGGCCTTCGACCTCAGGTGGAAGGAAACGGTCGGCGATTTCATCCCCGGCACCATCGCTATCCATGACGAACTGATCGCCAACGACATTCCAACCTTCGCCATCACCAACTTCTCGTGGGAGAAGTGGGTCAGCTGCCTGCCCGAGTGGCCGTTCCTCGAGAAGTTCGACGGCGTGGTGGTGAGCGGGCTCGAAGGGCTGGTCAAGCCCGATCCGCGGCTCTACCGGGTGTTCTGCGAGCGATATGGCCTGTCGCCGGAATCCTGCGTGTTCATCGACGACAGCGAACCCAACGTGGTCTCGGCGCGCAAGTTCGGCATGCAGGCCATCCACTTCACCGGCGACACCAAGGCGTTGCGCAAGTAACTGATTGGGCTCGGCCTGCCGCTGAAGAACGCATAGCGAGACGCACGGCTCGGGTGCCGGACGAGCGCAGCGAGGACCCCGCGTCGCGCGCCCCGCCGGAGGGCCAGCTCCGCCGGAGGCGAAGCGATGCGGCCCATGAGGCCTACTTCGTTCCGTACATACGGTCGCCGGCATCGCCCAGGCCTGGGACGATGTAGCCCTTCTCGTTGAGATGGCTGTCGATGGCTGCCGTGAAGACCGGGACATCGGGATGGGCGTTGGTGAACTTCTCGATGCCCTCGGGGGCGGCAAGGAGGCAGAGGAAGCGCAGGTTGTTGGCGCCCCGCTCCTTGAGCTTGTCGATCGCGGCGATCGAGGAATTTGCCGTCGCCAGCATCGGATCGACGACGATGATCAGCCGGTTCTCGAGTTCGGACGGCGCCTTGAAGTAGTACTCCACCGGCTCCAGCGTCTCGTGGTCGCGATAGATACCGATATGCGCGACACGCGCGGCCGGGACCAGGTCTAGCATGCCGTCGAGCAAGCCGTTGCCGGCGCGCAGGATGGAGGCGAAGACCAGCTTCTTGCCCTTGATGGTCGGGGCATCCATCATCATCATCGGCGTCTCGATCGGGATGGTCTCGAGCTCGAGATCGCGCGTCACCTCGTAGCACATCAAGAGCGCGATCTCGCGCAGCAGGCGGCGGAACCCGGCGATCGAGGTATCCTTGTCGCGCATGATGGTCAGCTTGTGCTGGATCAGCGGGTGATCGACAACCGTTACGCCACGCATGGGGGACACCTGGGCCGCTAGAGGAAGGACTTGCCGTGTGGACCGGGCGCGAGGCCGAGCCAATGGGCGATGCTTTCTCCTATATCCGCAAAGGTGTGGCGGATGCCAAGGGTTCCTGCCGTGAGGCTTGGGGAAAAGACCATGATCGGCACCTGCTCGCGGGTGTGGTCGGAGCCGCGCCAGGTGGGATCGTTGCCGTGGTCGGCGGTGAGCACAACGAGATCGTCGGGGCGCATGGTGCTGATGAGTTCGGGCAGGCGCGCATCGAAGGCTTCAAGCGCCTGCGCGTAGCCGGGCACGTCGCGGCGGTGGCCGTAGTCCTGGTCGAAATCGACGAAATTGGTCATGATGAACCCGCCGTCGGCGGCCATCTCCATGGCTTCGAGCGTGCGGTCGAACAGCGCCATGTTGCCCGGGGCCTTGATCTTGTGGGTGACGCCGTGGCCCGCATAGATGTCGGAGATCTTGCCGATGGCGTAGACCTGCCGGCCGGCGGCCTTGGCGCGATCGAGCAGCGTCGGCTCGGGCGGAGCGATGGCGAAGTCCCGGCGGTTGCCGGTCCGCTTGAAGGTTGCGGCCGTCTCGCCGACGAACGGGCGGGCGATGACGCGGCCTATGCGAAGCGACTCGGTCAACTCGAAGGCGGTTTCGCAGAGCCTGTAGAGCCGGTCGAGGCCGAAGTGCTGCTCATGCGCGGCGATCTGGAACACCGAGTCGATCGAGGTGTAGCAGATGGGTTTTCCGGTGCGGATCGACTCTTCGCCGAGTTCGGCGATCACCGTGGTGCCCGAGGCGTGCTTGTCGCCGAGGATGCCGGGAATGCCTGATCGTTCTATCAGTTGGGCGATGAGGTCGGGCGGGAAGGTCGGTTCGGTCTTCGGGAAGTAGCCCCAGTCGAAGGGGACCGGGACGCCGGCGATCTCCCAGTGGCCGGAGGGGGTGTCCTTGCCCTTCGATACTTCGCGGCCGACGCCCCAGCGGCCACCCTTTGGCTGGTTGGTCAGGCCGCGTGGGACGTTGCCGGTGGAGAGTTCCGCCGCGGCGCCAAGGCCTAGGGCGTCCATGTTCGGCAATGAAATCGGATAGTTGGCGGCGATGTGGCCAAGGGTGTCCGAGCCGGTGTCACCGTAGT
>JAEYYP010000123.1 GCA_023428425.1 Pseudomonadota bacterium
CTGAAGATCTGGTACGAGCACCGCCTGATCGACGACATGGTCGCCTCGGCGCTGAAGTGGTCCGGCGGCTACGTCTGGGCCTGCAAGAACTACGACGGCGACGTCCAGTCCGACATCGTCGCCCAGGGTTTTGGCTCGCTCGGCCTGATGACCTCGGTGCTGATGACGCCCGATGGCAAGATCGTCGAGGCCGAGGCCGCCCATGGCACCGTGACCCGCCACTACCGGCAGCACCAGCAGGGCAAGGAAACCTCGACCAACTCCATCGCCTCGATCTTCGCATGGACCCGCGGCCTCGCCCACCGCGCCAAGCTCGACAACAATGCCGAACTCGCCAAGTTCGCCGAGACGCTGGAAAAGGTCTGCATCGACACCGTCGAGGCCGGCCAGATGACCAAGGATCTCGCCCTGCTCGTCGGCCCGGACCAGAAGTGGCTCACCACGCTCGGTTTCCTTGACGCCATCGACGCCAACCTCAAGACGGCAATGGCCGCCTGATCATCGGTGTCTGGCGCGTCGTTTGGCCCGATCGTTGTCGCCAGTTGCGTAGACCCGGGTTACCTGCCGTTCGTGGAGGTGGTTGCCACCTCCATTGCGGCCAGCGCCGATCCGACCCGACAGGTCGAATATCATGTGATCTACGATGGGCCTGAAAACTGGCTCACCCGCAGGCTTCGCGCCTTTCGCGCGGGGCCGGTCAGGGTGCACCTTCACGTCATGGCCAACCCATGGCGGGAGTTCGGGACCATCAACGGGTTTCCTCCGTCGACACTGCTCCGGCTCTCGCTCGAGGACGCCCTGCCCGACGCTATCGAGAAGCTCATCTATCTCGACGTCGACCTGATCGTCGAACGCGACCTCGGCCCCTTGTTCGACCTGCCGCTCAGGGGCCATGGGCTGGGGGCGGCGATCGATGGAGTTGCCGCAGGCTGGCTGGCCGACCCGCGGCGCGCGGACTATCATCGCTACCTTCGCGAGACGCTCGAACTCGGCGATGGAGCCTCGCGCTACTTCCAGGCCGGAGTGCTGCTGCTCGACCTGCCAACCCTGCGCCGCACGAACTATCAGCGAAGGATGGTCGACACCCTGCGGCGGTTCGGTTCGCGACTCCTGTATGTCGACCAGTGCGCTGCCAATCACGTGTTGAAAGGCGACTACGAGAGCATCGACCCGCGCTGGAACGTTCAGCCGCTCGACATGAAGTCCGTGCCCGACCCGTGGATTACCCACTATGCCGGCCGCAAGCCGTGGCAGCAGCTCGGCATACCCGGTGGCAGCCGATGGTGGAAGCATGCGCGCTCGCTGCCGACATTCCCGCTTTTCGTCTGGCGGTTGATCCGAGAGCGCAGCCGGATCGAGTTGAGGAACCTTCGCCGCCGGATCGAGCGCCGTCTGCACCCGCGCCGATGAACGTAGACGGCGTCCCAGGCCACAACCTGCCCCAAGGATTGTTGCACCCTCGGCGTCTCATCCCTACAGTCCTGACGAACAAGGGGGAATTCGCTTCATGTCGCGTATTATCGTAGCGCTGGCCTGCGCTCTGTTCGGTCTCGCCCTCGCGCTTCCCGCCCGGGCTGCCACGCTGTCGATCGTCTCCATGAAATACTCCACCGGCCATCCGGTGCCGCACTTCCACTACGAAGGCGGCACGGTGGACGGCGATGTGGAAACGCTCCGCAACATGTACGAGTCCTTCGTCAAGTGCCGGCTGGCCTGCATCGGCCCCGAAGGCGGCGCGACTGCCGTGCTGACCATGAATGGCCCCGGCGGCAGCTACATTGAGGGGCTGCGGCTCGCCGATTTCCTGCGTGAGAACCATATAGCCACCGTGGTAGAGCGCGGCATGCAGTGCTACTCGGCCTGCGCCTTCGGCTTCCTCGGTGGATCGGGCTGGTCTCCCCAGGATGGTGTCGGCACCTACATCGACCGCATGCTCGAACCAGGCAGCGTCGTCGGCTTCCACGCCCCCTATGCCGACGAAGACTCGTTCCTGTCGGCCATCGACCAGCGTGGCGCCATGGGCGCGCAGGGGCAGACGCGCGACAGCCTCGCCCTCATGGTGAAGGAACTCGTCAGGTGGAACGTCGACCCCGAAGTCCTCTTCCGGATGGTGGGCATGGGGCCTGACGAGACCTACGATCTCACGACTGCCGACGACCTCTATCTCGCCCGGGTGGCGTTACCGCCCACCCCGACCGCCGGCTGGATCACCGACGTCCCGAGCGCCGTCCGCAACGTCTGCACCCGGCTGCTCGCCATCGACGAGCGCGCCAGCCCCATCGAGATGACCGGGCGCTTCCTCTCGGGCTGGACGGAGGGGATCGGCCGGACGGCCAGGCTCGGCCCGATTTCCGGCTATGTGCTGGGCGATCGGCTGCTCGACATCGGCAACTGCTCGATCACCGACCGGTCCGCGGCCACCGACGGCGAGTACGAGATCGCGCTCTACTTTACCCCCGGCATAGATGGCACCAATGATCCTGGAACCAGCTTCGTCAACCGGCAGAACGGCTGGTCGAGCGCCGGCACCGGCGGCAATCCGCTGAAGCGCATCCTCCAGAAGGGCGCGCTCAACCACTACTTCCTGCCGCTGGGCTTCAATCTCGATTCCCTCGACCTGCCCGGCGAGGCGGCCATCGACCGCAACCGCTACAACCTGCGCTTGCCACCCCTGCTTCCCGCCATGGACGAGCAGCTCGGCGTCGACGCAACGACCCCGACCGCGCGCGTGTCGCACACCGGCAATGTCTGGGTCTTCGAGCGGGTCGGCACCGCCGAACTCTACCTGACAGCGCTCGCCGACACCGGGCTCGGCCGCACCATGGCGCCGCCGATCGTCAACGGCGATTCCTTCCTCCGCCAGGGCACCTTCGACGAGACCGGCGCGAGCTTCATGAGCCTGGGCTTCATCGAGGGCGACGCCAGCGTCGTCATCGACATCATCGCCATCAACGGCGCCGGTGCGGCCGCAACGCCGGACCAGCTCCAGACCATGTCTTCGATCGCCTGCGCGACCCGGTTCCTGTCCCGCCGCCTGACCTGCAGCTGAGGCAAGGCCCCGCGTGGGGCGCCCGCCGCCGGCGCCCCCGCAGCCGCCAAACTTGAGCCACGAACGGCCCCGACCCTTGCCGTCGATTCCGGGGGTAACAACATGCGCTGGCTGCGGCGAATACTGATTGCGTTGGTTGTGTTCGGCGCCGCCGTCTACGTCTTCAACGCCTCCTGGCGCGTCGCCCCGCCCGAGGGTGGCGTCGAGCTGATCGCCCACCGCGGCGTGCACCAGACTTTCAGCCGCGAAGGCCTCACCAACGACACGTGCACCGCCGAGCGGATGGATCCGCCGACGCACGGCTACCTCGAGAACACCCTGCCCTCGATGGAAGCGGCCTTCGCCGCCGGGGCTGACATCGTGGAGCTCGACATTCATCCCACCACCGATGGCCAGTTCGCCGTCATGCACGACTGGACCGTCGATTGCCGCACCGAAGGCACGGGCGAAACCCGCAGCCACGATGTGGCCTACCTCCGCACCCTCGACATCGGCTACGGATACACCGCCGATGGCGGAGAGACCTACCCGTTCCGCGGCAAGGGCGTCGGCATGATGCCCGAACTGAAGGAGGTGCTCACGGCCTTCCCCGAGCGGCGCTTCCTCGTCAACTACAAGAGCAACGAGGCCCGCGAGGGCGACATGCTGGCCTCCCTGCTCGCAGACCACCCCGAATGGCGGGACGAAGTCTGGGGCGCCTATGGCGGCGACCCACCGACATACCGCGCCGCCGAGCTCATCGAGGGCCTGCATGTGTGGTCGCGACGCGGCCTCGTCGACTGCCTGCTGCAATACGAGGGGCTCGGCTGGCTCGGCATCGTGCCGGAGGCCTGCCGCAACACCGTCGTGATGTTGCCCGTCAACATCGCCCCCTTCGTCTGGGGCTGGCCCAACCTGTTCCTCGAACGCCTGCGCAGTGCCGGCTCCGAGGTGATCCTGCTCGGCCCTTACGGCGCCGGCGATCCCGGCACCGCCGGCATCGACACCGCCGAACAGCTGGCGCAGGTCCCCGACAGCTTCGTGGGGTACATCTGGACCAACAAGATCGAAACCATAGGACCGCTTGCCACCGATCGCTTCAAATAGAGACGAAATAACTAGCCGGTGTGACCTTGGCGCCCATCGACGCCATACCCGGCCCGGCGTATAGCTCGAAATAGTATTTGCGCTGCCCTCCCCCCACTGGAATCACCCCAGATGCCCTCCGGCGTCCTGTTTTCGCTCGTTGCCTACCTGCTTTATTCGTGCTGCGACGCCATCATCAAAGGCTTCGGCACCGGCCTCTCCCCCTTCGAGATCGCCTTCTGGACATCGCTGTTCTCGTTCCTGCCGGCCATCTTCACCAAGCCCAAGGGCGAGCACTGGCGGCATGCCTTCCAGATGCACCACCCGTGGCTGGTGAACCTGCGCTCGCTCTCGGGTCTCATCGGCAACCTGGCGATCATCTACGCCTTCACCCGCATCCCATTGGCCGAGGCCTATTCCATCGCCTTCCTAGCCCCCATCTTCGTGGTCGCGCTCTCGGTGATGTACCTGGGCGAGAAGGTGAGCTTGCAGCGCTGGTTCTTCCTCGCCGCCACCTTTGCCGGCGTGCTGCTGGTGGTCCGCCCCGGCTTCCGCGAGCTTCAGCTCGGCCATCTGGCTGCAGTGCTCGCCGCGCTGATGGGCGGCATCTCCACCACGGTGCTGCGCAAGGTCGCCCCGGTGGAAAAGCGCGTAACCCTGCTCGGCTTGCCGCTCGGCTATGTCGTTCTGGTCAACGGCGTGCTGATGCTGTCGATCCCCGGCATGTTCACCTGGCCGACCTGGGAGCAGTTCGCGCTGCTGATCATGATCGGCGGACTCGGCGGCACCGGCAACATCCTGTTCATTGCCGCGACCCGCCGCGCGCCGATCAGCCAGATCGCACCGGCGCAGTATAGCCAGATCGCCTGGGCCATCGTTTTCGGCGCCATCTTCTATGCCGAGTTCCCCGATGCCATCGCCTATTGCGGCCTCGCCGTCGTCGCGGTCTGCGGCATCATGAACGTGCTCAGCGACGAGGCCCGCATCCGCATCTTCTCGCGCTTGTCGATCTTCGGGCCGGCCAGCGCCGTGTCCGAGATCAGCCCGCCGATCGGCGAAACGGACCGCCAGCTCGCCGCAGAGCGCGACCGGGAGACGAAGGGCGGCACCCCCGTCGCCGGCAAGTAGATGCGCTCGCTTTCACCTGTATCGCTCGGCGTGCTCTGCGCGCTGGGCGCCATGGCCGCGTTCGCCACCGGCGACGCCCTGATCAAGGCGCTCGGGCCGTCGCTGAACGTGTTCGAGATCGGCCTCTTCACCACCATTTTCTCGTTCCTGCCGGCGATATTCTCGAAGCCGCGCGAGGAGCGCTGGCGTGACACCTTCAAGCTCAACCAGCCGGCGCTGATCATCCTCGTCGCGGTCTGCCGCACGCTGAGCGCCGTGCTGATCACCTATTCGTTCGTCACCATCCCGCTCGCCGAGGCCTACTGCCTCGTCTTCCTCATTCCGGTCCTCGCCACGATCCTCTCGGTCGTCGTGCTGAAGGAGCAGGTTTCCGTGGACCGCTGGGTGCTGGTGGTCGTCAGCTTCCTCGGCGTACTGCTGGTCGTGCGCCCCGGCTTCCGCGAGATCGAGCTCGGGCACCTGACGGCGTTCTTCTGCGCCCTCGCCGCCGCCGTCTCGCTTACGGTCATCCGACTGATCTCGGGGGCCGAGCGCCGCGTCACGCTCTTCGCGGTACCAGGGCTCTTCACGTTCGCCGCCAACCTCATCGGCATCGCCATCATCGGCTTCAGCTGGCCGAGCCTGCCGGTGCTGGGCATGCTGATCACCGGTGGCGTGCTCGGCGGCATCGGCTACATGCTGCAATTGAAAGGCGTCGCGCTGGCGCCGGCCAGCCGCGTCGCGCCCATGCAGTACAGCCAGCTCATCTGGGCACTGATCTACGGAGCGCTGTTCTTCAACGAAGTGCCCGACGCGATCAGCCTCATCGGCCTCGCGGTCATCGTCGCCTCCGGCATCGCCGGCATCTTCGCCGACGGCGCCCGCGCCCGCATCGCCGGCCGCTGGGCCGAATACACCGCCAGGCGCGTGAACCCCTCACCCGACGACTTCAAGGGCCCCGGACCAGACCCGGTGTAGGTTCGGCCGTTCCGCTACGCCGCATCACTCACAACGTGTCATCCCTGCGAAAGCAGGGA
>JAEYYP010000138.1 GCA_023428425.1 Pseudomonadota bacterium
GTCCTAAGCACCATCGACTTCACCATCCGACCGCGCCTCCGCGCCTCCGGGCTATCCGAAACCGCCGCCCTCCTCGCCGGCCTCGATGGCAAATTCATCGCCCCCGGCCCCTCCGGCGCGCCATCACGCGGCCGCCTCGACGTCCTCCCTACCGGCCGCAACTTCTACTCGGTCGACAATCGCGCCGTACCCACGCCCACCGCCTGGGAACTTGGCCGCAAGTCGGCCGAGAACCTGCTGCTCCGGCATTTCCAGGACCACGGCGCGCCGCTTGCCTCTCTGGCGCTCAGCGTCTGGGGCACCGCCAACATGCGCACCGGCGGCGACGACATCGCCCAGGCCCTCGCCTTCATCGGCGCCAGGCCGACCTGGGACCCGGGCTCGCTCCGCATTTCCGGCTACGAAATCATCCCGCTGGCGAAGCTCGGCCGCCCACGCGTCGATGTCACGCTCCGCATATCCGGTTTCTTCCGCGACGCCTTCCCGGCGCAGATCAGCCTCTTCGACAAGGCCGTTCGCGCTATCGGCGCTCTCGACGAACCGGCCGAAGACAACCCGATCGCCGCTCGCATGCGCAGCGAGGCACTGGCACTGATGCGTGACGGCGCCACCGAGCGCGACGCAGCGCTCTCGGCCGGACACAGAATTTTCGGCTCGAAACCGGGGGCCTATGGCGCTGGCCTGCAGGCGCTGATCGATTCCGGAAAGTGGGAAGCCAAAGCCGACCTTGCGGACGCCTTCCTCAACTGGGGCCAGTATGCCTACGGCGGTCACGCTGCCGGCACCCCTGAGCGCGATCGCTTTGTTGCCAGACTCAGCAATGTCGATGCCATCGTCCACAATCAGGACAACCGCGAGCACGACCTGCTGGACAGCGACGACTACTACCAGTTCGAGGGCGGCCTCGCCGCTACGGCCGAAACCCTGACCGGCCGGAAGCCCGTCGCGTACCACAACGACCACTCCCGCCCCGAGCGCCCCGTCGCCCACACGCTGGAGGAGGAAATCTCCCGCGTCGTCCGCTCGCGTGTGGTGAACCCGAAATGGATCGATGGCGTGAAGCGCCACGGCTACAAGGGCGCTTTCGAGATCATCGCCACGGTCGACTACATGTTCGCCTTCGCCGCCACCACCGGCGCGGTGAAGACCCACCACTTCGACCTCGCCTTCGAGGCCTTTATCGAAGACGATACGACCCGACAGTTCATCCAGGCCAACAACCGCTTCGGCTATGATGAAATGATCGCCAAATTCAACGAAGCCCGCCGCCGCGGCTTCTGGACGCCCCGCTCCAACTCCGCCTTCGCTTTCCTCGAGGAACAGACATGACCGAAAGAGCCCCGAAGAAGACCGAGCTGATGACCGAGGCGGAGCGCGACGCCTACCACGCCGAAAAGATGAAGAAGAAGAAGGAGGCGCGGAACAAGATCCTCGCCACCAAGACCGAGGAGAAGGGCCTCCTCATCGTTCATACCGGCAAGGGCAAGGGCAAATCGACCGCCGCTTTCGGCATGGTGTTCCGTGCCATCGGCCACGGCTTCAGGGTCGGCATCGTGCAGTTCGTCAAGGGCGCCTGGTCGACCGGCGAACGCGACGTCCTCGAGAAGTTCCCCGACCTCGTCACCATCAATGCCATGGGCGAGGGCTTCACCTGGGACGTCGCGGACCGCCAGCGCGACCTCGCCGCCGCTCGCGCCGCCTGGGATCGCGCCAAGGCACTGATCGCCGATCCGAGCTACAAGCTGATCCTGCTCGATGAACTCAACATCGTGCTGCGCTACGACTACCTGCCGCTCGACGAAGTGCTGGAGGTGCTGCGCAACAAGCCACGCGACACGCACGTCATCGTCACCGGCCGCAACGCCAAGGACGAACTGATCGAAATCGCCGATCTCGTCACCGAGATGACCGAGATCAAGCACCCCTTCCGCGCCGGTGTGAAGGCTCAGGCGGGCATCGAGTTCTGAGCCCAGCCGGGCTCAGCACTGCCAGCCGCTGCCGCTGTCCCTGAGGCTTGATACAAGCCGCTCCACCACCGGATCGAAAGCCTTGCGGTCGGCCTCGGAGTATTCGAGGTCGAAGGCGCCGAGGGCCGCTCCGTCACAGATACGGATGGCGCGCGCGTAGAGGATGCGGCTGCCACGCTTGCCGGACCAGCTGGCCCAGCCGGGCGTCACGGCCTGGTAGGTGATGGCCCAGCCATCCTCGGCCGTCCACTGCATGCGCTGCGCCACGACGCTCTCGAAATCGCCCTCGACAATCAGGCTGCCATGGATCGAAAGCCTGGCCGTGGGGGTCGAGAAACCCAGCCCGTCACCATTGGCCGGCGGCTGGCCGGCAACGAAGCCCGGCGGCACATCGGCCTCGACGCCGAAGCGTTCGTTGACATAGTGCCCCCACTCCGCCGCGAGAACCGGCGTGGCAAGCAGGGCGACGATAAGCGCGAAGATGCGATGCATGGCCGAAACCTCGCACACCCCGGCTGAACGCTCAATGAGTTCGGATCTCGGAACGTGGTCCTTGCATTCGGCCCCCGACACCACAGATAAACCTCCAGTTACTGGAGCTTCGTGGACATGAGCAGCTATTCCATCGGCGACCTCTCGGCGGAGTCCGGGGTGAAGGTCCCCACCATCCGCTACTACGAGCAGATCGGTCTCATCGACGCACCCGCTCGCACCGAGGGCAACCAGCGCCGCTATGGCAGCGCCGAACTCGACCGGCTGCGCTTCATTGCCCATGCCCGCGACATGGGCTTTGCGATGGACTCGCTGAAATCGATGCTGTCGCTTGCCGCCCGCAAGGAGGCGCCCTGCGCCGAGGTCGACGCCATCGTCGAGCAGCACCTCGCGGAAGTCGACCAGCGCATCGCGCAACTGACGACGCTGAGGGGCGAGCTCGCGGGCATGTTGTCCAGCAGCCATCACGGCACGGTGGGCGAATGCCGGGTGGTGGAAGTGCTGTCCGACCATGAGCAGTGCGCCTGCGAGCACGGCGCGACGCGCTGACCCCGGTCAGATCGCCATCAGGTCCTGCTGCTCCTCGAGCAGCTTCCGCAGCTGTTCGAGCGGCATCGGCCGGGCGAAGAAATAGCCCTGGAACTCGCGGCAGCCGAGGCGGGCGAGCGTCGAGGCCTCTTCCTTGCGCTCCACGCCTTCGGCCGTGATGCCGAGGCCCATGGCGAAGGCGTAGACCATGGTGCTTTCCACCAGCGCCGATTGCACCGCATCCTTGTCGATATCGGCGACCAGCGAGCGGTCGAGCTTCACCTGGTCGAACGCGAACTGGCGCAGATAGCCGATCGAGGAGAAGCCGGTGCCGAAATCGTCGAGGGCGATCAGGATGCCCTGCTCTCGCAGCGCCTCGATGATGCGCTTGGCGCGCTCGGGCTGGGCCACGAGGAAGGACTCTGTCACCTCGAGCTGCAGGCGGCTGGCCGGCAGGTCCCATTCGTCCAGCACGGCCATGATCGCCTGGGCGAGCCCTGGGTTGCGCAGTTGCATGCCCGAAACGTTGACCGACACCTTGAGATGATTGAGCGGACCGATCTCCTCGACGGCACGACGGAGGGCGAACATGCCCAAGTCGTCGATCAGGCCGCTTCGCTCGGCGGCCGGAATGAAGATCGCGGGACTCATCGGCCCACCAAGCCGACGGTTCCAGCGCATCAGCGCCTCCACGCCGATGATGGAACGAGAGCTGAAGTCGATGATCGGCTGGTACTCGAGATCGAACTCACCAGCGTCGAGGCCGCGACGGATGTCGGCCTGCAGTTCGAGGCGCTGACGCCGCTCGTCCTCGATGGCCGGATCGTAGTCCACCAGTTGCCGCCCGCCGGTCTCGCGGGCACGGGCGAGAGCCGTCTCGGCCTTGCGGATGAGTTCGGATATGCCACTGCGGTCGACCTCGGCATCGGCGACGCCGATCGAGAACCCGACCTTGAGCTGCAGGTTGTCGACCAGCACCGGCTGGTTGGCGAGCGCCAGCAGCCGGGTGGCGAGGCCGCGGATCAGGTTGGCGGAATCGGCACCGGTCCGGGCCAGCGCCAGGTCGGCGGGGCCGGTGCGCGCGAACAGCACGTCGGCCCCGATCTCCGCCTCGATCAGATCGGCAAGCCGGTCCAGCAGGCGATCGCCGGCCTCGCGGCCGTAGGAGTCCACGACATCGCTGAAGCCGTCGATGCCGACCAGCGCCACCGCTGCGGGCTGCGCCGCCTGGCGCTTCGGCAGCGAAACCTTGAGACTCTCGGCAAGGCCGGAACCATTGGGCAGGCCGGTGACCGCATCGTACCGGGCATTCTGCCAGTCGCGCTGGTCGGCCTCCGCCCGGCTCTTGATCGACGACCAGAACGCGGTCAGCACCGTGGCTATGAGAGCCCCGATGATCAGCATAACAACCACCGCGATGCCGGCCGAGTGCGCGAAGGCCGGGTCACCGGGGCGGCGTGGCGGCCAGGCGATGCGGGCGATCTCGCCGCCATCGGCATCGGTCAGCGCCATGCTGTCATGGCCTTCGGGAACATGGCCGACCAGCCGCGGCACCGGCAACTGGAAGCGCAGGGCCACCTCGTGCAACAGCTTGTCGTCGACACGCTTGCTGAGCCACAGGATGCGGCGCTGCTCGCGCGGCACCGACGCCTGCCCGGTATTGCCGTGGACTACCGAACCGGCGATGGCGGCGATACCTTCGCTGGTGCCGACCAGATGCGCGACCGTTGCGTCGTCCCCAGCCCTCGCGACGGCCCTGTCGAGCTCGGCGAGGATACCTTCGCCGCCGCTGTAGATGTCCTGCAGCGTTCCGATGATGGGGCCCTTGCTCGACTCGCCGAAAACGATGGCCCCTTCCTTGTCGGTAATCACCACGCCGTCATAGGTGTCGGAGATGCGGGCCGTCGCGCCCCAGGTCGCATCGAACCAGGCCGGGTTGGGCGAGATATAGGTGTTGATGTAGGCTTCGGTCCACGTCGCCTCATCGGCGGCGGATTCCCCCAGGCCGAGCACGACGCTCTCGATGGCCGCCCGGATGGCCTTCTGGCCGCGGTCGGCGTCGATGGTGTTCATCTCCTCGCTCATCAGGTGCATGACGAGGAAGACGAGGCCGCAGACGCCGGCATAGACGGCGGCGGTGGGGATCGCGACCCAGAAGGCGAAGCTGCGCATGGGCGTGCCGGCAACCGCCTGCAGGCGTCGACGGATACTGCGGCCGTAGCCGCGCTCGGCAGGGCCGGCGCTGTTGTCGGCGGCATCAGGCAATGGTGGCACCAGTCGCGGAAAGCATGCCGGACGCTACGGAAACCGGCTTAACGCAGGCTTAAGTCTGGCCGGCAAGCGCTCGACAACGCCACCCGGAACAAGGGGTGGTTAACGCTGTCATCACGCTGGACGACAGCAGCCGCCGCGCCGGCACGGCGCTAACGCGGAGTTAAACCGAACGACCTAGGGTTTTCCCGGAACGCAATCCAGGTCCGGGAGACGACGATGATCGCTGCCCAAACGATCGCCGAGGCTGGCCCCGAAACCGCGCGCCTCGATAAGCTCGAGGAGTACGATATTCTGGATACCCCCAACGAGGAGTCGTTCGATCGGGTGGCCCGGCTGATCAGCCAGATATTCGGCGTCGAAATCGGCATCGTGTCGATGATCGACGGTCATCGCCAGTGGTACAAGGCGATCCACGGCCTCGTCGCCCGCGAGACCAGCCTGTCCGAGACGTTCTGCCGCTACACGATGCAGGGCGAAACGGCGATGGTCGTTCCCGACGCCACCCTCGATCCGCGCTTCGCCGACAACCCGATGGTGACCGGGGCGCCCGGCGTCCGTTTCTACGCCGGCGTCCCGCTGCGCACCCGCGACGGCTACAATCTCGGCACGCTCTGCGCCATCGACAGCAAGCCGCGCCAGTTCGGCGAGAAGGACATCGCCATACTCGAGGACCTGGCGCGCGTGGTGATTCACGATCTCGAACTGTCGCGGCAGGCGGCCGTCGATACCCTCACCGGCGCCCTGTCGCGCGTCGCCTTCAAGGCCGAAGCGCGGCGCCACATCGCGCTCGCGGGTCGGTCGGGCGATGATCTGGCGGTCATCTGCTTCGACCTCGATCACTTCAAGGCCATCAACGATACGCAGGGGCACGCGGCGGGCGACAAGGTGCTGGCCGCCGTGGGCGAGGTGTGCCGCGAGCACCTGCGCGTGTCGGACTCCCTCGGCCGACTCGGTGGCGAGGAGTTTGCCATCCTGCTGCCCAAGACCGACCTGGACGGCGGCGTGATGGTTGCCGGCAAGCTGCGCGAGGCCATTGCCGCACTGAGCAGAGAATTCGGCTTCAGTATCTCGGCCAGCTTCGGCGTCGCCCGCCGGGGCGGCAAGTTCGACCAGATCGATGCCATGCTCGAGCGAGCCGATCAGGCGATGTACGCCGCCAAGCGCAACGGCCGCAACCAGGTGGTAAGCGAGGCCGGCGCCTCACCCGCACCGGCCGCGCCGCGTCGGCGCGTGCTGAAGGCCGGCAAGATTCGTGGCCTCAACGGCCGCACAACCCTCGATTGCACCGTTCGCTCGATCGGAGACGATGGCGCGACGCTGAGCGTCTCGTCGCCGCTCGGTATCCCGGACGACTTCGTGCTCGCGATCCCCGGCGACCAGTTCGAGTCCCAGGCTCACGTGACCGGCCGCTCCGAACACGCCGTGGAGGTGCGGTTCAACCGCCAGTAGGGCGCGGCGATGCCGGCGGCTTACTCCGCCGGCTCGACCTCGATCTTCCGCATGGGGTTGTTGGGGTGGGTGGTCCAGTTGGCGTAGCTGGGCTCCACCACCTTCTTGGTGCGCTGGTCCAGCATGCCGGGTTCGAGCTGGATCATGGTGATGCAGTCCTCCACCGGACAGACGTTGACGCACAGGTTGCAGCCGACGCACTCGTCGTCCATCACCTCGAAGTGCCGCACGCCGTCCTTCTGCCTGGTGATCGCCTGGTGCGAGGTGTCCTCGCAGGCAATGTGGCAGCGGCCGCACTTGATGCACTTGTCCTGGTCGATCTTCGCCTTGGTGATGTAGTTGAGGTTCAGGTACTGCCAGTCGGTGACGTTGCGGGTGGCGCGACCGGCAAAATCGTCGAGCGTCGCGTAGCCCTTCTCATCCATCCAGTTGCTCAGGCCCGAAATCATCTCCTCGACGATCTTGAAGCCGTAGACCATCGCGGCGGTGCAGACCTGCACGTTGCCGGCCCCGAGCGCCATGAACTCCGCCGCGTCGCGCCAGGTGGTGACACCGCCGATGCCGGAAATCGGCAGGCCGTAGGTTTCGGGGTCGCGGGCGATCTCGGCGACCATGTGCAGCGCAATGGGTTTCGCCGCCGGGCCGCAATATCCGCCATGGGTGCCCTTGCCGTCGATGGTGGGCATCGGCGCCATCAGGTCGAGATCGACCGAAGTGATCGAGTTGATGGTGTTGATGAGGCTGACGGCGTCGGTGCCACCATTCTTGGCGGCGCGGGCCGGACGGCGGACATCGGTGACGTTGGGCGTCAGCTTGGTGATGACGGGCATGCGCGAGTACTGCTTGCACCAGCGCACGACCATTTCGACGTACTCGGGCACCTGCCCGACGGCGGCGCCCATGCCGCGCTCGCTCATGCCGTGCGGGCAGCCGAAATTGAGCTCGATGCCGTCGGCCTCGGTTTCCTCGACCAGCGGCAGGATGGCCTTCCAGCTGTCCTCGTCGCACGGCACCATGATGGACACGACGACGGCGCGATCGGGCCAGTTTTTCTTGACCTGCTTGATCTCCTGCAGGTTGAGCTGCAGCGAGCGGTCGGTGATGAGCTCGATATTGTTGAAGCCCATCAGGCGACGGTCGCCGGACCAGATGGCGCCGTAGCGCGGGCCGTTGACGTTCACCACCGGCGGGCCTTCCTCGCCGAGGGTCTTCCACACCACGCCGCCCCAGCCCGCCTTGAAGGCGCGCTCGACATTGTAGGCCTTGTCGGTCGGCGGCGCCGAAGCCAGCCAGAACGGGTTCGGCGACTTGATGCCAACGAAGTTGTTGCGGATGTCAGCCATGGGCGGCCTCCAGGTTGGCGTTTGGCAGAGTTGGGATTACATTCGACGCAGGATGCGAGGAACGACGGCGATGGCGGATAAACTGAGCTACACGATCACGCTGCGGCCAGAGCCGGAGGGCGGGTTCACTGTGCTTGTCCCGGCGTTGCCCGAGATCGTCACCTACGGCCGCGACGAGGAGGAAGCGCTGCGGATGGCGCTCGAGGCGATCGAACTCGCACTCGAGGTGCGGCGCGACGACGGCGACGAGATTCCGGCCGACGTCGTTCCGCTGACGCGCACCGTCAGCATCGCCGCCTGAGGTGACCGCTCGCCGTTTGAATGGGATGAGCGGCAGGGCGGTGCTGCGGGCACTGGAGCGCGCGGGTTTCCGGCTCGATCGTGTCACCGGTAGCCACCACGTGCTCCGCCATCCCGGCATTCCAGGCTCGAAGGTCATCTTGCCGTTGCATGGCGCACACGATCTTCCACCGGGCACGCTGCGCAGCATCATCAGCCAGTCGGGACTGACGGTCGAGGAGTTCATGGCGCTGCTGTGAGCCAGCGGTTGATGCTCTCGGCGGCGTCCCTGCCTTCGGCCACCGCGGTGACGGTGAGGTCGTCGCCGCCGGTCGCGCAGTCGCCACCGGCCCAGACGTCGGGCAGCGAGGTGCGGCCCTCGGCGTCGACCTCGATCTTGCCGCCAGAGAGCACCACGCCTTCGCCGTCCGAGGCGAGGGTCTGGCCGATTGCCTTCATGACCTGGTCGCACGCGAGCAGCACCGTCTCGCCGGTGCCGACCAGCCTGCCGTCGACCATGGCCGTGTATTAGAGCTCGATGCCGGCGACCATGCCGCTTTCTACGACCACGCGCTGCGGGGCCATCCAGTGGCGGATGGTGACGCCCTTCGAAGCCGCGAGATCCTGCTCGAATTCCGAGGCGTTCATCGCCTCCTTGCCGCGGCGGTAGACCATGGTGACCTGCTCGGCGCCGAGCAGCTTGGATTGCACGGCGGCGTCGATGGCGGTCATGCCGCCGCCGATGACGACGACGCGGCGCCCGATCGGCAGCGTGCTCACGTCGGGCGACTGGCGCAGCTCGGCGATGAAATCCACCGCGTTGACGACACCTTCCGCCGTCTCGCCTTCTGCGCGCAGCGCGTTGACGCCGCCCAGACCCATGCCGAGGAATACCGCATCATACTGCTCGCGCAGTTCGGCGAGGGTGAAATCCTGTCCCAGGGCCTTCTCGTTGACGATCGAAATGCCGCCGATTGCCGTCACGTAGTCAACTTCGGCCTGGGCGAAGCCGCCGGGCGTCTTGTAGGAGGCGATGCCGTACTCGTTGAGGCCCCCGGCCTTTGGGCGAGCGTCGAACATCACCACGTCATGCCCATGCATGGACAGTCGATGCGCGGCTGAGAGTCCCGCCGGCCCCGCGCCGACGATCGCGACCCGCTTGCCGGTTGCGGGGGCGCGGGTGAAGAACTGCCTGTTCTCGCTCATGGCGACGTCGGTCGCATAGCGCTGGAGCTGGCCGATCTTCACCGGCTTGCCTTCCGCCTCCATGCGGACGCAGGCGTCCTCGCAGAGCTGCTCGGTGGGGCAGACGCGGGCGCACATGCCGCCGAGGATGTTCTGCTCCAAGATCGTCTCGGCCGCGCCCAGCGCGTTGCCGGTCGAGATCTCGCGGATGAACATGGGAATGTCGATCGAGGTCGGGCATGCCGTCTGGCACGGCGCATCGAAACAGAAGTAGCAGCGATCCGCTTCGACGAAGGCCTCGTGCCGGTCCAGCGCCGGATGAAGGTCGGAGAAGTTCCTCGCATAGTCCGGCGCGCTCAGCCGCCCCGCCGCGATCCCGTCCTTGAGCATTCCCTCGCCCATTGGCCGTCCCTCTCCCTTGGAACCATTCCAGACTATGAGGAGACGCTAACCCCGCTCCGTTTTTTTATCAACTGGTCAAAATTAGCTTTTAGCCGCCACATTTGATCGAGGTGGCGGCCTCGTGCGCTGAGCATGGCATGCTAAAAATCGGAAAAAACGTCGCAGCACGCAGACACCGACAACGCCGACAATGCACTGATTCATAACGGGTAAATCAGTTTCACCAGTACATTTCTACCGTTGCATCCGCGCAACAGCATTCCTCGAAACAGGCCTATTCATCTTCGGTTCATATTCTCGCCACACGTCCCAACGCATTTGCGCCCCGTCGTAAACGTGCGTGAGAACTGAAGTTTGATTAAGCAATGCGTTTTGGTCGCCGCTCTGGCGTCGGGTCTGTTTGCATCCATCCCCGCCGCCAGTGCAGCCGACCAATGCGGTGGAGCCTCCTGGTATGGTCCTGGGTTCCACGGCAAGAAGACGGCCTCGGGTCAGAAGTTCAACGAGAACGCCATGACCGCCGCCCACAA
>JAEYYP010000147.1 GCA_023428425.1 Pseudomonadota bacterium
CGTGTTCGAAGGCCGGCTGGGGGGGGTCGGCCAGCGCCCGGCCGGCCGGCCGCTTCCGATCAAGGGCGCGCTTGGCGATGGCGAGGAAATCCTGGTGCACATGCCGGTTGTGCAGCAGGCTGTGGTTGGCACCGTGGATACGGCGGATCGTGAGCACGGCGTCGACCACGACATGACGCAGGCCGGCTTCCGTCGCCCGGAGGAACCAATCCTGATCGGCGCGCGTGGTGGTGCGGGTGTCCAGCTGCCCGACCCGCTCGAAGGCGGCGCGGCGGGCCAGCATGCATTGCATGAGCTGGCCGAGTTTTTCTTCGCCTGTGCTGGCCCCCATGTCAGCGGGCAATCGGCCATCAGGGTCGGTCTTCACGTGACGGACATTTGTCAGGACGTAGTCGGCGTTGCCGATGGCGGCAAGCTGTGCGGCAAGCTTGCCCGGCAGCCAGAGGTCGTCGGCATCGAGGAAAGCGATGAAGTCGCCGGTGGCCAGGTTGAGGCCGGCATTGCGCGCCGCGGCGACGCCACCTTGTGGCTGCCGGTGCACGACGACGCCATCATAGGTCGCCGCGATGTCGCCGGAGCCATCGGTCGAGCCGTCATCAACGACGATCAGCTCCAGTTGCGCGCCGTGCTGGGCGAGGATGCTGTCGATGGCCTGGGAGATGAAAGCGGCGCCGTTGTGGACCGGTACTATGCAGGAAACGGAGACGGGTCCGGTACGCATCCACTGCTCATCCCTGCAACGGCGGATCCAGGGCGAATGACAGCTCGAGATCGTCGAATGCCGTAAGGGTGGGGGTGGCATAGGACCCCGCATACGTCACGTCGGTCGAGGACGCGGCGCTCTCTGCCGGTTCGATGAGGCCGGCGGAAAGCAACTGGTCAAGGAAGCCGGCAACGTCACTTTCAACCGTGGCAAGGGCAGTGCCGGTATCGCGGGAGATGGTCGCGGCGATGGCGTCGAGATCCTGGCCAGCTTCCATCAGCTGCCAGATGACGGTGCCGATGCCGACGGAGGAATAGTAGAGACCCGAGTGGAAATTGATGACCACCAGCTCGCCGTCCATGATCTTGCCGGCAGCGTGTTCGACCGGCCGGAACTGCGCGGTCCGCGAAATGCCCATGCTGAAAGTACCTTAGGTGCGTCGTCATCCCGATTACTTGCCCGACCTTTGCCTGTCAAACGCGCCCGGAGGATGGGTGTCATTCACGCGTGGAAATACGTCGTGCGCATCTTGCTGGGGGTGATGCCGTAGGCGTTGCGGAAGTGGTCGTAGAACTGGCTGAGGGACGAGAAGCCGGACTGGAAGGCGACGTTCTCGATCGACAGCGCGCCTTCGAAGAGGAGGCCGCGGGCGCGGATGAGGCGCAGGCGCGTGACGAAGCGGTGGAGCGACACGTTCATCACCGAGGTGAAGAGATTGAGCGCGTAGTTGGGGTGGAGCCCGACGACGCGGGCGATGTCCTCGGCGCTCAGGGGTTCAGCCAGGTTCTCGAGGATGTGGCGGACCATGGCGACGACGTAGCGGAGCGGCGTGGCGCCGCGGGTGGCGGGCTGCACTGCCTCGATCCAGGGTGAGAGCAGTTCGTCCCAGCCGTCGACCGAGGCGCGGCGGAGCATGAGGGCGATTTCGGAGCGCAGGATGTCGCCGCGTTCGGCGTCGCCGCGGCGATAGTCGGTGTACCAGCGTTCGAGCGTTTCGTCGCCGATCGACCCGGCCGGGAGCGCGATCATGCCGCCGCCCATCATGGTCTCGGTGAGGCGGCCGAGGCGCGGCATGTGGAGGAAGGCATCGAGCGGCAGGTAGATGTTGCACTGGCGGCTGTCGCCCCTGGGACCGCGATCGATGCTGGTGGTGCGATGCGGGATGCCGGCCCAGAACAGCACGAGGCGGCGGGCGGGCACTTCGACCGGCTTGCCGTCGACGAGGTAGTCCATGGAGCCGGAGGTCAGCCAGTTCATCTCGATATGGCCGTGGAAGTGCTCGCGCTCCATCAGTTGCGGATCGAACCAGCGGATGCCGAAGCGGCCGAAGGCGGAGGTCTTGGCGTAGAACTGCCGGTCCGGACGCGGGACGGGCGGGGCGGCCTTCTGCAGCGGCGATGACGGGTTCGGCATGATCGGGGCAATCTTTAAAAGCCGGAAATACCCATCCAATAAATCGGATTGTGGAGACTGCGGCAAGTCGTACCATTCAGGTCTGCTGGATAGCGGAAATCAGGGCGGGAGGCCCTGTTTCCGGCACGTTGCCTGTTGTCCAGCGCAATGGGAGGTACCATGCGAAAGCCAATTTATGCCCTTGGCGGGGCAGGACTGCTGCTGTCCGTTTCGATCATCGCGGCGCAGGCGCAGACCGTCACGCCGACCACTCCGCCCGATCCGCCGACCTTCGAAGCCCAGGGCACGCCCAACTTCGTTGGCATCAAGGACATGTTCGAGTACAAGGCCCTGTCCTCGTACAGCGAACCCGACTGGGTGACGTCGAAATACGTCGAGACCGGCAAGCTGCCGCCCGTCGCCGAGCGCCTCCCCAAGGAGCCGCTGGTTTACAAGACCGCCAACATGCCCGACGGCGTCGGCGTGTATGGCGACGTGATGCGCCACGTGATCGGTGGCCGGCCCGAGGGCTGGAACTATATCGGCGGCCAGAGCCAGGGTTGGGGCGGCATCGATATCGGCCTTTCCGAGTGCCTGACGCGCACCGGCCCCCTGTTCCAGGTGCGGGCCGAGGAACTGGAGCCGCTGCCGAACCTCGCCAAGAGCTGGGAATGGTCGGAAGACGGCCACAAGCTCACCATGCACCTGATCGAAGGCGCCAAGTGGTCCGACGGCGACCCCTTCGATGCCGCCGACCTGATGTTCTACTGGGAGGACAACGTCCTCGACCCCAACGTGTCGCCGCTCAACGGCGCGACGCCCGCTACCTTCGGTGAAGGCACGACGCTCGAGAAGGTCGACGACTACACCGTGGTGTGGACGTTCAAGGACGTGAAGCCGACGCAGTACCTCTACGCCATGGCGTATGGCACGTTCTGCCCCGGCCCGAGCCACATCCTCAAGCCGCAGCACCCGAAGTACAACACCGCCAACACCTACGACCAGTACAAGAACGCCTTCCCGCCCGAGTACCTCAACATTCCGACGATGGGTGCCTGGGTGGTGGTGGAATACCGGCCGGACGACATCGTGGCGATGCGCCGCAACCCGTACTACTGGAAGGTCGACGAGGCCGGCAACCAGCTGCCCTACCTCAACGAGATGCACTATCGGTTGTCCACCTGGGCGGATCGCGACGTGCAGGCCGTGGCCGGTTCGGGCGACTTCTCGAACCTCGAGCAGGCGGAAAGCTATGTCGAGGCGCTGCGCCGCTCGGCCGACGAAAACGCTCCGGCGCGTCTCGCCTTCGGTGCCCGCACCATCGGCTACACGCTCGACATGAACCTGTCGGCCAATGGCTGGGGCACCCCGGACGAGCGGGCGCAAAAGGTGCGCGAACTCAACCGCAACCTCGACTTCCGCAAGGCGGTCAGCATCGCGACCGACCGGCAGCGGCTGGGTGAATCGCTGGTGCGCGGTCCGTTCACCGCCATCTATCCGGGCGGCCTCTATGCCGGCACGGCCTTCTACGACAAGGAATCGACGGTCTACTATCCGTACGACCTCGAAGCGGCGAAGGCCCTGCTCGACGGGATCGGCCTGACCGATACCGACGGCAACGGCATCCGCAACTTCCCCGATGGCGGCGCCGACGTGGAAATCACCATCCTCGCCAACTCCGACTACGGCACCGACACCAACCTCGCCGAAGGTGTGATTGCCCAGATGGAGCCGCTGGGGCTGCGCGTGATCGCCAACTTCCAGACCGGTACGGCTCGTGACGACATGATGGAATCCGGCCAGTTCGACTGGCAGGTCCGTCGCCAGGGTTCGGAAATGGTCTCGGTGGTGCAGGGCACCGTCTCGCTCGCCCCCACCGGGCCGCGGACGAGCTACTTCCACCGCGCCGGTGCCGACGGCACCCTCGACCTGCTGCCGTTCGAGCAGGAGCTGGTGGACACGGTCAACGCGTTCATCAAGTCGACCGACAACGCCGAGCGCGGCGAGCTGATGAAGAAGTACCAGAAGCTGTACACCGAGAACGTCTACTCGGTGGGCCTGACGCAGTACCCCGGTGCGCTCATCATCAACAAGCGCTTCGCCAACATCCCGGCTGGTGCCCCGATCTTCATGTTCAACTGGGCTGAAGACAACATCATCCGCGAGCGCGTGTTCGTGCCGGCCGACAAGCAGTCGGACAACGAGCTGCATCCGGAGACCCTGCCGGGCGCGCCCGGCTCGGCCACCGGCCTGCTCGAGTAAGCACGCAACGACCATCGGTGGCAGGGGGAACGATCCCCCTGCCGCTTCCCGAATTCAGGTTCGCGCCTCACTCCGTGAAGGCGCTGCAGCAGGCGGCAGCAGATGCTCAGATTTCTCGTGATGCGGGTGGGTGGAGCGATACCGCTGCTGCTGCTGCTCAGCATCGTGACCTTCGCCATCATCCAGGCGCCGCCCGGCGACTACGCCGACTACATCAAGTCGATGCTGATCAACCAGGGCGGCGTGCCGCCGGCCGACGCCGAAATCCAGGCGCAGGCCTATCGCGTCGCCAACGGGCTCGACCAGCCGGTGCTGGTCCAGTACTTCAACTGGATCTGGGGCATCATCACCCGGTTCGATTTCGGGCACTCGTACTACTACAACAAGGATGTCGGCATCGTCGTCGCCGACCGCCTGCCGGCGACGATCCTGCTGGCGCTGGTCTGCCACATCCTCGCCTCGCTGCTCGGCATCGGGCTCGGCATCATCGCCGCGACCCGCCAGTATTCCTGGGCCGACACGCTGCTCGGCATCATCTCGTTCCTCGGCATGACGATCCCGCGCTTCCTCTTGGCGATCATCATCCTCTATCTCCTCGTGTTCCGGCTGAACGTCTCGGAAGTCGGGATGTTCTTTTCGGCCAAGTATGGCGGGCAGCCGTGGAGCTGGGACAAGTTCGTCAACCTCGTGCAGCATGTGTGGCCGGTGGTGTTCATCGCCACGTTCGGCGGGCTCGCCTACAACATGCGCGTGATGCGCGGTAACCTGCTCGACGTGCTCAACGCGCAGTATATCGAGACGGCGCGCGCCAAGGGCGTGCCGGAATCAGGCGTGATCATGCGGCACGCGGTGCCCAACGCCCTCCATCCGCTGCTCGCCTACCAGGGCGTGGCGCTGCCCTACATGCTGACCGGCGAAATCGAAGTGGCGATCGGGTGCGGTCGCGCGACCGTGGGCCCGGCGATCGTCGGCTCGATGGGCGTAGGCGACGTCTACGTGACGGCGACCTTCATGCTGGTGCTGGCGACGACGCTGATCATCGGCAACATCATTGCCGACCTGCTGCTGGTGGCGCTCGATCCGCGCATTCGTCTCGGAGGGTCGGCCGAATGAGCGAGATCAGGCACACGACGGCGCAACCCTTGCCGACCGATGTCGGGGCAGGTCCGGCGCCGACCACCGAAGTTACCGATACGGGCGTTTCCGCGCGCTTCCAGGGCAACGAGGGCTACGCGACGCTGGTCTGGCGCCGCTTCCGCCGCTCGACCATGGGGATGATCGGGCTGGTGCTGGTAGTGACGCTGCTGGTGGTGGCACTGTTCGGCGACTTCTTCGCGCCGATGGATCCCAAGCGGACGCAACTGCCGTTCGCGCCGCCCGACGTGATCGCGTTCGAGGATCCGGCGGGCAATTTCAGCCTGATCCCCTACGTCTATCCGATCGGCGAGACGGGCGAGTTCGATCCTATCACCTTCCAGCCGCTGACCGGGGCGGAGAAGGACAACCCGACGCCGGTGGGCCTGTTCGTCAAGGGGCATCCCTATCGCATCCTCGGGCTGATCCCGACCGACATCCACTTCTTCGGCTCGACCGACGGGCGCCCGATCCACCTGCTGGGGACCGACAAGTTCGGCCGGGATATCCTGTCGCGCGGCATCGTCGGCTCGCAGATATCGCTGACCATCGCGCTGATCGTGGTGTCGCTGACGACGATCATCGGCACGCTGGTGGGCATTGCCTCGGGTTATCTCGGCGGGCGGATCGATTTGTGGGTGCAGCGCTTCGTCGAGTTCGTGCTGGCCTTCCCGCAACTGCCGCTCTACCTGGCGCTGACCTCCCTGATTCCGGTGACGGCGCCCTCCAACATCTTCATCGCCTTCGTGATCGGCGTGATGGCGGTGCTCGGCTGGGCGCAGCTTTCCCGTGAGGTGCGTTCGAAGACGCTGTCGCTGGCGCGGATCGAGTATGTGCGGGCGGCGATCGCGGTCGGTTCGTCCGACATGCGCATCATCACCCGCCACATCCTGCCCAACGTGCTGAGCCACGTGATCGTGGCGGTGACGCTGGCGGTGCCCTCGGTGGTGCTGCTCGAGAGCTTCCTCGGCTTCCTCGGTTTCGCGGTGAAGCCGCCGCTGATCAGCTGGGGCTTGATGCTGCAGGATACCAGCACGTTCTCGGTGATCGGCTCCTACCCGTGGATCCTGTCGCCGGTGGTGTTCGTGCTCGTCACCGTGTTCGCCTTCAACGCGCTGGGCGACGGCCTGCGCGATGCCATCGACCCCTACTGAGGCTCGCCATGACCGATACGGAAAACCTCAGCCCTGACGAACGCCATGACCTCGGCGCGCATGGCCGCGAACTGATCCTCGATGCGCGCAGGCTCAAGGTCGATTTCAAGGTCGAGGGCGGCATCGTGCATGCGGTGCGCGACGTGTCGTTCCAGCTGCACAAGGGCGAGACGATCGCGCTCGTGGGCGAAAGCGGTTCGGGCAAGTCGGTGACGGCGCGCACGATCATGCGGCTGCTGACCAAGCGCGCCACGGTGAGCAAGGACAGCAAGCTGCTGCTCAAGGGCCGGAACATCTACGACATGTCGGAAGCCGAGGTGCGCAAGCTGCGCGGCAACGACGTGTCGATGATCTTCCAGGAGCCGATGAGCTCGCTGAACCCGGTCTACACGATCGGCCAGCAGCTGTGCGAGGTGCTGCACCTGCACAACAAGATTTCCCGCGCCGAGGCGATGAAGCGCGCCGAGAAGCTGCTCGAGGAAGTGCAGATCCCGGAGCCGAAGGCGCGGCTGCGCTCCTTCCCGCACCAGCTGTCGGGTGGGCAGCGGCAGCGCGTGATGATCGCCATGGCGCTCGCCAACCGGCCCGACATCCTGATCGCCGACGAGCCGACGACTGCGCTCGACGTGACGGTGCAGGCGCAGATCCTCAACCTGATCAAGGACCTGAAGCAGAAGTACGGGATGGCGGTGATCCTGATCACCCACGACCTGACGATCGTGAAGCAGTTCTCGGAATACGTGTATGTGATGCAGCACGGCCGCGTGCAGGAGCACAACACGACCGAGGCGCTGTTCGCCAACCCGCGGCATGCCTACACCAAGCACCTGCTGGCCTCGGAGCCCAAGGGCCGGGCCAAGCCGATCGAGTCCGACTCGCCGACGATCCTCGAAGGCGACAAGGTGAAGGTGAGCTTCACCCTGAAGCGCGGCGGGGCGTTCAAGCCGGATTTCTTCCAGCTGGTGGCGGTGGACAGCCTGTCGCTCAACCTCAAGAAGCACGAGACGCTGGGGCTGGTGGGCGAAAGCGGCTCGGGCAAGACGACGTTCGGGCAGGCGCTGATCCGTTTGATCGGCAACCAGGGCGGGCAGATATTCTTTGATGGCCAGTCGATCCACGACAAGAACCGCGAGCAGATGCGGCCGCTGCGGCAGCGCATGCAGATCGTGTTCCAGGATCCGTTCGCCTCGCTCAACCCGCGCATGAGCATCCGCCAGATCCTCGAGGAGGGGCTGATCGTCAACGGCATCGGCGCCAACAGCCGGGACCGTGTGGACCGGGTGCGGGCGGCATTGCGCGACTCGGGCATGCCCGACAACATCCTCAGCCGCTTTCCGCACGAGTTTTCGGGCGGGCAGCGGCAGCGCATCGCGATCGCGCGAGCCATTGCGCTCGAGCCGGAGTTCATCCTGCTCGACGAGCCGACGTCGGCGCTCGACCTGTCGGTGCAGGCGCAGATCATCGAGCTGCTGCGCAAGCTGCAGGACGAGCGCGGCTTGAGCTACCTGTTCATTTCGCACGACCTCAAGGTGGTGCGGGCGCTCTGCCACCGCGTGATGGTGATGCAGCACGGCAAGGTGATGGAGGAGGGGCCGGTGGACGAGGTACTGACCAACCCCAAGACCGACTATACGCGGCGGCTGGTGCGCGCCGCCTTCGAGATCGCCGCCTGATCGGCGGACACTGAATATATTGGAGACCGTTATGCCTAACCCCAAGGTCACATTCATCGGCGCCGGTTCGTCGGTGTTCATGAAGAACATCGTCGGCGACATTTTGCAGCGTCCGGCCCTCGCCGGCGCCGAAATCCGGCTGATGGACATCAACCCGACGCGGCTCGAAGAGAGCCAGATCATCGCGCAGAAGCTGGTCAACACGCTCGGCGTGCCGGCGACGGTGAAGACCTATTCGAACCAGCGGGAGGCGCTCGACGGCACCAACTTCGTCGTCGTGTGCTTCCAGATCGGCGGCTACGAGCCTTCGACGGTGGTCGATTTCG
>JAEYYP010000196.1 GCA_023428425.1 Pseudomonadota bacterium
GCCATGATCCGCCTTGAGACGGAAGCTCAGGACGAACACGACCGCGGAAAGAACGATGAGGATGCCGAACGCGGGGCGCCAGCCGATAAAGGTGCCGAGAACGCCGCCGATGAGGAAGGCGGCGACACCCGCGGCCGCGCGGGCCGAGCCCAGCGCGCCGAGCGCCGTCGCCTGCTGGGTGCCGCGATAGTTTTCCGCAATCAGCGCCACGAGCGAGGGCACGATGGCCGCCGCAGCCGCGCCGGACAGGCCCTGCGCGGTGATCATGACCGTCGCGTTGGGGCTGAAGGTCATCAGCACCTGGGCGCAGCCGAACAGGACCACCGTGGCACGGAAGACATTGACCGCGCCGAACCGCTGATTGAGCTTGGCGCCGAGCATCACGAAGCCCGCCACCAGCATGGAATACATCACGATGCCCGTGGCGATCGTGGTGGGCGGCACGTTGAAGCTCTTCACCATGCCGCCCATCGCGACAGGCAGCGAGGCGACGTTGAAAGACATGATCACCTGGCCGAGCGCGATGGCGATCATCGGCACCCAGCTCTCCTTGGCGTCCTGGCCGGCCGGCTGGCCCGCCAGCGATTGCGCCGGGGTCGAACCTGTCATGGGCATTTCCTTCCGAAATTTGGTGTTGGTCCGCGGCGCCGTCACTCTTCGGGGCGCGAGACGAACAGATCCATGCCGAGGTGCTGGGAGAGGTAGCGCGCGGCCAACTGCCCCTTCACGCTGTTGCCCGCGGTATCCAGCGGCGGGGCGAAGGTGCCGAGGCCGCCCTTGCCCGGCGAGACCGTGAGGATTCCGCCGCCGATGCCGCTCTTTCCCGGAAGTCCGATCTCGTAGAGCCAGTCGCCGGAGGTCTCGTAGAGGCCGGCGGTCGCCATCACGGCGAGAGCGTAGTGGCAGACGTCCGGCTCCACCACACGCTCCTTGGTGATGGGATTGACGCCGCCGTCGGCCAGCGTTGCGCCCATCACCGCGAGGTCGCGCGCGCTCACATTGAGGGAGCACTGTCGGGTGTACAGCTCCGTCGCCTCGTCCGGATCGCTGTAGATGGCGCCGACACTTTGAAGCATGCGGGCGATGGAGCGATTGCGGAAGTTGGTCGCGATAGCGGAGGCGTACACCTCTTCGTTCAAAGGAAGCGCGCGGCCGGCAAAGCGGGAGAGCCCGCCGTGGATGAACGCCCACTTCTCCGCGCTGGTCGCGCCGGGAACCAGGCTTGTGGCGGCGATGGCGCCCGGATTGACCATGGGATTGGTGATGCCGCCCGGCATGGCCTCGATCGCCGCGAGCGAGTTGAAGGCGCGGCCGGTGGCGTTTGCGCCAAGTTTCGCACGCGCCTGCGACGGGCCGATGAGTTCGCAGATGAGGGCGAAGATGAACGGCTTCGACACGCTCATGATGGTGAATTCGTGCTCGACGTCCCCGGCGGCGTAGATGCGCCCGCTTGTTCCTGCGACGCAGATGCCGAACAGATCCCGAGGCACCCGCTCCAGCGCTGGATAGACCTTGGAGTTCTCCCCCTCGTCATTGTCCTTGAAGCGCGCGTGAGCCCGCCGCACAAGGCGCTCGACCTCGTCTGCCTCGGGTAGGTGACCCGTGGAAATGTAGGCGGGCGAAGGCAGATCGTCGTCTCTGAACATGAGCGTTTCCTCGTTTTTCTTGGGCGTGTTTTGATGAAGCCTGATCGGGCCTCGCCGAGACGGCGTGCTGCCATTCTCCTTCAAACTCGAGCAAAAACGCGAACGACGGGCAGGTCAGATGCCAAGCGTCAAACCGAAGCTTATGCCCCGAGGCAGAGAGTCTCAACCCGCCATTCTTTTTTGAATGATAATGATTTCAGACATATATTGCATTGCGGCGTACTTATACTGTGCCGCAGCGGAGGTTTCATGCGAGGGGCGTTGCTGATATCGCGGATCACCTTGATGCGGGCCGTTTTTCAGGACACCCGCCTTGCGATTTATGGGCCGGCCACTCGATTCTCGCACGCTGCTACCGCCATTTTTCTCGCGAGCGAACCATGCCAATGTGAAGCGGGGCCGTAAACGCTGAATTTGCTTCAGTGCAGCAATGAATTTCAATCACAGGGTGGCGAATGTCTCTGAAGCGCGTTGATCTCAACCTGTTCCGCGTCTTCGATGCGATCATGCTCACCGGCAGCGTGAGCGGCGCCAGCAGGGAACTGGGCGTGACGGCATCTGCCGTCAGCCATGCGCTGGCACGCCTTCGCCTTGCGGTTGGGGACGACCTGTTCATCTATGGCGATGACGGCATGGTTCCGACGGTGCGGGCGCGCGAACTCGCTCCGATGGTTCGCGACGGTCTCGGGCGCCTCGATGAGGCGATTTCGGCGACGCCGTTTTCACCGTGCCAAGCCGTGCGAACCTTCCGCGTCGCCGCCAGCGAGTATAGCAGCAGCATCATCCTTCCGGGCCTCGTCCAGCGCATCGCGGAACTGGCTCCCCAGCTTGAACTCCGAATTTTTCCCTACAGCCGCGTCGATGTCGTCCAGCATTTGGACGAAGGGCGACTCGACTTGGTAATAGGCTGGTTTTCGGAGCTCCCTGAACGCATCCACCGGTCGCCGCTGCTCAAAGACAAAGAGGCGCTCGTGGCCCGGCGCGGTCATCCACTGGAAGGAAGCGCAGTGACCCGGGAGCGGTTGTTCTCTTACCCGTTCGTTGTGGTGGAACTGACCGGCTCAGGCGATCAGTCCGCCGACGGGTTCCTCGATGAGCGCGGAGTTTGGCGGAGGGTGTGGATCGATCGCCTGCTCATGGAGGCGGACGAAGATGACGCGGCCGTAGCTCATATCGCGGTCTCCCTGCCGCACTATGCCTCCGTCGCGGATATCTTGTCGCGTACGGACATGGTGGCCACGTTGCCCGAGCGCTTCGCCCGTCGCCTGGTTGAAGCGGGGCACCATGTGATGCTGTCTCTCCCTCACGCGCCGCAAGAAGCCATCGTAGAAGCGATCTGGCATCAGCGGGGCAACCGAGATGCCGGCTTGAAATGGCTGGTGAAGCGGCTTGAAGATGTGACGGGTGCAGAAGGGCAATTGGAGAATAATTGAGGTAGGCGCGAGCCCGGTAAGATGCCGTCCGACCAGCATCACCGGCTGAAGCCATTCGCTTCGATGAAGGTGATGGCCGGCCGAGCCTACTCATAAGCTCACCCGCCCTTCCTCAGCCTCACTCCCGGCCCCTCGCCGTTCTCCGCCACGAAGATCACGCCGGCGGCTTCGAGGGCGGCGCGGATTTTCTCCACACTGCTCATCCTCGCGTCTTGACCTGCCTCGAACCGATTGACGGTGTTCACACCGACACCAGCCTTCGCGGCTAGCTCTTGCGTGCTCCATCCGATCGCGGCTCGGGCCATTCGGCATTGAACTGACTTCATGTGGTGAAATTATCACCGAAGGCGGTTGACATCAAACCGGTGATAGGTCGATGGTTAATGGTGTAATTATCACCACAAGGCCATCCCATGCCGAACCCCACCGTTCCGGCAGCCGCCCCCGGCTTGCCCGCTGCCCAGAAGCCCGTCGATCCGGTCATTGCGCTGATCGCCCAATGGCGAGAGGCCCGCGCCGAGTTCGCCTCGCGACCGCCGAACGATACCGAAAGCTGGCATGACGACGACGAGCTGAACCGAGCTCCCTCGGCACAAAGTCTCGAGGGGGCCATCGCGGCACTGGAGTTGGCCCAGATTGAACCCGACTTCGCGCCCGCGCTGGTCCGGTCGGCACTCGGCTTCCTGAAAACGTTCACCGCTCCGGTCGAGCGGCCAGCGACGCGCTCGGAAATGGAGGCCTATCGCGAATGGCTCTTCATGGAAGGGCGCCTCCTCGGGATGGAGCTCTATCCGGAGATGGGGGACGATGCCGATCGCGTCATCCCCTGCAACACCGGCGCAGGCGAACTCCATCTGCCACCCTGCGGCTCCTGGAGGAAAATAGCGAAGCCGTCGTCGCGAGCTGTGCGAATTCTCACGGCTGTCGGCGCGAACTTCGAGAAGATCGCCCGCTGCGGAGAAAAGGGCCGCGGCATTTTGTGGGGCGCCGAGGCGACCGAATCGGAAGACGAGGCCCGCCATGGCTGATCCGATCTTCGCCGCCATCGCAGAACACCAGCGGCGCCGGGCCGAGCACGAAGCTGCATTCGACGCCGCGGGCGAGGCCGAACTGGCCGATTGCCCCGACGGCCCTGTCGCCGAAGAAGCAGGCGCCCGGCGGGATGCTGCCTCCGAACGGGAGGTCGAGGCCCTGCAGCATGTGCTCCACACAGTGCCCGTCACGACGGCCGGCATGCTGGCGTGGCTGGACCACATCGGCGGGCCGGCCGGCTTCGACGGCATCGCACCTCGCGACGACGACGTGGCAGCCATCTTCGGCACGATGCGCGCCTTTGCCGTCGGGTCGGAGAGCGGCGCATGAGCGTGATCGCCGCGGCCCTGCGCGAGCTGATAGCCGCCGGTCTCGCCGGCGACGAGCTCGTGGCAGCCGTCGCCCGCATCGAGGCCGAGATGGCGGTCTCGTCGCCGGTGGCTCGTTCGAGCGACGCCGCCGAGCGGAAGCGCGAAGCCGACCGTGAGCGCCTGCGCCGGAAGAGAGAGGTGGCCAGGGCGGCGAACAGCCGAGCGCACCACCAGGAAACGTCGCAGGTGTCGCACGAAGTCGCCGATTGTCGCGCGACTTCCGCGACATCGCGCGACGGTGGCGGGGGGGGGGGGGGGGGGGGGGGGGGGGGGGGGGGGGGGGGGGGGGGGGGGGGGGGGG
>JAEYYP010000234.1 GCA_023428425.1 Pseudomonadota bacterium
ATCCCAGACAGAGCATTCGACCGACGACCCACGACTGGCGACCGACGAACAACGACCGACTCACACATCGCTGATCACCTGCCCCTTGGACAGGATGTGAACCTTGTAGCCCGCGAAGATCTTCTGGGCTTCGCCGGCGGCATACAGCGCCTGATAGGCCTCGTGCGGGATAAGCGCGTGCTTCTCGTAGCTCGACACGCCCTGGCGGGCGGCTTCGAGGTCGTCGGTGTTGATATGAAACTCCTCCGCCGCTGGCGTCGAGGAGAACAGCCCGTTGCGGCCGGGCCGCTCGGCCTTGGAGAAGACTTCCTGAACGGTCCAGGTCAAAAGCCAGGCGTTTTCGGGCTTGCGCACCTTGGACAGCACCTCCTCCACCACCGAATTGTGCTCGGTGATGCCGGCCGTGTAGAACGGGCCCAGCACCACGCGACGCAGCTGCTTGGGGTGGAGCGTCGGGAAATCCTTGTCGAGATTGCCGGCGATGGTGGCCGGCGACAATGAATAGGCGGAGTTCTTCTCGGTGAAATCGTCGAAGCGGTGGGCGAGGTCGGGATTGAGCAGTCCGTCGATCGGCAGCGGAATGTCGATGCGCTCGTTGAGCTTGCCCTCGCGCGTCACGAGTTGCTCCACCATGGCTTCGGAACTGTCTTCCACCGTGGCCACGTAGATCAGCGGCAGGTTGGCACTGCCGTCGAAACTGCCCCAGTGCACCATGCAGAACGGCCGGCCGGATTTCGGATTGACCGAGACCAGGGCGGTCTTGGCCAGCACGAAGGGGCTGAAGATCGTGCCGTCCTGGACGTCCTCCAGGTAGAGCCGCTCGGCCATCGACTTCTGAAGGGCCGCGGGAAACGCCTTGTGGCGCAGGATGAAGTCCGCCATCTCGTTGCGGATCTCGTCCGGCTGTGGAATGCCGGCCAGCCGCTTCTCCGCCGTGCGGCGGTCGTTCTCCAGTTCCAGCACGTTCTGGAAGACCGGGAAGCCGCTTTCGGCGCGCGAGATGCGGAAGCTCTCCATGAAGCCGATGCGGTTGCGCCAGCAGGCGAAGGAGGTTTCGAGCCGGGCGATGTATTCCGCCACGATCTTGGCCACGATTCCATGCCGGTAGAGTGGCGAGCGATCGTCGCGCAGGAAAAGCTCGAGCCCGCCAAGCGCGGCCGCGATGGCGTCGAAATAGCGGATGGACGGATTGTCGGGCGGCGGGACGGCGGCGTTCATCGCGGTTCGGCTCGGCTCCGGGGGCCGCACCTACTGCTTCACATAGTCCGACGAGTTATGCTTCTTCAGCACCTCGTCGAAGCGCCGCGCGAAAGCCTCGTCGGCGAGCTTCTTGCGGCGCTGGATGTCAGCGGTCGCGACCATGTTCTTCTCGTGCATCTCGAGCAGGTCGCCGATATGCTTCTGCGCGGCCGCGCCTATGCCCGCCATGGTCTCTTCCGCTGTGTTGTCCACCTGGCTACCAAGTGTGTTGATCTTGTGCGCCACGTCCTGCTGGGCCGCTGTTTTCAGCGAGTCCTCCAGCGCCTTGTAGAGGACGATGCGCTGCTCGGTGTCGATGGTCAGCTTGTTGATCAGCGTGTTCTGCGCCGCGATCTGGTTGTTGAGCGAATCGACGAAGGTCTGGAACATCGAGGTGTAGCGTTCGAGCGTCTGGCTCTCGGCCAGCAGTTCCTGCTCCTTCGCCTGGCGTTCGTTGTATTCGGTCGCGAGCTTCGAGCGCTCCGATTCGAGCTCCGTCCGCTCGGTCTGGCTGGTCGAGGCGGCGATCCTGTTCTCGATGTCGAGCAGCAGAGGATTCAATTCCTCGATGCGCTTCTGTACCGCGGTAAGATTGTCGACCGTGACCTTGCGGCGCTCGATTACCTGCCCCAGGCTCGCTTCCGAGGTCTTGTAGCGTTCGTCGAGCACCTGCTTCTGGGCCTTGAGGATGCCGACGATGGTGTCGGATTTCGCCAGCAACTCCTGCAGATTGCCGGCCAGCGACATGTTGCGCACGCGCTCTGTGCGCATGCGCTGCTTCGACTGGGCCGAAAAGATGCCGATGAAGCTCTCCCAGCCGGTGAAGCTCTTCATGCTCTCGAATTCGGCGCCGAACACGTTGGTGGCATCCTCGAGGCCGATGATCAGGTCGGCGATGTTGCCCTCCATCACCTTCTGCTGGGTGAGCACGGCGGCGATGCGAGCATTCTCGATGTCGAATTCGGCGGTACCGATCTTCTGGTCGGTCTGGGCGAACTTGTCGAGCACGGTGGCCGACTGGTCGATCTTGGAGCGCATCTCCTCGACGACCTTGCGCGTCTTGGCGATCTCGGCGTCGAAATTCTGAAGCGTGGCCATTCCTACCCCCTGTGACCGCAACCGTTCCGGCCCGGCGAATATAGGCAGGGGCTTTGGCGAAAGGAAGACACCGCAAAGTCGCTTTCCGGCGCAGGCCTGACGCCGCGGAATGTGCGCCCGGGCCTATCGAGGCCCCGGAGCGCGAGACGCGGCAGGAAACCTGCCGCGCTCAAAGCGATAGTCGCGCCGCGGATTCTAATTCGGCAAGGATTGCGACTGCTGCTTGCCGTCGCCGCAGTCCACTTTCAACGTGATCATCGAAGCGGTCTGTGGATCGCAGGCCGCATCGCGGAGGCTTGCGGCGCATCTCGCCGACAAGACGTCGTATTTGGCGATGAAGCAGGCGACCACACGCCCATCGCCGGGCATGACGGATGCGCAATGGCGCAGATAGTCCGCCTGACAGGCCTTTTTTTGCTGAGCCATGATCTCGGCGGCGACGGTTGGCATGGCCAGCGACACCGACAGCAGCGACCCAAGAAAGAGACGCGCGGCCGTCTTCATGCCGCACCCGCCGGCACCGGGTGCC
>JAEYYP010000237.1 GCA_023428425.1 Pseudomonadota bacterium
GTCCGGCCCTGTCGAGATCGACCTGTCCGTCGTCGGATCCGATGTCAGGCTTCCCGGCTTTGCGCCCCCCTTCGTCACGGTTCATCGTGAATGGCTGTCTGGGGTTCATTGGCGGGCGGACGTCGCAAGCCCCCGCATTCTGACCGTCGAGAATTTGACTTCGTTCCACCGCCATGTCCGTGAGATCCGGCAGGATGAGGTGTGCGTCGTCTACACCGGCGGGTTTCCCAGCATGACCGTACTGTCTCTGCTTCGCCGCCTGCTGGCCACATCACCGACGCCGCCGACTCTGTGGCACTGGGGTGATGTCGATGCCGGAGGCGCCCGCATCGCCGAGTATCTGGAGCAGAGCCTCGGCGGCTTCATACGCCCGCACCTCATGGATCGGGGCCGCGTCGCCCGCCTCGGCCGCGCAGGGCACACGGCTCCTCTCGCATTATTGGCCGGACGCACCGGTGCGGGAGCCGAGATCGCTCGCGTCATTCTCGACACGGGCCTGCTCCTGGAGCAGGAGCGTGTGGATCCGCAACCGGTACCGCTGTCGTAACGCTGTTGCTATTTGCAACAGCCCTTCCCCCTTTCATCACTCCCTTGCTCAGGATGCAGGCATCCTTGGTGGGTAGTCGGTTTCTGCCAGCACAGCGATTTCTTGACGAATGTGGGCGCTACCTGTATCCAAGGTTCAGACGTCATTTTTGATCGGAGCCGGCCTTGCTGGGGGATAATGTGAAGGCGTTCCGCGAGCGCCTCGGCCTGAGCCAGCCCGAATTCGCGGCATGGCTTAACGAACGGCTCAACCGCCGTTATGACAAGCAGAAGGTCAGCGGCTGGGAGCGCGGATCCGACAAGCCGCCGCAGGTCGTGGTCGATCTGCTGCACCGTGAGATCGCTGGCCTCGGCGTCAAGCACGGACCTGCCCTGGTCGTTTCGGTGAGCAACCAGAAGGGCGGCGTCGGCAAGACCACGACCAGTGTGAATACCGCGACCATGCTCGCCCAAGGCGGGCACAAGGTGTTGCTGATCGACGCCGACCCCCAGGCCAGCGCCACAATCCACCTTGGCTTCAACGCGATCGACCTGCACCGCCAGGGTCGTACGCTCGACGCCGTGCTCCGGAAGGAAACCACCCTCGCCGATGTTGTGCTGAGCGTGGAAGACACCGGCCTCGATGTCGTACCGTCGAGCATCCGGCTGGCTAAGGTGGAGGGCGAACTGCAAGGGCAGGTCACCGGCATCTTCACATTGCGCAAGGCCCTCGCTCCGCTCCGCGAAACCTACGACTTCATCGTGATCGACACGCCGCCGCACTTGGCGCAGATGACGATGAACAGCCTGACGGCGTCCGACACCGTCCTCATCCCCTGCCAGACCGAACTCATGTCGGTGCTCGGCATCGAATACATCCTGGAATCGATTTCGGACATCCGCGACACCGTCCAGTCGACACTGACGGTGCTCGGGATCCTGCCGACGATGTTCAACCAGCGCCTCACCCAGGATCGGGAATCGCTGCTGGAACTGCAGAAGGCGTATTCGGGAACCACGCGGATCTTCGATCCGCTTCCCCGCGCCACGGTCTACAGCCAAGCGTTCGCGGCCGGGCAGGCGGCCGTGAGCGCAGTGTCGAATGCCGCCGGCGCCGACTCCTTGCGCGCCGTCGCCGATGCCCTTGTCGCCGAGCGCACGAAGCGCTTCGGCCTCCGTATGAGCGAGGTCGCCCATGTCGCGTAAACTCGGAAGGACCAACAGCGCGATGCTCGGCGCCCTGCGCGAAGGCCGCGAGAACAAGCCTGTTGGGGAGAGCGCCCTACCCGTCTCTTTCCAAACCCGGAATGCCCGCACTGCCCAGGTCGAGGTGGACTCGATCGCCACCAATCCCGACCAGCCACGTCGCGATTTCGATACAGCCGAGTTGACAGCGCTCACGGACTCCATCGAGCGCTACGGCTTGCTCGAACCAATCGGCGTGAAGCCGCTTCCAAACGGGCTGTACCAACTTGCCTACGGTGAGCGGCGCCTGCGCGCTGTCCGCGCATTGGGCCAACCGACCGTGACTGCCATCGTTCTGGATGCGGATGCACCCGCCGACGAAATCGCACTCGTCGAAAATCTGCTTCGCTCCGATCTCAACCCGTTCGAGACCGCGGATGGCTTCGCCCGCATCATGGAGACGCAGGGCTGGTCGCAAGGCGACATCAGCAAGCATTTCGGCATCGCGAAGTCGGAGGTCTCAAGGACCTTGAAGATTCTCGATCTCCCTGCCCGGATCCGTGAGGAATACCTCCGAGTTCAGGTCCCGATGAAGGTGCTGAGGGACATCGCCGACCTGAAGGACGACACTGCCCAAACCGCTGCCTGGGAGAGCGCGAAGCGCACCTATGCAGGCGCTGATGTAGGACTTGGTGAAGGTGCCAAGGCGCCGAGGACGAAGGCACGGCGCTCTTCAGAAGACCCTACCGAGATCGCACACTCGACCCTGCCGAAGCGCATCGCGCGAAGCGTCCTGACGACGCGCGATGCCTTGGTCTCCCTACGAACCAAGCCGACCGGCAAGCCGCTGGCCGACACGGACCGTGCAATGCTTCGCGAAATGCGGGACGCCATCGACACCCTGCTCGTCGATAAGTCGGTAGGCTGATCGGAGACAGGTCGGGTGTTGCTAATTGCAACACCTCGACTACGCTATGATCGCCGCGATGGTGTTGCAATTAGCAACACCATCGTCATCTTAGGGGCACTGAGTTTTCGGTACCCTTCCCTTCTCAGCATGACGGAACTGAAAGCGTTCCTGACGAGAACCGCTGGCAACTTCGCCGCAACGTTAGCGCAACAACCCAGTGACCAATGGCACACCGGGAAAACCAAAATCCTGTCCCGCTTCGCGCTTCACGATCCCCAATCCCGCCGCACCGACAAATCAGCCGGTCTCACGGCGATCGTTAGGTACAGGAACCTACGCGCAACCTTTTCACGCCACCATGGTCACCGAAACATCCCGGTTCCGTGATCCGCAGGCGACGAAAAGACGGCGAAACGTTGCGCCAACATCGCAACCACCTCGCGCCCACGTCACCGCGATCCAATCGACATTGAGGAACGTGTGAATGGCTACGGTGACGAGAGACGATGGCGGAAGGAGCGTTGGCGCGAGTTTCGACAACGGACCTGCAGCGATGGGCGGAGTCAGTATGCGCAGGGCAGGGCGCAAGGTCGTAGTCGGTGGGGTGAAGGGTGGACCGGGCGCTTCCACAATCGCCGTGCACCTTGCCGTCGAGTTTGCGACGCCAAAGCCCGTGCGGCAATCTCCTTGCTGGCGGACCAGGGTATCGCGCCGGCGGCCTCGTCACTTGGTCTGCGGACCGCCTTCGCGCGACCGCTGGAGCAGGGGCTGACCGCGTTGGAGGTGCCGTCTCGCAGCCGCGATCGGATCGCCTGCGGTGAGATCGCCGCTCTCGCCGACGAGGTGGTCGCTCTGCTCAATGGTGAGCATGAGGCGTACGTTCCGCCTGAAGGTTGCGGCCGGCGCGGAATGCCTGCGCCGGGGACGGACGGAACGGCGGAGCCTGTAGGGCAGGTGGAAGCGGGAACAATGGGGGAGGGCAGGGAGCATGAGCAGCGCACGCACGACCGCAAGACAGGATCCGGGCCCAGGGTTGACCCTGAAGCCCAGAGTAGGAGCGGCCCAGGAGAGAGCCGGCGCCACAAGTGAGGCAGCGATCGCACGCTTCATCGACGCGGCCGTCTCACAGGATGGACCGAGTGCTGGCGAGGCCATGGGTGACGCTCGCGCCGAGCCGACCATGAAGGAAGGGAAAGGCCCCCACCGGAAGACAAGCGGTCATCGAGGCCGGAAGAAAGCGGCGACCGAGATGGGGGAAACGGAG
>JAEYYP010000263.1 GCA_023428425.1 Pseudomonadota bacterium
CCACGACGGCGGCGACGGCGGCGGCGACCGGAGCGTTCCCCGCCTTCCTCGGAACGGGCCTGGCGATCGCCACCGCCCGACGACGCGGCAACGACGTCCTCTTCGTCCTCGACCTCGTCCTCGACAAGCGCGTCGGCGGCATCCTCGGCGGTCTCGACCATGGTCGTGGTGTCCACGCGAACATGGGTGCCCGCCTGTTCGCTGCGCTCGAGCACACGGGGCTCGCCACGCTCGATGGCGAAGTGAGACGGACCGACGTGGTCATCCGCGACGATGGTGACCGAAAGGCCGTACTTGGCCTCGATCGTCGCCAGCGTGCCGCGCTTGGTATTGAGAATGTAGAGCGCGACGTCGGTCGGAACCTTGAGGTTGATCGACTGGCCCGGCTTCTTCATCACGTGCTCTTCGACGTTGCGCATCACCATGAGCGCAAGGCTTTCGACGGAGCGGATGAGGCCGGTGCCGTTGCAGGTCGGGCACTTGTGGGTGGAGCTTTCCACCACACCCTGACGAATGCGCTGGCGGCTCATTTCGAGCAGGCCGAAATGGCTGATGCGGCCGACCTGAATGCGGGCGCGATCGTTCTTCAGCGCTTCCTTGAGCTTGCGCTCGACCGCCCGGTTGGAGCGGTTCTCCATCATGTCGATGAAGTCGATGACGATCAGCCCGGCGAGATCACGCAGGCGGAGCTGGCGGGAGACCTCCTCGGCCGCTTCCAGGTTGGTCTGGAGCGCCGTGTCCTCGATATTGTGTTCCTTGGTGGCGCGCCCCGAGTTCACGTCGATCGAGACCAGCGCCTCGGTCGGATTGATCACGATGTAGCCGCCCGAGGGCAGGTTCACCGTCGGCGAGAACATCTGGTCGAGCTGGCCTTCGACGCCAAACTTCGAGAAGACCGGCGCGTCATCCTTGTAGAGCTGCACGTTCTTGGCGTGGCTCGGCATGATCATGCGCATGAAGTCCTTGGCCTCGCGATAGGCCTCGTCGCCGGCGACCAGCAGCTCGTCGATCTCCTTGGAATAGAGATCGCGGATGGTGCGCTTGATCAGCGAGCCTTCCTCGTAGACGAGGCAGGGCGCGGTGGACTTCAGCGTCAGCGTGCGGACGTTCTCCCACAGGCGCTGCAGGTACTCGAAGTCGCGCTTCACCTCGGCCTTGGTGCGCGAGGCACCGGCGGTGCGCAGGATGATGCCCTGGCCCTGCGGAACGTCGAGATCGCCGACGATGTCCTTGAGGCGCTTGCGGTCGGCAGCGTTGGTGATCTTGCGCGAAATGCCACCGCCACGAGCGGTGTTCGGCATCAGGACGGAATAGCGGCCGGCGAGCGACAGGTAGGTGGTGAGAGCCGCGCCCTTGTTGCCGCGCTCTTCCTTCACGACCTGCACCAGCATCACCTGCCGGCGCTTGATCACTTCCTGAATCTTGTACTGGTTGCGGCGGATCGACGGACGGCGGCGCTCCTGCACATCCTCGAGCGCATCCGAGCCGCCGACGCTCTCGACCGGCTCGTTGTTGGCGGGCGCCTGCTCGATGTGGCTCGCCTCGTCTTCCTCGTGATGTTCCTCGTCCGAGGCGACGGCTTCCGCGGGGGCGGCCTCAGCCGCAGCGGCGGGCTCGTGCTCCTCGTGGTCGTCCTCGGCCTCCTGTTCGCGGATCAGCGCTTCGCGGTCGGCGACGGGGATCTGGTAGTAGTCGGGGTGGATTTCGGAGAAGGCGAGGAAGCCGTGGCGGTTTCCGCCATACTCCACAAACGCTGCCTGGAGCGAGGGTTCGACCCGCGTCACCTTGGCGAGGTAGATGTTTCCGCGCAGCTGGCGGCGGGACTGGGATTCGAAATCGAACTCTTCGAGCCGGTTCCCGTTAGTGACGACGATCCGTGTTTCTTCCGGGTGGATGCCATCCACCAGCATTCTCTTGGTAGCCATATAGGGGTACTCCGCGCCGTCGCGCGCCGACACCGATCGACCGGCGAACCGGTCCTCCCGACGTGGCGCCATGCGAGGCGAAAGGGACTGAGGAAAAGGCGCGCGAGGCGCCGGTACATGTGGTGGCGCGCACGCCACCATGGATTTGGAGAGCGAAGGCTACGGGGCGTGCACTGACAAACGGGCAACCGCTATTCGGGATCGCGTCACTGTTTGCCTGCCCGGTGGCCATCAGACCTCTTCCTTGAGAAGCAGGGCGAGTAGACGCTCCGCCTCTTCGGCCCCGAAAGGCCGAGATTCACTGTTCGAGGCGTCAAATGTGCCGCATCTCGGCCGGCGCACTGGTAGAAGCGCAAACCGGTCGCCGCTGCCGACCGTCCGGCCGGGGGCACATGAAGGCGCCGCTCCGGCATATGGTGGCGGCAGCAGGCCGCCTCAAGATGGCTGTAAGGCCGATGCCGCAAATTGGCAACAGGAAACTCAAAACCTGAGGATTGCCGCCGGTTTCACGATTGCACCACTGGCCATCCGATCGTAACGCCCCACAATTGCCCGAGTGCTGAGGCGTCATCTGGGCAGTGAATTGGGGAGCGGCGCGACTTGCTACGATCTGCCGGCTCCGGCGGTAAAACCGGCGGATTGATTGGGTTTGCGGCGCGCCTGCTGGTCGCCGCTGTGATGATTGTCGCTGCCGGTACGGCCGGAGCGCAGACGCTCGAATCGGTCGAGGACTATCCCGACGTGGTCGACGCGCGCGTCACCACGACACCCGACCGGGCCCGGCTGATCATCGATCTCGACGGGCCCACCGAGTTCGCCATCGTGTCGCTCGATGGTCCCGACCGCGTCGCCATCGACGTGAAGGCCTTCGACCTCAAGATTCTTGCACCTGCCGACGTGGCGGGGCAGGGCATCGTCAAGGGGTTCAAGGTTGAGATGGCCGAGAAGGGCAGGGCGCGGACCACGCTCGAACTCGAATCGCCGGCACAGGTGCAGCAGGCCTATTTCCTCGAGAAGGTTGCCGACCAGCCGGCGCGCCTCGTGGTCGACCTCATTCCGGACACTGCCCAGAACTTCGCCGAGAAGGTTGCTTCCGACCTCGCCATGTCGATCGCCAACCAGGGCGCCGTGCCGGTCGCGGCATCGACCGATCCGGGTACCCATGTGCCGATCACCGAGACAAGACCCCTGGTGGTCATCGACCCCGGCCACGGTGGCGTCGACAACGGCGCGAGTGCACCGAACGGCGTGCACGAAAAGGACATCACGCTGACTTTCGCGTTGCAGCTGCAGCGTGTGCTGATCGAATCCGGGCGCTTCGATGTGGCGCTCACCCGCGAGGACGACACCTACCTGACGCTGAACCAGCGTGTGGATCTCGCCCGGCAGAACAAGGCCGACCTCTTCGTGTCGCTCCATGCCGACAGCTTCCAGGAAAAGGAAATTCGCGGCGCCTCGATCTACACC
>JAEYYP010000265.1 GCA_023428425.1 Pseudomonadota bacterium
TATGTGTCCTCCTGAAAAACGAATGCGCTGCGCAAGACGGGTCAGGTCGATTCGACCAAAGCGTCGATCCTGCGCTGGCCGGCCCCGCCAACTGGGTCGCAGGGAAGACGCCCGACCTCGTCGCGGCGCTTGAGCCGGAAGGCGAAATCCGGGGGAAGCAGCTCGTATGCTCCGGCAACGCCGAGTTCTCGCGCCGCGCGAACTGGCCAATCAGCCTGAAGCATCAGTTCGCGCGCCATCGCGATCAGGTCTGCTTGGCCTTCTGACAGTATATCCTCGGCCTGCTGCGCCTTGGTGATAAGCCCGACCGCCATCGTCAGGATTCCGACTTCCCGGCGTATCCGCGCGGCGAATTCGACCTGATATCCCGGTACACGGGGCACGACAGGCATCGGCGAATTGCCGGTGATGCCGCCAGACGAGCAGTCGATAACGTCTACCCCACGACGCTTCAGCTCTGCCGACAGGGCGACCGAATCCTCGATGTCCCAGAGGCCGCCGCGGCCATCACGTGCTGAGACACGAAAGAACAACGGTTTGTGCGAAGGCCAGGCTGCGCGCACGGCTTCAGCTATTTCAAGAGCAAGACGCATCCGGCCGTCGCGATCGCCGCCATAGGCGTCGGAGCGTCTGTTCGTGACCGGAGAAAGGAATTGATGGATGAGATAACCATGCGCCCCATGGATCTCGCAGATATCGAAACCGGCACGTTCGCTGCGCACGGCTGCGTCGGCGAAGGCCGCAACCAGCGCAGCGATGTCCTCGGTGGTCATTTCCTTCGAGGCGGGACGATCTTCTCCGAACGGCGTCGTGCTGGCGGAGATGGTCTGCCAGGGCGCGAGACCATTCGCGGCGTCCGCGTCGGTCAGCGGTGCCCACTCGTCCATGGCGCCCTTGACAGATCCTTTCCCGCCCGAATGACCGAGCTGGATTGCCGGTACGGAACCCATGGCGCGAATGAACTGGGTGATACGGGCATAGGCAGAAATCTGGGCGTCGTCGTGCAAGGAGGCGCAGCCGTACGATTTCCGCCCTCTAGCCTCCACGGCGGTCTCTTCATAAAAGACAATGCCGGATCCGCCGATGGCGTATCGCCCGGCATTGACGAGATGCCAATCGGTGGGCGATCCATCGACGGAACAGTATTGGCACATGGGCGATACCACGACGCGATTGCGCGCAGTCACTGACCGCAACTCAAAAGGCTCGAAAAGCATCAATGAATCCTTGAGTGGAAACGTGCTTACGCGCTGATCCCGAGATAGGCCTGCTGCACGGACGAATTGCTCTTCAGATCGGAGGACGAGCCCTCGAAACGCTTGTGACCGACCTCGGGAACGATCCCGCGGCTGGCCAGTCGGAGTGCCCAGACTGCGTTCTGTTCGGCCAGCAGCACGGCGAGCTTCTCTGCCCGTTGCACCTCGCGGATCACGTCGCCTATGCGTTGCACCATAACGGGCGCGAGCCCCAACGTCGGCTCATAGAGCAGGAGCAGACGTGGTCGGGACATCAATGCACGCCCGATTGCAAGCATCTGCTGCTCACCTCCGCTGAGGCTGCCTGCCAGTTGGCCGGCGCGCTCGCGCAGGCGGGGAAAATATCCGAGAACCTGCTCGAGACGAGCCGGCACATCGGCCTTCGGCAGCGTATGTCCGCCGGCATGGAGGTTTTCGAGCACGCTTGTTTCCGCGAAGACTCGTCGTCCCTCCGGCGAAAAGCCCACGCCCTGGCGGACGACCCGGTAGGTCGCAAGTCCGTCCAGTTTGTTGCCTTCGAACAGGATCGTGCCGCTTTTCGTGGCCGCGATCCCGACGATCGCCTTCATAATGCTACTTTTGCCGGCGCCGTTGGCGCCGATCAGCGCCACCGTCTCGTCGGGATTGACACTGAAGGATACATTTGAAACGGCGCGGACGGCACCGTAGTTGATCGAAACATCTTTGAGTTCAAGCAACGACGTGCTCCGTTCCAAGATAGGCTTCCAGCACGCGCGGATCCTTGACGAACTCGGCAACGGTTCCGGAGAAGAGCTCCGTGCCATGGTGCAAAACCACCATGCGGTCACAGATCCGCGCCATGAACCGCATGTTGTGATCGATGATCAGGATACTGACGCCACGATCGCGAATGCCTGTGATCAAATCCGCTATCCGGTCGGCCTCTTCAGCGCTCAACCCTGCGGCCGGCTCGTCGAGCATGACGAGTTGAGGGTTGCCGACAAGCGCGGAAGCGAGGCCGAGCATCTTCTGGTAACCATAGGGAAGGTCTGCGGCCTTTTCACCAGCCAGATGGCCAATGCAGAGTTCCTCGAGCAGTCTGTCGACCCGCTGCTCAACCTCACGCAGCTCCCGTTGATAGGCCGGAGTGCTGAGGAGCGAACCCCAGAAATCCGGCTTTCGCACGGAGAATGCCCCAACGTAGACATTGTCCCAGACCGTGGCACCCGAATAGACATTCGTCGACTGGAAGGTTCTGATAAGACCGCGCCGTGCGAGTTTGTGAGAAGCGAGTCCTGTTACGTTCTCACCCTTGAAATGAACGGTGCCACTGCTTGGCTTTATTGCTCCGCTGATCAGATTAACGGCAGTCGTCTTTCCGGCACCGTTGGGGCCGATCAGGCCGACTATTTCGCCCTTTCCGACCTCGAACGAAACGTTCTCTACAGCCCGCAAGGCTCCGAAAGACTTGCTCAGGCCATCGACTTTCAGGAGCGCGGTCATGGTCGTGTCCTCGAGACGAGAGCTGCGGCTCGCCGTGTTACGATCTGCCAGAGCTCGACCAATCCGCCCGGCAGCGCGGCCATTACGATGATCAGGACTACGCCATAGATCATGAACTGGTATTCGACCCATCCGCGAAGGAACTCTGGCAGAGCCACGAGGAAGACCGATCCGATCAGGGGACCGGCCAAGGAATGGGTACCGCCGACCACGTTCATGACGAGGAAGTTCAGCGATTCCTGGAAACTGTAAGACAGCGGCGAAATAAGACGAATGAAGTGAGCTTGCAGGCTGCCCTGAAGTCCCGCGAGCGTGCAGCCGATAGCGAACACGGCGACTTTTGTCGCAAATACCGGGATGCCGTTTGCCTCGGCCAAGCTCTCGCTCTCGCGGAT
>JAEYYP010000440.1 GCA_023428425.1 Pseudomonadota bacterium
CCGCATCCTGCCCAAGGCCGAGACCATGGAGGAGGCGAGCACCTGCCTGCGCCTGCTGTCCGGCCGTTCGCATCGCGTCTTCACGGGTGTCACCGTCATCACCCCGTCGGGCGCCACGCGGAAGCGGCTGGTGGAAACCCGCGTGCGCTTCAAGCGGCTGTCCAACCGCGAGATCGAAAGCTATCTCGCCAGCGCCGAATGGCGCGACAAGGCCGGCGGCTACGCCATCCAGGGCATTGCCGGCGCCTTCGTCATAAAGCTGCAAGGCAGCTATTCGGCCGTCGTCGGCCTGCCGCTCAACGAGACGGTCTCGCTGCTCGCCGGCGAAGGCTACCCGGTGCACTTCAACTGGCTCAACCAGTCGCAGCTGTCCGCCGTCTGATGTCGGCCGAGATCATCAAGCTCAAGCCGACACGCCTCTGCCCGATCTGCAAGAAGCCGTCGAGCCAGCAACACCACCCCTTCTGCTCGGCCCGCTGCGCCGACATCGATCTCAACCGCTGGCTTTCCGGCAGTTACGTCATCCCCGCCGAACCGGTCGAGGACGAGATCGACGACGCCCCACCAATGCCTGGCCAATTCGAAGACGAGTAGATGCGCCAACGTCGCCGGTGGTCCTCCACCGCGACAGCGGGGGAGGGGGACCGCCGAAGGCGGTGGAGGGGGCGCTCCCCCCACCCTTCGTCCCAGCAACGCAAAGTCCAGGGGGCCAAACGCCCACTACGGCATCAACTGCCCGCCATTCACGTCGATGATCTGCCCGGTGATATACCCGCTCATCGACCCTGCGGCCAAGAACACATACGCGCCGACGCAATCCTCGGCCGTCCCCAGCCGCCCCATCGGAATCTGCGCCGCCGCCGTATCCTTCACCGCCTGCGGCGTCGAATCGTGGAACGGCGTGATGATGAAGCCGGGCGCCACCACGTTGACCCTGATCTTGTCCGGCGCAAACTCGCGTGCAGCGTTGCGCGTGATCGAGTGCACCGCCGCTTTCGCCGATGCATAGACCGCCGAGCCGCCGAACCCGCCGAACCGTCCGGCCACCGAGCCGGTATTGATGATCGATCCGCCGCCTGCCGCCTTGAGGTGCGGATAGGCCGCCTTCGTCACCGCCAAGACTGAGCGCACGTTGAGGTCGTACACCGCCTCGTACCGGGCCTCGTCGAACGCCGCATTGGTCACCCGGTCGAGGATCGCCCCGGCATTGTTGCAGAGGATGTCGAGCCCGCCGAGACCGGCCACTGCCTCTTCGACGATTCGCGTTGCCTCGGCCGCCTTGCTGACATCGCCCAGCACCACGATCGCCCTGCCACCGGCGTCCCGAATCTCTGCCGCCACCGCCTCCGCCGCGGCGGCGTTCTTGTTGCCGTGCACGGCCACCGCGATGCCCAGCCGGCCGAACTCCCTCGCGACTGCCGCACCGATTCCCGTCGACGAGCCGGTGATCAGCGCCCGCTTGCCCTTGAGGTCTTCGAGCATTCTTCTCTCCCTGTGAAATGCCGCTGCAGCCTAGCGACACCACCCGCCGGCGCAAGCGCCCGGAGCTTCGGAGCCGGCTCGAAATTCCTTCCGCAGAACCGGTGTTTTGGCGCTTGCGCGCACCGATATTGCCCCCTATAACGCCCCGACTTCGACGCCCCCGGGCGTTCGGATGCCCGGGTTGCTCAGTTGGTAGAGCAGCGGATTGAAAATCCGCGTGTCACTGGTTCGATTCCGGTCCCGGGCACCATCCACCCTCCACACAGCTCCATAGACCTCCACAAGGCCCCCGGCTACGGCCGGTTTGCCTCCACACAGCTCCATTGCACTTCACCCAGGTCCAGCCAATATGCTGGTAGCTATGTTGGTAGCGAGATGGGGTGTTGGTACTTCGGTACCAAACAGGAGCTTGGGGGAACCATGCCGTTGACCGCGAAGGGCGTTGAGAGCGCCAAGCCGAGGCCGGGCGCCAAGGTCACCAAACTCAGCGATGGGGGCGGCTTGCAGTTGTGGATTACGCCCACCGGGTCGAAGCTCTGGCGCCTCGCCTATCGGTTTGGCGGGAAGCAGAAACTCGTCGCGATCGGCGCCTATCCACTCATCTCACTCAAGGAAGCCCGCGAGCGTCGGGATGAACACCGGAAGGTTCTGGAGCGTGGGCGGGACCCCTCCGTCGAACGCAAGGTTCGGGCGAGCAATACCTTCAACGTGGTCGCGGATGACTACTTGGCGTGGATGAAGTCGGTGGGGCGCGCCGAGGCAACGATCGCGAAAAACTCGTGGCTCATCGACATGGCTCGGCCCAGCCTCGGCCCTCGCCCAATTTCAGAGATAGACTCTGGCGATGTCTTCGCGGTCCTTAAGGGCATCGAGGCTAGGGGCAAGCGGGAAAGCGCCCGCCGGGCCCGCGCGGTAATCGGCGCGGTTTTCAGGCGCGGTATTGCTGAAGGCAAGGTGACTGCGGACCCAACGGTTGCGCTCCAGCGCCAACTAGCCGCGCCAGAAGTAACCCCGCGCGCCGCGCTTCTCACGCGGTCCGAATTCGGGGCGCTACTTCGCGCGATCGACGGGATGGATGAACAGCCGATCACGCGAGCCGCGTTGCGGTTGTGCGCTTTGCTCGCACCGCGCCCAGGGGAGTTGCGGCTAGCGGAGTGGGGGGAGTTCGACCTCGACGCCGCAGTGTGGTCCATTCCCAAGGGGCGCATGAAGATGCGTCGGCCACACGTGGTGCCACTCTCTCCCTTGGCTATCGAGGTACTCCTCGACCTGCGCAAGATCACCGGGAAGGGGCGGTTCCTGTTCCCGTCTACCCGAGGACCTGACCGAGCGATGTCTGACGGCACGCTCAATGCTGCGTTGCGCCGGCTCGGCTTCACGAAAGACCAAGCCACTAGTCACGGGTTCAGGGCCTCGTTCTCGACCTTCGCGAACGAGGCGAAAACTACGGATGCTGAGGGCAGGCCTCAAGTCCGGATGTGGGATGCGGACGCTATCGAGCGACAGCTGGCCCATGGCGATGAAGACGAGATAAGGGGCGCATACAACCGCTCCCCTTATTGGGAGGAGCGCGTGCGCCTGATGACTTGGTGGGCCGCGGAGTGCGCCGCCATGGCGCGCGGCGCCGAGGTCCTTCAGTTCGCCCGATCCGCCTGAACGTCTTAGTCCTGGCTGGCTTTGCTGGGATTGGACCCGCGCGGCGAGCGAACTCGGCAAGCAATCTGACGACAATATCAGCGACCCGGCGACGCATGCCGGCGATGCCGGCCCGTGAGCACCGTCACCGCCTGGCCGATGGCCGGGTGCGATTGTTTGACGACGCCGTCAGGACCCCCCAACTTTCCCCTAACAGCCTTCGGCGAAGCACCTAGTGTTCCACGTATCCCTTCACATGGAGTGATGTAGTGGAAGCCACGGAACTCGAAGTCGATAGGCTGCTGGCCATCGCGGAAGTCAGCAAGAGCCTTGGCCTGAGCCAGTCCCAAGTTTACGCGCTGGTGCGCGAGCGAGACTTTCCCGCCCCAATCAGGCTTGGACGCAGCAGCCGCTGGCGTACCAGCACAGTCAATGCCTGGATCGACGCCAAGGCACGCGCTTCGGCCTGAACCTTCCCTGCCAGAAAACGAGAAGCCCGCCACACGCCGAAGGACAGAACGGCGCATGACGGGCATCCATCGAGCGAAAAAATGATTAGCACACTCGAAGCTGCTTCGGTGAAGAACCCCCGCACTTCTCCCTCCGACGGGCGGACCTCCCAACCCACCTACGCGGAAGTCGTGGAGGCCATCTTTGGCCCGGCTGACCCGCGCATGATCCACGTCACCGAGTTCAAGGGCGACCCGCACAACAAGGCCGAGGCCCGCTGGAATGGCCAGCGCTTGTCCGGGCGGATGCTGCCCGACGGGCGCACTCAAGCCCCACGTGGCGATGTGAACTCTTTCATCTGTCTCGGGGTTCTCGACCCGGACATCCCCGGTCGGTCGCTCGCCAACGTGATCGGACACGTCGCGTTCTGGATGGACGACGTGGGCACCAAGACGCCCATCGAGAAGGTCCGCGACTGGATCGCCAAGACGGGCTTGAAGCCTACGCTTGTGGTTGAAACCTCGCCCGGGAACTTCTCCTACATGTGGGCCATCAACCGCGTGGACGCGGACGGCGGGTTCGAGGATCAGACGGTTGCGGCGGTGCGCGCCAAGATGAAGGCCGACGGCTGGGGCGACCCGGCCACCCAAGAGGCGGCGCGCTACATGCGCTCGGGCTTCGGGGTCAACGGCAAGGCGGCGTATGTCCAGTCCGACGGCTTGCCCTGGCGGGTTCGGATCGCGGAGTTCAATCCCGGCAACCGGGTGCACGTGAACACCTTCGCGGCGGCCATGATCGGGCCCGGTTGGCGCGACGAGGTAACGTCCGGCAAGTACCTGACCAGCGCACAGATCGCGCGGCAGGGCGGTGGCGGCGGCTCGAACGAGCGGCGCGCCTCGATGGACGACCCTCTGGTGAAGCTGGCCGCGATCGTCGGGCTGGACCCGCAGCCGAGCACGCGGGCCGGGGTTATCTCGGCACGCTGCCCCAACGAGGCCGCGCACACCCACGGCGACCCGACGGGCTACGACTTCATCAATCGCGGCATCTCGTTCTGCAATCACGCGAGTTGTGCTCACCTTCGGTCCCCGGACTTCCAGTCCATGATCGAGGACAAGTACGACCAGATGATCGCCGACGGCTTGAAGGACGGCTCGATCATGGAGAGCCCCTTCGAGGAAGGTGTCCTGCTGGACACGTCCGGCGATAAGCTCGCGCCCACGGCCGGGACGTTCTTGGCGGCGGAGGCGTTCTCGGGTGTCGGCGTGGAGGGTCTGGCGTCGGTCGAGGCCGAGGTCGAGCAGATCGTCGCCACGGCTCGGGCCAAAGACCTGGACGCGGACCAGAAGCGCGCGGCGCTCTTTGAAAGGTTCGTTTACGTGAGCGCAGCCGAAACTTTTTGGGATCGGAAGTATGGGGAACTGATCAGCTCGTCCCGGCTGGACAAGGACGAGGACGTCATCGAGGTGTTCGGCTACCACTCGTCGGGCGACAAGCGGGCGTCTGTGAAGATGCTCAACGACATCAAGAACCTCGTTCGCGTCGCGACGACCACGATCAAGCCGTTTCGCCCGGACATGCCGCCCAACTCGGACATCGTGTTTGTCGAGGGCAAGCTAGGCCCGATCAGCGCGATCAATGAGTTCGTGCCGACGCAGATCGGGGTCAAGCAGGGCAACGTCCAGCGTTGGTTGGACCATCTCAAGTGGATGTATGGCGACCAGCCGCCGGTGCTGGAGTACCTCCTGGACATGCTGACCTTCTTTGTCCAGCACCCCGGCGTGAAGTCCAGCGTCATCCCGATCTTGGTCGGCGGCTCTGGCGTCGGCAAGGACTTGACCATCATCGACGTGCTCATTGCACTCTTGGGCAAGCACAACGTCGCGAACATCACCGCCGTGAAGCTGGCCGCCGACTTCAACGAGTTCCTGAAAAAGCCGCTCGTCCACATGGGCGAGTTCTCGATGGCGGGTCGGGACAGCCTCAAGATTTACGACCAGCTCAAGTCCCTCACGTCGGGCGGCGAGGTTATCGCGACGATCAATCCGAAGTACGGCAAGCAGTACGACATGGAGGTCGCGCCCCGCTTCATCGGCTCGACCAACAACGTGACAGCCATGGAGAGCATGACCGACGAGGACCGCCGGTTCTTCATCGCCCGGTCCAACGCCGAGGCCAAGAAGGGGCTCGGGTACGGCAACGGGCCGGGGACTGACCCCTACTTCAAGGTGCTGAACGCGTGGCTCAAGACGCCGGGGAGTCTTGAGGCTATCCACTACTACCTGCTCAACCGACAGATCACCGTGTTTGACCCCAACACCGCGCCCCCGCGCACGGCGAGCCGCCATGACGTTGTGGTGGCGTCCCTGAACGCCGTGGCGCAGTTCGCCTACGACTTGGTGACGGAAGGCGACCTCGCAGGCCGCAAGGTGTTCTCGTTCGCGGAGGTCCACGAGCGGGCTATCGCGTCGGCGGACCCCAGCGTGCGCTATAAGGTGACGCCCAAGCAACTGGCCGAGGGGCTTCGCGCGGCTGGTTGCCGCGATATTGGTCGCGTGAGGGTTGGGGGGCGCAACCGGGTCCGTCTCTGGACGGGGGCTTGCGTCGCCCTGAACGGAACCCTGATCGAAGGATCGATCACTGAGGCCGAGCGGGACAGCCTTCGGGCCGACCCAAATGTGGCCCTCTCCACGTACACCACCGAGGTCGCGCTGTCGGCCAGTGACTTGGCGAAATCGGCGTAAAGGTCGGCTGGCGGGCCCACGCGGGGCCCGGTAAGGAGGTCACCGGGCCGGTGGCGTCGAGGCGCCCGTCGAGTGGTGTCCGGGCGTGTCCAGCTCTCAATCAACCCGGACGCGTACCTGGCAAGCGTGGCAGGGGTGTCTGTCCCGGTGACTACCGGGTCAAACCCCGTAGAAACGCCTGCTACGGGGGCACCCAGAAAAGCCCGGAAATGCTTGGTCAAACGTTAGCGGGCCTAGTGGACCCAGTACTTGTGCGTAGAATACTACATAAATAGCTCCACAGATAATACCGACTATAGGGTGTAAAATATACTCGATAGAAAGACACTGGGCTTCTGGGCCCTCCGGGCCCGCCCAATCGAAGGGGATGAGCGTGCCCTATGGCCGATCTGGCGGGACGTCGTGACCGCGTCCGTCTACGGCAGCAGATGGCCAGCCTTCGCGCCTCCCACTTTTCGCCGAGATAGCGGCCGGTCTTTTCGGTCGTGCCGTGGTGTCCGTTTAGCGGGGCGAGGTGCTACGGCCGAGCGCGCAGCGTGGACACGAGTGAGGTCCACCTGCGCATTGCCGCCAAGTCCGTGGGGGAGTGCAGATAGATCGCCAGCTCCCTGATGACCAAACGCTGCTCGCTCATCCCATGGCAGAGCCCCAGCAGCGGCCCCAGGATGTCGCGGTGCTCATAAGCAACCTGGGCGAGACGACTTTCGGAGACCTCGATGTCGTCGAACGGGGAGGGCTTCACGGTGTGGGCGGCCGGTTCGGGTGATAACACTCGCGTTGGGTCGGAGCGCAGGCGCTTCGACCCGGTTGCCGGTGTCCGGGCTGTCCAGACCGACCTGTCCAAGGCGCCCGCGCTAGGATCGTGTCCAGCCGGCGGCGGCCCGGCGTCCCGGACACGGCGGGGGTACTCCTCGCTCACGACGCGCGCCCACTCCCCATCCCGGCGATGGTCCACCTGAAGCCGGCGATAGCGCCAGCGCAGCCAGTCGAGCACTGCCGGGGCTACAGGGGCGAACTGGCAGGCCAACCCGCTCTCCGTCAGGAAGCGAGCCTCATGCTCGCCAAGGTCGATCGTCCGGCCCAGCATCCACGGGTCGCGGCGCCACGCGTTCCGCAGCGCGTTCAACGTTCGCCTCGCCTCCATGCGGGCGAACGCCTCGCTGGACATGCGGCCCTCGGCGAATGCCCGTAGCTGTCGCTGCCGATGCAGCCGGGCGTGGTGCGGTCCGGCATGTCGAAGGCAGCGCGTGCCGCCCGTCAGTGGCGGCTGCTGGCAGGCGCCCCCCGAACGGGTGCGGGCACCGCAAATCCTGCTATCCCGCCCACCCCGGCGGGACGCCTTCGCTCGCGTCATAAACCGGGCCGCGTGCTCGTCAGAGTAAAATCCGCCTTTGAGTCTCATCGTGCCGGGCGTGCTGTGATGTCCATGTCAAAGTAGGTGATTTGTGGCCGCCTAGGCATCTCAAGGGAGCGTTTCCTAAACAATTCGATCATGTTAGCCGATCGCGAGTCTCGGCTAACGCGTGCGCGAATGGCTCAAGAGGTGCTGAAATGACGATCTCCAACCCCCTTCAAGGCCACCCCGACGGCCCGGAACTTCGCAAGGCCGCGGGCGCGTTCCTCAAGAAGGCTCGCACGGACGCAGGGGTGACCCAAGTGGAGGTCGCAACCGCTATGGGGCGCCCTACTACACCATCGTGTCCCAGATCGAGGCCGGAAAGACGCGTCTCCCGCCCAAGGCCATGATGGCCGTGGCCAAGCTGTTCAAGATGCAGCCTAGGAAATTCTACACCCGGCTCATGCAGTACTACGACCCGTATGGCTGGGAGATGCTTTTCGGCCCAGATGCCGAGAAGGAATAGCCACCCGAGATTTGCGCCGGCCGGATTGTCAGCCCGGCATTCATCCGTTCTACTGCCACCATATTTTGGGGGGGGACTGCTGGTGAACCAGCAAGCATTGTCGTCGTTCATTTGGTCCGTTGCCGACTTGCTCCGGGGGGACTTCAAGCAGTCGGACTACGGAAAGGTCATCCTGCCGTTCACAGTGCTGCGCCGTCTCGATTGCGTGCTGGAGCCGACCAAGCAGGCCGTGCTGGACGAGCTGGCGGCCCGGCAGGGGCAGGGGATCAGCCCTGAGCCGTTCCTCCTCCGGAAGGCTCAGCAGACCTTCTACAACACCTCGCCGCTCGACATGCGGCGGCTGATTGGTGACCAGGACAACATCGCGCAGAACCTCTACGCCTATGTCCAGGGCTTCTCGGCAGACGTGCGCGACATCTTCGAGCGCTTCGAGTTCGTCGCCCAGGTGGACCGGCTGGCGAAGGCCGGGCTGCTCTACCAGGTGACCGAGCGGTTCGCGCGGACCGACCTGCACCCCGACAAGGTGGACAACCACCAGATGGGGTTGATCTTCGAGGAGCTGATCCGGCGCTTCTCCGAACTGAGCAACGAGACGGCGGGCGAGCACTTCACGCCCCGCGAGGTCATCCGGCTGATGGTGAACCTGCTCTTCGTCGAGGACGACGACGCGCTGACCAAGCCTGGCGTGGTGCGATCCATCTACGACCCCACGGCAGGCACCGGCGGTATGCTGTCGGTCGCCGGGGAGTACCTGATCGAGCACAACGACCGCGCGCGGCTGGTCATGCACGGTCAGGAGTTGAACCCCGAGAGCTATGCCATCTGCAAGGCCGACATGCTCATCAAGGGGCAGGACGTCTCCAACATCGTCTTCGGCAACACGCTTTCGGACGACGGGCATCCGGAAAAGAAGTTCGACTACATGCTCTCGAACCCGCCCTTCGGGGTCGAGTGGAAGAAGGTCGAGAAAGAGGTCCGGCGCGAGGCCGAGCAGCAGGGCTTCAACGGCCGGTTCGGCCCCGGGCTTCCCCGGGTCTCAGATGGCTCGCTGCTGTTCCTCATGCATCTCATTTCGAAGATGCGCCCGGCGGTGGATGGCGGCAGCCGCTTCGGCATCGTCCTCAACGGCTCGCCGCTGTTCACCGGCGGGGCCGGGAGCGGCGAAAGCGAGATCAGGCGCTACGTGCTGGAGAACGACCTAGTCGAGGCCATCGTCGCCCTGCCTACGGACATGTTCTACAACACCGGCATCTCCACCTATGTCTGGGTCCTGACCAACCGGAAGCCCGCCCACCGTAAGGGGCAGGTCCAGCTGATCGACGCCTCGGGTTTCTGGCAGAAGATGCGGAAGAGCCTCGGCTCGAAGCGCAAGGAGATGGGCGACGCCGACATCGCCACGGTGACGCGGCTCTTCGGCGATTTCGTCGAGGCTCAGGTCGCGACAGTGCTGGACGCCTCGGGCAAGGAGGTAGGCGGTGCCGTAGTCCGCCAGGGCGAGCAGCCGCCCACGGCCCCGGAGGGCGGCAAGGTCAAGCTCGCGCCGCTGTCGCGTATCTTCCCCAACGAGGCCTTCGGCTACCGCACGATAACGGTGGAGCGCCCGCTGCGCGACGAGAAGGGCAGGCCGGTGCTGGGCGAGCGGGGGAAGAACAAGGGCAAGGCGCAGGCGGATAGCGCCCTCAGGGACACCGAAAACGTGCCGCTGGGCGAGGACATTGAGGACTACTTTGCTCGGGAGGTGCTGCCCCATGCGCCTGATGCATGGATCGACCACGAGAAGACCAAGGTCGGCTACGAAATCCCGTTCAACCGGCACTTCTACGTCTTCGAGCCACCACGGGCGCTGGACGACATCGACGCAGACCTGAAGCAGGTCACCGACCGCATCCTGGCGATGATTGGGGAGCTGTCGTCGTGAGCAAGTCCAGGACTTCGCCGCAGCGTCCCTCGGGGGCGGCGTGGTTGGGCGATGTGCCGTCGGACTGGGGTGTGCTCAGCGGCCGGCGAGTGTTTGAGGCGAAGCGGGAAGCGGCTCGTGAGGGCGACGAACAGCTCTCTGCAACCCAGCGCTACGGTGTCGTCCCGCAACGCGAGTTCATGCAGCGTGAAGACCAAAAGGTCATGTTGGCCCTGAGCGGTGTCGGCAACTTCAAGCACGTGGAGCGGGATGATTTCGTGATCAGCCTTCGCAGTTTTGAGGGCGGCATCGAACACTCCGCTTTCACTGGTTGTGTCAGCCCGGCCTACACGGTGCTGCGCCTCCGCAACGAGGGTGAGCCAAGCTACTTTAGGTACCTGCTGAAGAGCGGGCCGTACGTCGCGGCTCTCCAGTCAACCACCGACAGCTTGCGCGACGGCAAGAGCATCAACTACGAGCAGTTCGGCGCGATCCCGCTCCCTCTGCCGCCAGTCACCGAGCAAATCGCCATCGCCTCCTTCCTCGACCGCGAGACGGGCAAGATCGACGCGCTGGTGGAGGAGCAGCGACGGCTGATCGAACTGCTCAAGGAGAAGCGCCAGGCCGTCATCTCCCACGCCGTCACCAAGGGCCTCGACCCGAACGCCAGGATGAGGCCCTCGGGGGTCGAGTGGCTGGGGGATGTGCCGGAGCACTGGGACCTCGTACCCTTGAAGTTCTTCGCAGAGGTCGGCAACGGCTCGACGCCAAACCGCGACAACCCAGACTACTGGCGGGATGGGACCTACCCTTGGCTTAACAGCTCGGTGGTGAATGCCGATGAGGTGACCGAGGCCGAGCAGTTTGTGACCGAGCGAGCTTTGGAAGAGTGCCATCTGCCGATCGTCCGGCCACCTGCCATCCTTGTTGGGATCACAGGACAGGGCAGAACTCGGGGCATGGCTACACTCCTGAGCACGGAGGCCACCATCAACCAGCACATTGCCTTCGTCAGGCCGACCAACTCCCGAACCGACTGCGACTACCTCCTCGGGTTCTTTGAGGCTGCCTATGAGCCACTAAGAACGGACAGCGAAGCTGGTAGCACGAAGGGTGCCATTACCTGCGAGCAGCTTTCACGCCTGATTGTGCCGCTGCCGCCGGTCGAAGAACAGGAGGCGATCAAGGCGCACCTCACTCGGGCGGTCCGTCAGGTAGAAGCTCTAGCCGCCGCCGCCGAGGCGGCTGCGCAACTCCTTCTCGAACGACGCGCGGCTATCATCTCCGCTGCCGTCACCGGCCAGATAGACGTGCAGCCGGCGAACCGGGTCAGGGGGGAGGCAGCGTGAGTAGCATCGGTCGCCTTGAGCGCGTCCCACTCCGAGAGGTCTGGAAGCACGAAGCCCACGACTTCACGGTCTGGCTGCAACACAACGTCGATGTGGTCAACGACATCACGGGCCTCGACCTGACTAGCATCGAGCGGGAGCAAGCCGCAGGGGCGTTCAGCATCGACCTGGTGGCGGAAGACGGCGGCGGCGGCAAGGTCATCATCGAGAACCAGCTTGAGAAGAGCAACCACGATCATCTGGGCAAGCTGATCACCTATCTCAGTGCGATGAACGCCCGAGCTGCGATTTGGATCGTGTCGGAGCCGAGACCCGAGCACGTCGCGGCAATGTCGTGGCTCAACGACAGCAGCAGCGCGGACTTTTACCTGCTTAAGATCGAGGCCGTCCGCATTGGGACATCGCCTCCGGCCCCTTTGCTCTCTGTTATCGTGAAGCCATCCGAAGACAAGCCGAGCATCTCCGGGGCCAATCAAGAGTTCGCCGAGCGTCACACGCTGCGGACCACGTGGTGGAAGACGCTGCTGACTAACCCGATGGCCAAGCGGCACGCCCACTTGACGCCCAAACCCACCCTTTACTTTGAGGCGAGATGGGGAGCGCCGGGGTTGAGACTGACCTATGTCATCTCACAGACAGAGAACGGCGTTGAGCTGTTCATCGGCAGAGGCAACGCCGAGGAAAACCTGTCTGTCTTTGATGTGCTGTTGGCTCAGAGAGGGGCGATTGAGGCGGCATTCGGGGGGGCGCTGATCTGGGACCGTATGGAAGGCAAGAACGGCTGTCGAGTAAGGGCGTGGTTCCAGGGCGGTTACCGCGCACCTGAGAGCCAATGGGCCGCGATCCAAGACCGGCAAGTAGACGCCATGCGGAGGCTGGAGCTTGCATTCACTCCATTGATGGCGTCGGTGCGGGTCCACCTCGGGGAAGCGGAGGTTGGAGCATGAACCTCCACAAGGAGATCAGCTTCGAGGCCGAGGTCTGCAGTCACCTCGCCGCACACGGTTGGCTGTACGCTGAGGGCGACACCGCAGGCTACGACCGCGCCCACGCCCTATTTCCGACCGATGTGGTGGCATGGGTGCAGGCAACCCAGCCGACGGCCTGGGCGATACTCACCAAGAACCATGGAGCCGCCGCCGAGACCATGCTCCTCGACCGCGTCCGCAAGTCTCTCGACGAGCGCGGCACGATGGAGGTGGTGCGGCACGGTATCGAGATGATCGGCCTTCGCGCCCCGCTGAGCCTGGCCCAGTTCCAGCCCGCGATGGGGATGAACGCGGACATCCTCGCCCGCTATGACGCCAACCGGCTCCGGGTTGTCCGTCAGGTCCGCTACTCGCTGGGCAACGAGAACGCCATCGACCTGGTGCTGTTCCTCAACGGCCTGCCGGTGGCCACGGTGGAGTTGAAGACCGACTTCACCCAGTCCGTCCAGGACGCCGTAGACCAGTATCGTTTCGATCGGCACCCAACCCCCAAGGGGCAGGCCCCGGAACCGCTCCTGGGCTTCCCTAGCGGCGCGCTGGTGCATTTCGCGGTCAGCAACGCCGAAGTCCAGATGGCGACCCAACTGATCGGGCCGCTGACTACCTTCCTGCCCTTCAACAAGGGTAACGCCGGTGGCAAAGGCAACCCGCCGAACCCCCACGGCCACCCCACGGCCTACCTCTGGGAAGAGGTCTGGCAACGCGACAGCTGGCTCGAGATCATCGGGCGCTACACCGTGGGCGAGCGCGACAGCAAGAAGAAGCCCAAGCGCTACCTCTTCCCGCGCTACCACCAGCTCGACGCGACCCGGAAGCTCCGCGCGGCAGTGCTCGACGAAGGCGCCGGGGGCAAGTACCTGATCCAGCACTCGGCGGGTTCGGGGAAAACCAACTCCATCGCCTGGTCGGCGCACTTCCTCGCCGACCTCCATGACGCCCAGGACCGCAAGGTCTTCGACAGCGTGCTGGTGGTCTCCGACCGCAACGTGATCGACAGCCAGCTCCAGGAAGCGATCTTCGCCTTCGAGCGCCATGCTGGCGTGGTGGCGACCATCAAGAGCGACAGCGGCGCGAAGAGCGGTCAACTTGCCCAGGCGCTCGCCGACGGCAAGAAGATCGTGGTCTGCACCATCCAGACCTTCCCCTTCGCCTTGGCCGAGGTACGCGACCTGGCGGCCACCCAGGGCAAGAAGTTCGCCGTGATCGCCGACGAGGCGCATTCCAGCCAGACCGGCGAGGCGGCCGCGAAGCTCAAGGCCGTGCTCTCGGCGGAGGAACTGGCGGACCTCGGGGATGGCGGCGAAGTCAGCGCCGAGGACCTGCTGGCGGCCCAGATGGCGGCCCGCGCCGCTGACACCGGGGTGACCTATGTCGCCTTCACCGCCACGCCCAAGGGGAAGACCCTGGAGCTGTTCGGGCGTCGTCCTGACCCGTCGCAGTCGGCCGGGCCGGAGAACCTGCCGGCGGCGTTCCACGTCTACTCGATGCGGCAGGCCATTGAGGAGGGCTTCATCCTCGACGTCCTCCAGAACTACACGCCCTACAGCCTCGCCTTCTAACTCGCCAACGACGGCGAGGCGATCGACGACCGCGAGGTCGAGCGCTCGGCGGCGCTCAAGACCCTGATGCGCTGGGTTCGGCTCCACGACTACAATATCAGCCAGAAGGTCCAGATCGTCGTCGAGCACTACCGCAGCACGGTCCAGCCGCTGCTCGACGGCAAGGCCAAGGCGATGGTCGTCGTGGGGAGCCGCCAGGAAGCGGTTCGGTGGCAGCTGGCGATCCAGAAATACATCCGCGAGAACGGCTACAAGATCGGGACGCTGGTAGCGTTTTCGGGCGAGGTGATCGACAAGGAGAGCGGTGAAGAGCCGTTCTCGGAGACCAGCAAGACCCTGAACCCCGGTCTCGTCGGCGACATCCGCGAGACCTTCAAGCTCCCCGACTTCCACATCCTGCTGGTCGCGAACAAGTTCCAGACCGGCTTCGACCAGCCGCTGCTCTGCGGCATGTACGTGGACCGGCGGCTCGCGGGCATCCAGGCCGTCCAGACGCTGTCCCGGCTCAACCGGGCGCACCCCGGCAAGGACACGACCTACGTCCTCGACTTCGGCAACAATGCCGAAGAGGTGCTCAAGGCCTTCAAGACCTACTACGACCGCGCCGAACTGGAAAACGTCACCGACCCCAACCTGGTGTTCAACCTCAGGGCCAAGCTCGACGCCCTCGGCTACTACGACGACCACGAGGTTGACCGGGTGGTCCGGGCAGAGCTGAACCCCGACGCCAAGCAGAGCGACCTGGTGGCGGCGATCTTCCCGGTGGCCGACAGGCTGCTGCGGGACTATCGTGAAGCCCAGAAGCGGCAGGCCGACGCACTAGCGCTCGGCGACGACAAGACCGCCAAGGACGCCCAGGACCAGCTCGACGCGTTGCTGCTCTTCCGGGCCGACATGGGGGCCTATGTGAGGCTCTACGCCTTCCTGTCCCAGATTTTCGACTACGGCAACACGGCCATCGAAGGCCGCTCGATCTTCTTCCGTCGCCTGATCCCGCTGCTGGAGTTCGGGCGTCAGCGCGAGACCGTGGACACCTCGAAGATCGTGCTCACGCACCACAAGCTCACCCGGAAAGACCCGGCGCCGATGGTGCTGGGCATGGGCGAGAAGCTCCAGGCCATCTACGAGGCCGGAGCGGGGTCCGTGCAGGAGAAGGAGCGGGCGCTGCTGGCCGAGATCATCGCCAAGGTCAACGACCTGTTCCAGGGCGACGTCTCCGACGACGATCAGCTGATCTACGTGAACAACGTCCTCAAGGGCAAACTTCTCCAGTCCGACACCCTCGCCGAGCAGGCCGCCAACAACACCAAGGAGCAGTTTTCCAATTCGCCTGACCTGGTGAAGGCAATCGAGAGCGCCATCATCGACGCGCTGGAGACCTACCAGGGTCTTGGTCACCAAGCCCTCGGCTCGAAGAAGATCCAGCAGGGGCTGAAGGACATCCTGCTGGGGCCCGGCGGACTTTACGAGGAGCTTAGGGACCGGCCGAGCAGATAGGCGCATCACTGACAGAGCTGTCAGAAAAGTTGGGCGCCAGAAATTTGGTACGGCAGCCCGATAAGGAATGCCAACCAAGTGTCCAGGGTAGGCCGGGGGGCCAGGGCAGGCGCTTGACGGCGCGCGCTGGGCCCTCGACGAGCACTCGACCTATGGCCAACGATGCGCTGGTGAGTCGATTTGGCGCATAGGCACCTATCTCACGCGCCAATGTTGGTATGGGTGTTGGTGTGGGCGTCATGGGGTCGATCGATTTCGATAGATAAATCAGTATGATGATGCCCGGAATTGTATTCCGGTCCCGGCACCATTTTTTCTCCGAATAGAGTCATTCTGTTTCGCGGCGGGCTGAATTCGTCCTCGCGCTGAAACTCATGCTGCGGTGATTGCGTATCTCTGCCCGATCACGCTTCAGAGCTGATCCAACAGATGGAGGTACGAATGACGATCATGAAGGCAGCGGCCCTCGCCGTTGCGATTTCTCTCGGCTCGCTCGGAGCCACCGGTGTGCAGGCCGCAAATATCGTGGAGACTGCGGATTCCGTCGGCACGTTCAAGACCCTGCTGGCTGCTGCCGAGGCTGCGGGTCTTGCCGGTGCGCTATCCGACACGAACAACATCACAGTATTTGCCCCTACAGACGACGCGTTCGCCGCACTGCCGGCCGGCACGGTCGAAGACCTGCTGAAGCCCGAGAACAAGGACAAGCTGGTCGCCATCCTCACCATGCATGTGTTGCCGCGTGTGCTGATGTCGAACCAACTGCTGAGCAAGCCCTTCCACGTGAAGACCCTCAACTCTGCCGAGCGCCTGACCATCACCGCCAAGTCGAGCGGCGTCACCGTCGCGGGTTCCAACACCGCCAATGTCGTTCAGGCCGACGTGAAGGCCGACAATGGCGTGATTCACGTCATCGACACCGTGCTGCTCCCCTGACAGCACTGGAGGCTGCCGGGAGCTCCTATCCCGGCGGCCTTTCTAGCCTGGCTGCATCGCCTCCCACAGCGCCGCCACCAGCCAGAACTCCGCGCTGATCACCACCGCGCCGCCCAGAGCACTCATCGCCAGGATCGTGGCGGGATGGACGCGGAACCAGCCAGTGAAGAACCGGACGCTGCTCCAGCTGAAATCGAGCAGCATGAACGAGAGCCCGATGACGGCACCGAACAATGCGACAGTGAGAATTTCCATGTCGTCCTCGTCCACGACCAGTTGGCGCCAGCATAGAGGCCCGGCGCGAAGTGGAAAACCCCACCGCCAGCTTGCTACCAACTCGTCGCGTCAAATATGCGGCACTGGCGTCAGGCGACGCTGGCCTCGAGCGGACGTTTGACGCCGAGTAGTCGAGCGTAGAGCGCGGCGTGCGCAGCACCCATCTGCCGCGTCGTGAACATTGTCTCGTATCGTCTTCGGGCATTCTCGCCCATGCGCCGGGCCGCGTCCGGATCCGACCAGAGCTGGCGCATGGCGCTCGCCAGTGTCATCGGGTTGGCCGGGGCGACCACGAGGCCCGTCTCGCCCGCCCGGTTCACGTAGCTCGTGCCCGTTCCGATCTCGCAGGTGACCAGCGGCAGGCGCGACGCCGCCGCCTCGAGCAACGCCACCCCGAACGCCTCCGACCTCAGGTGCGAGGGAAAGACGAAGCCGTAGGCCATGTCGAGCAGCAGTGCCTTCTCGTCTTCCGACACCTCGCCGAGCAGGTGCACATTGGCGAGTTTGCGCGCTGCAACGGTCTCGCGCAGCTGCTGCGACAGACGCCCGGTCCCGATGATCGCCACCGGAAACCCCGTCTCCGCCGCTGCGTCGAGCAGGAAGTGCAGCCCCTTGTAGTAGCGCAGCGCGCCGACGAACACGAAGAAGCGCGCGCCGAGCCGCTCCCGCCAATAGGCCCGACGCGCTTCGGGCAGGGTCCGTCGCGCGATGTCGCCGGTACCGAGCGGGATCACCGTCACCTTGTCCCGATGCCGCGCCAGTACCGGGCTCGATTCGAGGTAGGGCGGCGAGGTGGCCACGATGCCGGATACCGAATCGAGGAACCGGTGCATCAGCGGCCCGTAGGCCGCCTTGAGCAGGCGCTGCTTCACGATGTCGGAATGGTAGGTCACCACAGTCGGCTTGTCGGTGCGCGACAGGAAGTGGATCACGTCCATCATCGGCCACGGGAAGTGGTAGTGAATCAGGTCGGCGTCACGTGCCATGTCGTTGAACACCGACAGCACGGACAGCGACAGCCCGGTCGAGGCAAGCTCGAGATGCAGGCGGGCCTTGCGCGCCCACACGCCGTCGATATGCACCGAGTTGCCGTCCGGGTTGCGGCTCAGCGACAGCACCTGCGTCTCGACGCCGAACGGCTCGGTGCCCCTCGCGATGTCGCGGATCACGCTCTGCACGCCGCCAAAGCTGTCCGGGGCAAAGGTCTTGAAAAAGTGCAGGACGCGCACTGTCGCCTCTTCGACGCCTGCTCCAACGACCAATGCCTGACACACTTCGCCGGGTCATTCCAGCGCATGCGCATTCGCCCGTCCAAACCGCGCGACCACCTGCGGCGCAATTGCAACGGTCGATGGCCCCCGCCGATCAGACCTTCGGCGGATGGCGTGCCGGCGTCGGTGTCGTTTCACTGCCGATGAGCGGGGCGCAGATCCGGCGCTCCACGAGGGGGAGGAACCAGTGGCAGAATTTGATGGCCTAGGCGTGAATTTGTCCAATATCTACCGGTTGAGCCGCGCACGGACGCGGTCGATCTCGCCCGAGAATTTCACCGGCGAGAAGGGGCGCGGCGGCATGGCCACCGAGGGCACCGGCAAGGTCCATGCCCGCGGCCTCGGCAAGGACGGCACCGGGCTCGGCGTCAAGGTGTCGCCTTCGATCCGCATCGAGCCCGGCGAAAGACGGGTGCTCGGCGAGATCAAGGGTTCGGGCGCCATCCAGCAGATCTGGCTCACCACGGCGAACCTGCGCTGGCGCGATCTGATCCTCCGCATCTGGTGGGACGATCAGGAGCATCCGTCGGTCGAAGCGCCGGTGGGCGACTTCTTCTGCTCGGGCTGGAACCAGTACGCGCAGGTCAGCTCGCTCGCGGTGTGCGTCAATCCCGGCCGCGCCTTCAACTGCTACTGGGAGATGCCCTTCCGCAGGGCCGCCCGCATCGAGATAGAGAACCGCGATCCCGAAAGCCACGGCATCATCTACTACCAGATCAACTACACCCTCACCGACGTGCCCGACGACGCGGCCTACTTCCACGCCCAGTTCCGCCGCACCAATCCGCTGCCCTATGGAGAGGACTACACCATCCTCGATGGCGTCACCGGTACCGGCCAGTATGTCGGCACCTACATGGCCTGGGGCGTCAACAATTCCGGCTGGTGGGGCGAGGGCGAGATCAAGTTCTTCATGGATGGCGATGGCGAGTTCCCCACCATCTGCGGCACCGGCACGGAGGATTATTTCTGCGGCGCCTACAATTTCGATGGCGGCGGCGCCGAGCTCGATCCCTCGATGGACCGTCGCTATCGTGAGTTCACCACGCCCTATTCCGGCTTGCCACAAGTCATTCGCCCCGATGGCACCTACCGCAGCCAGCAGCGCTTCGGCATGTACCGCTGGCACCTGACCGACCCGATCCGCTTCGAGCGCGACCTCCGCGTCACCATCCAGGCGCTGGGTTGGCGAACAGAGAAGACCGACAAGCGCTACCTGCCTTTGCAGGACGATATCGCGTCTGTCGCCTTCTGGTACCAGACGCTGCCGACGGCGCCGTTTCCACCGCTGAAAGACCGCGACTACCTCGAAATCATCTGACCGGCTATCGTCAGCCGCAGCACCGACCGGGGAGGGTCGGCGGGAGGAAAAGATGACGAAGGTCTACGTGATCGGCACCCTCGACACCAAGGGTGCCGAGCTGCGCTATGCCGTGGAGAGGGTTCGCGCTGCCGGCGCCGAGGCCGTGCTGGTCGATGTCGGGACGCAAGGGGCGGGGCAGGGCGCCGACATCCCCTCCGAGGAAGTCGCTGCCTGCCATCCGCAGGGAGCCGCCGCAGTGCTGGGGCTTGCCGATCGGGGACAGGCCGTATCGGCCATGGCGAGGGCGCTCACCGTCTGGCTCACGACTCGCGAGGACATCGGCGCCGTACTCGGCCTCGGCGGTTCGGGCAACACCGCCATCGTCACCGAGGCGATGCGCGCGCTGCCTGTCGGCACCCCCAGGCTCATGGTCTCGACTGTCGCCTCCGCCAATGTCGCGTCCTATGTCGGGCCCAACGACATCGCCATGATGTATTCCGTGGTGGATGTGGCCGGCCTCAATGCCATCTCCCGCCGGGTCATCGGCAACGCCGCCAACGCCGCGGCCGGCATGGCCCTCGGCACGGTACCCGCGGTGGCGAGCGACAAGCCCGGCCTCGGCATGACCATGTTCGGCGTCACGACCGCATGCGTCACGCTGGTGCGCGAGGCCATGGAGTCGAGCCACGAGGTCTACACCTTCCACGCCACCGGCACCGGCGGCCAGTCGATGGAAAAGCTGGCCGACTCCGGATTTGTTGGGGGGCTCATCGACGTCACCACCACCGAAGTGGCCGATCTCCTCGTCGGCGGCATCTTCCCCTGTACCGATGACCGTCTTGGCGCGGTCATCCGCACCGGCGTGCCCTATGTCGGCTCGGTCGGCGCCGTGGACATGGTCAATTTCGGCGGCCGCGACACGGTCCCGGCGCACTTTGCCGGTCGCCACTTCCACGTGCACAATGCGCAAGTCACCCTGATGCGCACCACGCCCGACGAGAACCGCCGTATCGGCGAGTTCATCGTTGCTCGCCTCAACCGGATGACGGGCCCTGTCCGCTTCCTGCTGCCGCTGCGGGGGGTGTCTGCCATTGATGCTCCCGGCCAGCCGTTCCACGATCCCGCGGCGGACGCGGCCCTGTTCGATGCCATTCGCACCGGCTGGCAGCCGGCCGCCAACCGGCAACTGGTCGAAGTCGACGCCCATATCAACGATCCGACGTTCGCCGCCGCACTGGTGGAAAACTTCCGCGCCATCGCCAAGGCCTGACTAGGCCGCCTCACCGACCAGCCGTCCGTGATGGCGCAGCACCATGCCGACCGCGCCCAGGCAGGCGCCATCGGTGAAGCCGCTCGTCCGGAAGATCGTCCGCGCCGAGTCGGGCACGTCGTTGTGCTTCACCAGTGTGTAGCGCTCGTAGCTGCCCGCCAGCGCATCGAGCAGCAGGTCGCCGGTGCGCGCCAGTCGTCCGCTCACCACGACCAGCGGCGGGTTGAACACCGAGCATACGAGACCGAGGCCGTGGCCTCCCGCTTCTCCTGCCCGCTCGACCAGCAGGCGGCAGTAGTTGTCGCCGCTCAGCGCCAGTTCCACCACATCGGTGATGCGAAGCGGCCGGCCGAAATGCGCCTCCGCCTCCGGCAGCAGGTTGCGGAAGCTGGCATAGACCTCGATGCAGCCCCGGTTGCCGCATCGGCAGAGCGGCCCGTCGGGGTCGACCACGACATGCCCGAACTCGCCGGCCCCCCCGGCAATGCCGCGCAGAACCCTCCCACCCGAAACGATCGCACCGCCGACCCCGAGATCGAGCGTGTACACCACGAAGTCGTCGAAGCCCTGAGCCGCGCCCCAGGTCATCTCTGCGATGGCCGAGCAGTTGCTCTCGTTGTCGCAGAAGATGGGCACGCCCTCGAACAGCGGGCCCAGCAATTCCCTCATGTCGACGCCGGCCCAGTCCGGCATGCCGCCCGCCCGCAGGATCTGGCCGTTCACCGGGTTCACCGGCCCACCCATCGCCACCCCGACGCCCAGTAGGCCGCTCGGAGATTGCCATTGCGACTCATAGGCTTCCGCGACCAGCTGGCGGATGAGATCGGCCGCCATTGCCGGGGTGTAGGCGTTTTCCATCTCCACGATCTTGTCGAACAAAACCGTGTGCGCCACGTCCGCGACGATGAGCTGGATTTCCGTCTGCCCGATCAGGATGCCGATGCAGGTCCCGGCGCCCGGATTGAGGGTCAGGGCCTTGGCCGGGCGCCCGACACCTCCCGCAGACTCGCTGCCGGCATCGAGCACCATGCCGGTGCGACGCAGTTCCGCCACCGCGGTAGACACCGTCGACTTTGCCAGCCCGGTGAGGCGGGAAAGCTGCGCGGCGCTCATCGCCCCGCGCTCGGTGAGCATGCGGACGATGCGGCCTGCGGGAGTGCCCAAAGCCCCGTCATCCAGTAGTGATTTCAGCTCGAACTTGTTCACATCACCGCTCCCCTCAGCGCGTTGACAAGAAGAATAAGTTCACCATAGAACTAATGCGACCGGTGGCGGAGGATGCACACCGGCACGAGAAAAGCGCAAGTGGCCACAGGGGCCGACCACAAGAGTCGGGATGCGGCGCAGGCGCTCTGGGAGAGGAAAGACATGAACTTCAAGTCGAAGGTCGCGCTGGGCGCGGCCGCAACGATCACGGCTGCCCTTCTGTCGGGCACTGCCATGGCCGAACCCAAGGTGCTGATGCTGCACCAGTGGGCCTCGGGCAACGATGCCGCTTCCATCGCCAAGCTCGGCGAGATGTTCACCGCCAAGGGCGGCACCTGGGAGCAGACCGCCATTGCCGGTCACACTGCCAACACCCTCGCCAAGCTCCGTGCCGACGTCGTTGCCGGCAACGCTCCGGCCGCTGTCCAGCTGAAGGGCCCGGAAATCGCCGAGTGGGCCGCGACCGGTGGCACCGCCGACATGGACGAGCTCGCGACCGCCGAAGGTTGGGATGCGGTCGTCGCTCCCGAATTGCTGCCCGTGATGAAGCCGCAGGGCAAGTGGGTCGCAGCGCCCATGAACATCCACCGCATCAACTGGATCTGGGGCAACAAGGCCGCGATGGAATCGGTCGGCGTGGCCGAGCTGCCGAAGACCTGGGCCGACTTCAACGCCGCCTGCGAAAAGGCGATTGCGGGTGGCAAGGTCTGCCTCGCGCACTTCAGCGCCGACTGGTCTGACTCGACCACCTTCGAGACCGTCGTCTACGGCCAGGACATCGACCTGTACCGCAAGGCGTTCGTCGAGGGCGACGTCGAGGCCCTCCGCTCCGAAGGCATGGTCAAGGCCCTCGAGCAGATGAAGCTCATGGTCTCCAAGTACATGGACCCGGCGATCGCCGGCCGTGACTACGACACCGGCGCCAACATGATGTCGAACGGCGATGCCCTGTTCTTCATCATGGGTGACTGGGAACTCGGCCGTCTTGTCTCCATCGGCAAGACCCCCGGCACCGACATCCTGTGCGGCCAGTCGCCGACCGACTGGGCCCAGCCGGGCTTCATCCTGAACTCGGACTCGGTCGTGTTCTTCAACCAGAACAATGCCGACTACCAGGAAGGCCAGAAGCTGCTCGCCTCGACCATCCTGAGCCCCGAGTTCCAGACGGTGTTCAATATCGCCAAGGGCTCCATCCCGGCCCGCCTCGACGTTGATCTGTCGAATGGCTTCAACGCCTGCCAGCAGCAGAGCCAGGCCGACCTGAAGGCCTCGATCGAGGCTGGTACGCTGGTCCGCTCGATGGCCCACAACATGACAGTGCTGCAGAAGTACCGTGGCGCCATGATGGATACCATCACCGAGTTCGTGAACACTCCGGACATGACGTCCGAAGAAGCCGCGAACATCATGGCCGACGCCGTCGAAGCCCAGATGTAATCGACGAACCTGCCGGCTGCGGAGCACATCCGCAGCCGGTTTCTGTATTCTTGCGGAGGGTGGTCCGTTGAGCAGCGCCGGATATGCCGCCATGGCGGGCGGCAATACATTCTGGGAGAAGATGAAGAGCTGGACGCCGATCTTCGTGATCGCGCCGGCCGTCGTCGCTTCCTTCGTCTACGTCTTCGTTTTCTCCGGCTGGACGATGTATATCTCGCTCAGCGATTCTACCTTGCTGCCGACCTACGGCTTCAAGGGGCTGGATAACTACGCCAGCCTGTGGGCCAACCGTCGCTGGGGCGTTGCATACAGCAACCTCTTCTTCTTTTCAGGCATCTTCGTGCTCACCACCATGGCCGTCGGCCTGCTGCTGGCGCTGCTACTCGATCAGAAGATCCGCGCCGAGAGCTTCTGGCGCACCATGTACATGTATCCGCTGGCGGTCAGCTTCATCGTCACCGGTACCGTGTGGCAGTGGCTCTACAACCCCACCGGCGGCATCCAGTTTCTCGTTCAGTCCCTGGGCTGGACAGATTTCCAGTTCGCCCTGACCACGGACCGCAAGAACGCCATCTGGGCCATCATCATTACCGGCATTTGGCAGAGCGCGGGCTTCACCATGGCTCTGTTCCTCGCCGGGCTCCGTTCGGTCGACGGCGACATCATCAAGGCAGCCTCGATCGACGGCGCCTCGACCTTCCGCATCTATCGCAAGGTCATCCTGCCCTCGATCACGCCGATCTTCCTCGCCGTGGCCGTGGTGCAGCTGCAGGCCGCCATCAAGACCTTCGACCTTGCCGTGGCACTGACCAACTCCGGCCCCGGCATCTCGACCACCTTCCCCGCCACCTACGTCTACGACCTGATGTTCCAGCGCGGACAGATCGGCGAAGGCGCGGCCGCTGCGATGATGATCCTCGCGGCGCTGGCTGTCGTCCTCGTCCCCTATTCGCTTTACCTCGGCTGGCGCCGTCGCAGGGAGGTTGCCCGTGTCTGACGCTGTCCTGTCATCGGCCAACGCGGTCGACCTCGAAGCCGGCCGCGCCCGCCGCCGCCATCTCATCAGCCGCGTCGTCATCTACTCGCTGCTGACCTTTTTCGCGATCATCTACCTGATCCCGCTCTGGGTGGTGTTCTTCAACTCCTTCCGCCCCCTGCCGGAAATCTCCGCCAACGGCCTCATCGCCTTCCCGCAGAGCCTGCGGCTCGATGCCTGGCCACAGGCCTGGGCAGAGTTCTGTATCGGCGGTCAGTGCGCTGGCATGCAGCGCTACTTCTGGAACTCGGTGATGATGGTGGTTCCGGCCACGATCATTTCCACCGCGATGGGCGCCGTGGTCGGCTACGTGCTGAGCAAGTGGAAGTTCCGCGGCTCCGAGATCGTCTTCGGCATGATGCTGCTCGGCGTCTTCATGCCCGGCCAGATCGCGCTGCTGCCCTGGGCCTTCATCCTGGGCAAGATCGGCCTCTCGAACTCCGTCTATGGCCTGATCCTGGTGCACTGCATCCAGGGCCTCGCCTTCACCACGCTGTTCTGCCGCAACTACTTCGTCGGCATCCCCGACGATCTGGTAAAGGCGGCGCGTATCGATGGCGCCGGCTTCTGGCGCATCTTCTACCGCATCATCCTGCCGATCTCCCCGCCGATCCTCATCGTCACGGTCATCTGGCAGTTCACCGGCATCTGGAACGAGTACCTGTTCGGCGTTGTGCTGAACTCGGGTGCCAACCAGCCGATCACCGCGGCGCTCGTGGCGCTGTCGATGAGCGGAACGACGGTGCGAACCTACGACGTCATGAGTGCCGCCGTGCTGATCGGCGCGCTGCCGCCGCTGCTCGTCTACTTCTTCGGCGGCAAGTACTTCGTCCGTGGCCTGACCCAGGGAGCGATCAAGTGATGGCTCCCTTCCAGGCAACCGGCGCGATCAAATAAGTTCGGAGGCGTTTTCCAAAATGGCATCTTTGACTGTCCGCAACCTCCGCAAGAACTTCGGCGCCGTCGAAGTCCTCAAAGGGGTCGATATCGAAGCCCAGACCGGCGAGTTCATCGCCCTGGTCGGTCCTTCGGGTTGCGGCAAATCCACCCTGCTGGCGATGATCGCCGGCCTCGAGACGGTTACCTCGGGCGAGATCTGGATCGGCGACCGCATGGTGAACTCCGTCGCGCCGAAAGATCGCGACATCGCCATGGTGTTCCAGTCCTACGCGCTCTATCCCACCATGACGGTGCGCGAGAACATGCAGTTCGGCATGGAAAGCCGCGGCATCCCCAAGGAGGAGCAGAAGGCCGCCATCGCGCGCGTCGCCGCTCTGCTGCAGATCGAGCCGCTGCTGGCGCGCAAGCCCGGCCAGCTCTCGGGCGGCCAGCGCCAGCGCGTCGCCATGGGCCGTGCCCTGGTGCGCGATCCCAAGCTGTTCC
>JAEYYP010000277.1 GCA_023428425.1 Pseudomonadota bacterium
AGTCGCAGTCGACCCCGGACTCGAAGGGATACAACGAGTTCGTGATGATCGACACCAAGGGCGACGAGCTGATGCGCGTGCACGCCCAGAAGGACCTCGACTCGACGATTCTCAACGACGAGACGCGACAGATCAAACATGATCGCGTCACCACCATCGACAACAACGACACGCTGGACACCAAGAACGAGATCCTGATCAAGGCCGGCAACAAGATCACGCTGCTGGTCGGACAGAGCAAGATCGTGATGGACCAGACTTCCATCGAGATCAGTTCGATCTCGATAACCGTCAAGGCAACCGGCGACCTCACGACGGAAGGCTCGGTGATGGCAACGCACAAGGCCGGCGGTCCGATGGTGATCACCGCCACACCCGTGAAGATCAACTGAGTGACCGGGTCATGAGCGCTGACATCGAAAGGTCCAGAAGCCAGGCCGCCAATCCGTCGGGCGTACCCTTCGCCTTGACCGATGACCTGTTCGACGCCTTTCCGACCGCCAGCGAGGACATGACCTCACGGCCGGCGGGAGAGGCTCCCCTAGAGTTCATGCAGTCGCTGGCGCGTGGTCCGATACCCGAGGAGGCCATTACCTTCGGAGCCTATCTGCTACCACGGCGCAAGGCGGTCTGGTGGGGTCACGAGTGCCTCAGGACGCTCACCCAACTGCTGACCGAGCAGGACCTCAGAATGATGATGCTGGCCGAGCACTGGGTGCGGGAACCGGAAGAAGAACAGCGCGTCGCCGCACTCGAACAGGCAATGGCCTGTCGCAGTAAGACCCCCGGTGTCTGGATCGCGCTGGCAGCAGGCTGGACGGGCGGGAGCATGGTCGATCCGCCGATGCCGAGACTCGCCCCGCCTCCCTATCTTCTGCCGAGGGCGGTCAACGCCGGAATCCTGAGCGGCCTTGCCCGTGTGAACATGAGCCACAGGGCGACGACCCTCAAGCACTTCGTCGAGATGGGCATCGGCCTCGCCCTGCGTTAGGGCTTTTCGCGCCACGTTGTTGAATTGTGATACGGCTGTCGCCTATGTTCTTTCAAAGGCGGGCGCCCTGCGCCGACTCTATTGAGGACCAGACGTTGGCGATCATTCTGCGGATCGACAATATCGATCAGCTACCCGACGGCGGGCCGATCGAATTCAGCGCGGGAAACCGAGGTTTCCAGATCGGACGGCACCAGCATTGCGACTGGTGCTTGCCTGACCCGGCGCGAACGATTTCCGGCGTTCATTGCCGGGTTCACTACGAGAACGGCGCCTACTGGCTCACTGACGAATCCCGCAACGGCACCTTTCTGGGCAATGCGCCTGGTCGCATCAGCAGTCCCTACCAGTTGCGGAACGACGATCGACTTCGGATCGGCGACTACATCATCAACGTCAGCATCAACTCGGCGGCCGACGTCGCTGGCATGGACGCCCCGGTTTCACAGATGGCGAGCTTTGAACCGCCATCCATCGAAGACATGTGGTCGGTCAGCGGGCCGACCCCGAGTCCGGTTCCCCCCAGGTCCTTCATCGCGGCCCAGAGTCGCCAGCGCATGCCTGACGTGCTTGACGACTTCATCGACCTGCCATCGTCCACGGGGAGATCGCCTTTCGACCAGGGCGGCGCCCAGCCCATGCCTGCTCAGAGGTATTCTGCGGCTGCCCCTGGTCCCGGCTACTCCGCGCCCGGTCCCGGCTACGCAGCACCCGGGGCGGCGGGCTACCCAGGCGCGGGCACGCCACCGGCGATGGGGCAGAGTGCCGATATCACCCAGTTCCTGATCCGGCTTGCAAGCAATGCCGGGGTCTCCCCGCAGGCATTCGCCAACCGCTCGCCTGACGAGATTGCCGACGAGCTCGGCATCATCCTACGGATGGTGACGGAGCAGCTCATCGCGCTGTTGCGGGCTCGCGCCGACGTGAAGCTCATGACCAAGAGCGCCCGGACGACGATTTCGGCGCGCGACAACAACCCGTTGAAGTTCCTGTCCGATCCCAGTGAGGCGCTGCACGTGATGGTGGCGCGCGACCGGCCCGGCTTCATGGGAGCGGCCAGCAGCCTGCAGGATGGCTTCGCCGACATCAAGAAGCACGAATTTGCCACCTACGCCGCCATGCAGTCGGCCCTCGCGCGCGTGATGGACGACCTCTCCCCCGATCGGATCGAAGAGAAGGTCGGGTCCCCCACGTTCGGCTCGAAGAAGTCGAAGGCCTGGGACCTCTATGTCGAGCGCTGGGAAGCGAAGACGGAGCGCTCAGAAAACGGCGCCCTCGACCTTTTCCTCAAGTATTTCGCAGAGGCCTACGACGCCAGCAGCAAGTAGGGTGCATTTGCCCAGCCACCGGACTACTGCCAGCAGGATGGCTCTCTACGTGGACGGGATTGGTGCATCGGAATCGGCCTTTCCCGCCCTAGTCTTTAGGCGGGGTCACGTCTGACGGTCTCCCATCGCGGAATATTGACAGAATTTGGGCGATGGCATCTAACTAGTCCATCTACTGTCGATCTGTTGGTATTAAGGGGGGGCGATGAACAAACTGCCAACAGTTCGACTGCCGGCTCTTGCCGCCCCCAATGTCATCCGTCCAGTCTCTCTGGACGGCGGTGAATTTGCATGTCGCGCGATCAACATGGTTGCCCCGACACTTCAGGAAGCCGCTCAGTTTGCCAGGAACGGAGCCGTCGCATGCGCGGCGGTCGTTGGCACTGGAATAGAAAGCATCAGCAGTGCGCACGCCTTCGCGAGCACGATCAAGGACGTCGGCGCCGAAGGCGCAAAGCTTGCGGCCAGAGCAGGCGGTTTCGAGCGCGCCGTTGAAGCGGCAGGCCGGAATGCGCGCTTGGCGGGACAGATTGGCTTCGATCTGGTGCGCCAGAGGGTGGAGTACTCGCGGGCCCAGGAAATAGCGCGAGTCATGAAGTCTCCCGCCGCCGAATCTGCCTTGGCCTTCATGAAAGGTCCCTTGCTGGAGACCGAAGCTGCCTTTGCCCAGACACGATCGTTTCAAAACGGCTATCGCGACCTCGCTCTGAGACTTGAGCCTTCGTTCGTAGGAAAAAGCGCGCTCGCAGTCGAACGAGGTGCCGAGCGGCTACTCGGCCAGGGGCTGATGTCCCGGTTGAAACCGATCCTCCCAAAGATAGGCAAGTTCATAGGCGTCACGGGGATATTTGTTGCTTCGATAAAGGGGTATCAGGGCGCACCAACCGACTCGATCGCAGGAAAGGTGGCGTATGGTGCTGGTGCCGGCGTCATGGCTTTCGCCGTAGACAAGGTGATCTACAAGAACCCTGTGATCGCCCTTGCCGACGCCAGTATCGTCAATTATGCGAAGGCGCTTGGTGCGAGCAAAGAAGCTGCCGAAACACTGACGATCTCCAGTTTTTATGATGATTCTGCTAGGATCATCGGTGCTTACGCACATGCGATAGCAACCCGCGACACGGCTCCGCTGGATCGGGTTCACAAGCACAACATGTCCGCCAACGCCAACATCGTGATTAGAGGCTACGCGCAACTTGGCGAAGCCTTGACCCGTAGCTCCCTTGTCGACAAGGCCATGACCGACGTGGTCGACTGGATGTATGATGTTCCGACCGAATACAGGACGTCATCGAGCTGGTGGGAGGCAATTCGGTCTGATGCGGGTTCCGTCGCCGACCTTGGCGCGAGTGTGGTCGAAGCCGTCGGCTCACTTCGCAAGAACTAGAGGCCTGTCGACCTAGAGGCTGGCCGGCCAGTTCTGCGCCTGAAGCTGGCGATTCACGTCGGCTTCGATTCGCTTGAAGATCTGCTTGTCCTCCGCGATCGTGACGTTGCACTTTTCGAAGCCGGCCTCGGCGAGCATCCGGGCGCCCCAGCTCTTCTGCGTCATGTCACCGGAGAAGATCGCCTTGTTGTTGGTGAAATCCGATTTGTTCGGCGCGGCGTCGCCTTCTCCGGGAATGCCGCCGATGCAGGAGTGGGTGCACCGGTAGGGCTTCACGCGGATCTGGCTGCTCGGGTTGCCCAGCACGATCCGGTTGAAAAACGATCGGGAGGTGCTACCGTTGCCGCAGATGAAATGGGTGCCGGCCTTCACGCTCGCCGGCAGCTTCCTGATCTCCGGCCCTCCCATGGTGATGTCGGAGTCGACGGAATCAAAAAGAATCACTGATTCCAGGTTGATATCGACGGGCTCGGCTTCCTTGAAGCCGAGATTGCGCTTCATGGCGGTGGTGGTCTTGGAATAGAGCCCGTGCAGCGTGTTGAACTTGGCGATCTGATTGGCGACGTACGTCGCGATCATCGCTCCCCGGCTGAAGCCGGTGATGAAGACACGGATCGGGGCATTCGTATCGGACCGTGCCAGGCTGGCCACGTATTTCATCACGGACAAGGTGGCGTAGAAGCTACTTTCCGGCGCTAGCAACGAAGGTCCTCGCTGGTAGAACACCTTCGCGCCGCGGTTCTCTGCGCTTTTCGAGATTCGGGAGGCGAAGCTCTTGTATTCTCCACCCTCCATCACCTCCTTGTAAGCGTCGTTGTCCCACTTGCCCGTACCGTCGATCGCGATGACTATGTCGGTCATGAAATCCCCTCCGGCGATTTCTGCATCCTGCCATCGGTTGTCATCGGTATGTCAAGCGGGCGTTCGACCAATACGGTAAACCGTTCGCGGCAAACGGATCGATCGAACTCGAACGAGCAATCGGACGTGACTTTTCTTATCGTTCGACTTGCCGCTAAGGTGATGCAGGCGGACATGCAACCGCATCAAGGTTTCGGGGAGATCGATCGATGAACAGGGCAATGGCCGCAATCGTGGCGGCAATGCTGGCCGGGGCGGTGCCCGCGGCGGCGCAGGAGGCAGCAGCGCCAGCGAACAAGGGGCTGATCTTCCAGCTGAACAACGCGCAGACCGACAAGGGGAACTGCCAGCTCTTCTTCGTCATCGAGAACAACACCGACACCGCAGTCGAAAGCAGCTCGTACGACATTGCCATCGTGGATGCCGACGGGCGGATCTCGTCGGTGACCAAGTTCGGCTTCCATGCATTTCCCGTCGGAGTGACCAAGGTCGAGCGTTTCGTCCTGAGCGAGCAGGCCTGTGACCGGATTTCGGGGCTGCTGATCAACGACGTCAAGGAATGCCTGGCGGCCGATGGAACTCAACTGACCGTATGCCGCGACCAGATGGAGCAGTCGACGAAGACGGCGATCGCCTTCCCGTGGGGCCTGAGCCGCTGAGACGGGACGGCGCTGGAGACCGCGCATGCTTGATATCATTATCGCTCAGCTGACCACCTTTGGTGGTCCGGTGCTGCTGGCGCTGCTCGGGGTGTCGCTACTCGCCACCGCCACAACCGTTTTCAAGGTGATGCAGTTCGCCCAGCTCGGAATCGGGCGCTTCGGCCGAGCCCGCGAGGCGCTGGTGCTGTGGCACGCCGGGGACCGCGCCGGAGCCTATGAAATGGCAAGCGCTGACAAGTCACAGCTCTCCGCCGTCGTCGCCTCTGCCATGCTCATGCTTGGCCACGACCCGAACAATGTGCACGGCGCTCGCCAGGTGGCGACGCAGACCGCGCTGCGCGTCCTCGAAACCATCTCGAAGCGTCTGCGGATCATCGAGTCGATCGTGCAGGCCGCCCCGATGCTGGGATTGCTGGGAACAGTGATCGGTATGATCGAGGCCTTCGGCAAGGTCTCGGAAGGCGGTGGCGCCGCGGACCCTTCGGCGCTCGCCGGTGGCATCTGGATCGCGCTCACCACCACTGCGCTGGGCCTAGCGGTCGCCATCCCGTTCTACTTCATCTCGATCTGGCTCGAGAGCCGGGTGGAGGGCGAGCGGGCGGCAATGGAGGCGGCGATAGCCGAGGTCACCTTTGTCCGCTGACCGGAGCGAGGTTGGCGACTACGCGGGTTACCCGTCCATCGGGCGTCGGCGCCAGCGCAAGGCCCGCTTCATGTTGACCCCACTCGTCGACATCATGTTCCTGCTGCTTATCTTCTTCATGCTGACCTCGCAGACGGCGCCTTATTCACTCATCTCGATCCTCGCTGGTCAGCGGGGCGGAACACAGGCGGGGCCGGTCGTCGCACCGGCAGCGCCTGCAAGCGGCGAGGTTGTCGTCTCAATCTCGCACGGTTTCGTCCGCTTCAATGGGGAAGACGTGCCGATGGCCGGTATCCGCGACGCCATCGCACGCTACCGCGCGCTGGGGTTCGAACGGGCCGCGGCCCTTACTACCCGGTCGGCCACTGTGCAGGACGTGGTCACGGTGCTCGAGGCATTCGAAACGAGTGACTTCGGCCAGTTGCGCCTGATGATGTCGAAGGAGACGCCATGAGCGACCCCACCGTCATCTCGAACGCCACCATGGTCCCCGGTGGCACCGTTATCGCTCCGGTGACAACGGAGACGGTGCGCACGGTTTCGGCTGCGCCTTTTCGCCTTCCTCCTGCGCGGCGCCATCGAGAAAGCCTCGACTTCGCGTTGCCGACGATCAACGTCATCTTCCTCCTGATGCTCTACTTCCTGATCGCCGGCACGCTGGTGCAAGGGGATGAGCTCGCGGTCGCCCCGCCCGAGACTTCAAGCATGCCCGCCGATCGGCTGCCGCGACCGCTGCTTGTGCTCGACGAGGCTGGGGGGATGACGCTGGATGGGGCGCCGATCGTGCCGTCCGGGATCGCCGATGCTGTCGCCGCTTCCGGAGCGACAGCCGGCAAGCCGCTCAACATTCTCGCGCCACGCGGACAGCCGGCTCGGGCCATGCTGGACATCCTGCTGCTGCTCGAGGCCGAGCGCCTACCGGTCCGGATCGTTGCGCTCGACAGTCGCGAGGCCAGTCCCGACTGATGGCTGCGCTCGGGAACCGCTCCATGTGGACGGTGTCGGTGACGGCATCGCTACTGCTGCACGCGGGTCTGGCGCTGACCTTCGCAACCGCCCTCTCGTTCCGCACCGTGCCACCGCGGGAAACGCGGATATCGATGGAAGCCATCGACGCCGGTCTGCCTCTGGGGGACTTGAGCGAGCCGGTGCGGCGGGACGCGATCGCACCTGAACCGCCACGTTCTGCCGACCTGGCACGCGAGACCGACGACGCTGCCCGCGAGGCGTCATCGTCGGAGGCGGTGATCGAAGATGAGGCGGACGCCGCCGCGGCGGCCCCCGACAC
>JAEYYP010000281.1 GCA_023428425.1 Pseudomonadota bacterium
ACCAGATGCCGGCGCTATGGGCGGACGCCCCCGCGGCCGTCCCGCCGGATCAGCGGGTTACTGCTGCGGCGGGGCCTTCAGATCGCGCTTCTGCTCTTCGAGCGACGGAGCATCGGTCGCCGGCGGAGCGGGAGTGGCCGGGGCTTCGACCTGCGGCACGGGGTCGCCGGAGGCAACGGCCGAGACAGTGACCTTGCCGGCGAGGGCGGTCGGGTCCTTCTCGAGCGCCATCAGCTCGGCAAGTCCGAGGCCGGCCCCGTCCTTGGCCGTGAGCGTGATCTTCACCTTCGAGTTCTCGCCCGACAGGAACTTGCCGAGCTGGCCGACCGCCGCGAGCGCCGTCTCGTCGGAGCCGAGGATCGCGAGCGTCATGCCCTGCACCATGCCGGAAAGCGCGGTGCGGGTGGCCTGCATCGGCTGGCCGCCCTCGGCCGAGCTGATGGCGAGGACCATGCCGTAGAAGCCGAAGTCCTCGATCTCGACCGTGAGGTCCTTCACGGTCAGGCCCATGCCGGCCTGCATGGCGGCAGCTTGGTCGTCACCGAACAGGGCGGGAGTGGCGTTGCCGATGGTTCCGGTCACCGCGATGCGGAAGAACTCGTCAGCGTCCGACAGCAGTTCCTCGACCACGATGGTGCTCGTGGCTTCGTCCCAGCGCAGCTTCAGGCGTGTATCGGAGGTGATTTCGGTGATCCCGCGCGCCGCAAGCTGCGACGCGGCGGGGCCGGCAGCCAGCTCCGGCGGGAGCGGGAAGGTGGCGTCGTCGAGCGCCAGCCCGATTTCGCTCGGCAGGCCGTTGATGTACTTGCCGAGGGTGATGTCGAACAGCCCGGCCTTGCCGGCGACGCGCGTGCTGGGACCATCGGGGGACGGGATGTCGAACGTGACGTCGGAGAAGCTCACACCATCCATGGCGGGGACAAGCTTGCGCCAGTTGGCAATGAACCAGGCCTCGTTCAGCTCGGCCGCTCCTTCGAGTGCCTGGATCGGGCCATTGAGATCCATCCGCTTCCAGGTGAAGTTGCCGATATCGACGAGGCCGCCATCCGCTTCGACCTTGAAGCCATCAAGCGAGATGTTCGGATAGATACCGGGTTCGAAGCTGCCGATGGCGATGGTGCCGGAGGCGACTTTGACCGGTTTGCCCGAGGATATGTCGGTGCCAGTGCAGTCGAAGCCGTCGAACTGCATGGGGTCGGAGGCGAACGCGGTCAGAATGTCGGTGTAGTAGCCGACCAAAGCCTTGACGTCGGCGGGAGCGGGCATGGCCGTCGGGTCGGTCTTCTGCGCTTCCTGGACGCGCAGCGCCACGGCTTCGAGGTCGGCCAGCGAGGTCTTGAGCGGGCGGGCCAGGAAGCGGCCGGCGGTCGCCCCGCCGAAATCGCAGCTGAGCATCGGGGTCGCGCCGGCGCCGACGCTGAACGTGCCGCCCTCGAAGGCAAAATCGGCGTAGACCTCGGTCATCTCGGTCGAAGGCGTCACGGACGGGCCGCCGATGCCGTAGAAGGCGAGCAGCGCGCCGATGTCGAAGCGGCCGCTCGACATCTTGCCGAAGGTCATCTTCATCGCCTGCGCGCCGGTCACGTCGGCGCCGCCGACCAGCGTCGAGGCAGCGACGCCATCGACGACGTCCAGCAGTTCGATGTCGCGATAGGTGATCGTCTCATCGATCGGGGTGCCATCGGGGACGGCGGCCGGCACCGAGTACTTCATGGTGATCTCAGGGATCTTCAGCGACTTGGCGGTGATGCCCGCCCACTTGCTGAGATCGGCAACCGAATCAATGCGGAACAGGTCCCGGATCTCGGCTTCGGTGAGGTTGCCGTCGGTTACTTCCACCGAGGGAATGGACAGCTGGTAAAGGTCGGCGCCCGGCAGCTCGAGGTCGGTCACGGTCAGCGTCTCGGCCTGGGCGGCCGTGGCGAGCGTGGTGCCGAGCAGCAGCGCCGCGATGAAGCGTAGGCGGCTCTTCGAGGCGATAGGGGAGAAGGTCATGGGAGCGGGTTCCTCGGGCAGGGTTGTTTGGCCGGGTGTTTCGTTGGACGCGCGACAGAAGAAAGGCCGGGGCAGAGACGCCCGGCCGAAGTTCTCTCACAACAAAGCTGTCTGCAATATGAACGCGCGCTGACCAGGGCGCACGGCAATACTTCAGCCTTCGCCCTGTCCCGGCCGCCACGGTTCCAGGGGGTTGGCGCCACGGACCGGCGCCGGTCGCAAAGCGCCGCCAAAAGCCGCGCGAGCGGCCTCGGCGAGGATCGCAAGAGTGAGCGCGCAGAGAGGAACGAACAGCAGCACGATCGTGGCGTCGATGCCGTCCAGGGCCGGGAGCATGCGATGCGGGACGAGACCGACCAGTATGGCGATACCGGCGCCGACGAGGGTGAGCGAAAAGGCGATCACTGCTGCCGAAGAAAGGCGGCCGGCTCCGGCGATCCGGCGTCCGCGGGGCTTGAGGTTCGACATGGTGGCACTCCCAGAAATCACAACGCGGTGAGAAGGCCGCGCGAATGCGGATTTTGCTCGTTGCTCACTGGACAAAGCGCGGACCATTTGACGGCAATCGTGTGGCGATGACCGGTGGTCCCCGGACTGGAGGGTCGAGATGGGTCGGTTCAGAACAGGTGTGCAAGTGTTCCTGGCGGCGCTGTTGACGCTGGTGCTGATGGCGGGAACAGCACAGGCGCAGGACGCGGTTCCTGAAGCGCCGTGGCAGGACGTGATCACCGCGCAGGTCGAGGCGTTCCGGGCTGCCGATGCACCCGAGGCGTTCCGCTATGCCGCGGCGCCGTTCCAGCAGGCGTTCCCCGATGCGGAGACGTTCCTGATCACCATCGTAGGCTCCGGCTACGGCCCGATCATGAGTTCGGCCAGCCACAGCTTCGGCGCCTTCGCGAAAGTCGACGCGCGGTCGATGGCGCAGCAGGTGATGTTCACCGGCAGCGACCTGAGCCGGCACGAGGCGATCTACCTGCTTACCGAGGAGGAGGGCGACTGGCGGGTGTCGGGCGTGCAACTGGTGAAGGCGCCGGGGATGGGCGTCTGAGGTCGCGGTTGCTCCACGAGACGGGTCGGAATATCAAGGCGCCCGGGTTCTTCCGGAGTTTCTGACATGGCCTTCCTTTCCGATGCGCTCGGCCGCATCCAGCCGTCCGCTACCGTGGCCATCAATTCGAAGGCCGCCGACATGAAGCGGGCTGGCGCCGACGTGATCTCGCTGGCTGCCGGCGAGCCCGACTTCGATACGCCGGAGAACGTGCGCAACGCGGCGATCGCGGCCATCAATGCGGGGAAGACCCGTTACACCAATGTCGACGGCATTGCCGAACTGAAGGAAGCGGTGGCGGCGAAGTTCCGGCGCGACAACAAGCTCGACGTGACGGCGGCCGATTGCTTCGTGTCGGCAGGCGGCAAGCAGATCATCTTCAATGCGCTGATGGCGACGCTCAACCCCGGCGACGACGTGGTCATCCCCGTGCCGTTCTGGGTGAGCTACCCGGAAATCGTGAAGCTCTGCGGCGCCAATACGGTGTTCGCGGTGGCGGACGCCACGACCGGTTTCAAGCTGAAGCCCGAGGTGCTGGAGGCGGCGATCACGCCCAACACCAAGTGGCTGATCCTCAACACGCCGTCCAACCCGACCGGCGCCGCCTACACGTATGACGAGTTGCGCGGGCTGGCCGATGTGCTGCTGCGCCATCCGCAGGTGCACATCCTCACCGACGATATCTACGAGGTGCTGGTGTATGACGGCGGTACGTTCGCGACCATCGCCGAGGTGGAGCCGGACTTGCGCGAGCGGACGCTGACCATGAACGGCGTTTCCAAGTCGCACGCCATGACCGGCTGGCGTATCGGCTACTGCACCGGGCCGAAGCCGCTGCTCGGCGCGATGCTCAAGCTGCAGAGCCAGTCGACCACCAACCCGTCGTCCATCTCGCAGTGGGCGGCGGTGGAAGCGCTGAACGGTCCGCAGGATTTCCTCGCCGAGTGGCGGCAGATCTTCCAGGACCGGCGCGACCTGGTGGTCAAGGGGCTCAACGCCAATACCGGGCTCGACTGCCTGACGCCGGAAGGCGCTTTCTACGTGTTCCCGTCGGTCCAGCGCCTGCTCGGCCGCACTTCCGGCTCGGGCGTGAAGCTCGACACGGACGAAGACGTGGTGATGGCGCTGCTGGCGGAGACAGGAGTGGCGCTGGTACATGGGACCGCGTTCGGCCTGCCGGGCCACATGCGCCTGAGCTATGCGGCGGCGACCACGCAACTGGAAGACGCGGTGAGCCGCATCCAGGACTTCTGCTCGAAGGTCAGGTGATGGCGGGCTACCCGGTCGGCGAAGCGCGCTCGACCGGGTGGCTGCCGGTCGGCGACGGGCACGAACTCTATTGGGAGGAGGCAGGCAATCCCGACGGGGTGCCGGCCCTCATTCTGCATGGGGGACCGGGCTCCGGATTCTCCGAGTCGATGCGCAGGGTGTTCGATCCGGAGCGCTACCGCATCATCGGCTTCGACCAGCGCATGGCGAAGCGTAGCCGGCCGAGTGCGTCAGAGCCGGATGCGGACCTCTCCACCAACACAACCTGGCACCTGGTGGAGGACATCGAACGACTCCGGTCGTTCTTCAGTGTCGAGCGCTGGGTGCTGTTCGGGATGTCGTGGGGGACGACGCTTGGCCTCGCCTACGCGGAAACGCATCCCGAGCGTGTCGCCGCGATGGGCTTCGCCGGGGTGACGACGACGCGTGCCGAGGAGATCGACTGGCTCTATCGCGGCGTGGCTCCGCTGTTCCCGGTGGAGTGGCAGAAGTTTGTGGCCTACGCTCCGCCTGGAACGCCAGAAGCGGCCTTGGTCGCGGCCTACAACGACATGTTGCTTGCGTCCGACGCTCAGGTTCGCGAGGCCGCGGCGCGCGCCTTCCATGACTGGGACAATGCCTCGGTATCCGTGAACCCGGCAGCCGGTTCGCCGTCAGACCGACTGCCGATCGAGCGGATGCTGTCTCGCGGACGCATCGTGACGCACTTTTTCCGGCACCTGGGGTGGCTGGAGCCAGGCCAGATCCTCAGGGACTCCGGTCGCATCCGGCACATTCCGACAGTGCTGGTGCAGGGCCGACTTGACCTGCAAGGGCCACTGAAGACGGCGTGGGAGCTGAAGCAGGCGGCGCCGGAATTCGAGCTGCGAATCATTGATGGGGCGGGGCATTCCAGTGGCGATGCCGGGATGACAGAGGCGCTGGTCGCGGCCTTTGACCGGTTCGCTTCCGGTTACATATAACTGAAGATGCTCATGGAGCTGCCGCCGTCACCTGATGTACCGCTTCCGCCCCAGCGGCTGTTGCCGGTGACTTCGCCGAGCATCGAAGTCAGCTTGCTGGCGGTGGCGTAGGACGAGACGGCGGCGGCGTGGAGCTTGTCGCTCCAGCCGGCTGCCTCCCTCTCCTCGGGGCTCATGGCGCCGTAGAGCGAGATGACGTTTTCGGCGAAACTCGCGGGATTGCTGGCGTCAGCGTTCTTGAGGCCGGCCAGCACGGCAGCACCGGCGCGCGACCGCATCTCGGACTTCGCGAGGCGGACCTCCTCGGCCTTGAAGCTGCCATCGGCGTTCAACGCCACGGCCGCGACCGAGCGGGAGTCGAAGTCCTTGTAGTTGGCGCGCGTACCCCCGGCCTTGTACTGGGCGTCCAGCGTGGCGCGCGCGTCGGACGCGACGCTGACAATGTCGCGCAGGCCGCCGGTTTCTCCCTCGGCGAGGCGCTTCAGGTACTGGTTCACCGGGTCGGAGGCGGCGGAGGGCAGCGTGCCGGGCTCGGCATCGAGCTGCTTCATCATGTCCTCGAGGGCGGCTCGCTGCTCGGCATAGGTAGCGGACGCCTTCTCCTCGGGAGTCATCCCGTCGAAATAGGCGAGCGCCGCCTGGTAGAGATTCCGGATCGTGCCGGTTACGCGGCTGACGGCGGTGGGACCGGCCATTGCGGCGTCGAAACGGTTCTGCAACTCCAGTTGCGCGGCTTTCTGCTCGTCGGCCGTGAAGGCCTGCCCGGCATTGGTGCTGACGGCGTAGAGCTCGCGACGATCCATCTTGCCGAGGTCGGCGACCAGCTTGCCCTCGGCCAGCGGGGTCGTGAGTTTCTGGTCGGCCAGGAGCTTGTCGAAATTGGTCCGCGCGTCGCTGGCTACGGTTGCGAAGTCACGTTCGATCGAGGCGAGCGCAGCCTGGGCTTCGGCAGAAAGTGTGATGCTCGTCGCGGCTGTCGAAGTTGCGGTCGACGTCGTGGTGGCACCGCTCGCGGCAGTCTGCGCGGCCTTCTGGGCGTTGGCGAGAATCTGGGCGTAGGTGAGAGCCGTATTGCTGACGGAACTGACACTGGTCATCGGGGCTCTCCTTGCCGGGCGCGCGATGCGATGCATGCGGCGTGCCAGCCGGAAAGGCCGGAAAACGGGGCTCTCGTGCAGATCGACTTGCTGATGGGCAGGATGTACCGGGTCAGGTTTGCCGGGTTGAGGGCAAAAAAAGGCCCCGCTCGAGGGGATGAGCGGGGCCAAACAGCCAACGCCGAAGCGTCAACCGAGCGAGAAGCGGTCAGGGAGGAGGAAGACCGCAATCTCTGAGACGGGGACCAGGGAGGAGGAGAGGTCGCCGTCTCGTCGAAGCTGACTATGACGGCCGGCGCGGTTGGGGACAAACGCCGATCCGGAAGAGGGGCTATGCGCTGGGCGGAGATGTGGCGAGGTGTCGCGGTCGATCCGACGACGGGTGGCCTAAGAAAGCACATTGCGTTGGCATGACTATCGGAAGCACACGCGGGGCAAAAAAAGAGGTTCCATCCGAAGATGGAGCCTTATGATCGGATCGAAATCCAAATCGAAAGTAGTGGCAAATGGACGAGGGAGGAGGAGAACGCCATTTGCCGGGTGGCCCGAAGTCCAGGGAGGAGGAGAGGACTTCAAACCGGGTGTCGCAGATCCGAACCGAGGGAGGAGGATACGGTGCGGCTCACATCGACACTGACAATATGAACTTTGACCGTTTGGTCAGCAATACGCACGACTACATGCCAGCTATGCGTTTTGTGTAGGTAGGGCGGAAGGAGTCTTGTAACCCGGCGGCGGCGTCGGTACCGGACCAGCCAGGACTTGCGCCAAAAAAACAAGGCCCCGCTCGAGGGGAGAGCGGGGCCAAGTAGCAGGCGTTTCCACCTGCTTGAGGAACAATCAGCGAGCGCGAGGAGGAGGAGGGAGATGCGCTCAGCCGCTGTCGAGCGGGGATATAGGTCTATCTTGCTGACCCATCAATGGGATCGCTATCATGCGAGCCATGCGTCTTGTGCATAGCTACTAAAGCAATGATTTTGCTCATTAAACCGGTTCAAACGGGATCGTGATGAGAGAATGCCACCCCACAATTGTGGGGTGGCATCGCGCTGACACATTGAGCCACCCCCCCTGGGGGCGCTACTCGTCGAAGGCAGAGATGAGAACAGCCCTCAGGTCATCGCCGTCGGGATAGACGATGTTGTCGATACGCCAGGCTCCTACGGAGTAGGTCGGACGGTCTACCTCGATGAGGTGAAGCCGATCGGTGAAAGTGGCGTCGGGAGCCGCGGGGAAGCTGTAGGTGATCTCGACCCAGGCCTCGCCCTGTGACGGACCGACGAGGCCGACAGTGCATTCCGGGGCATGGTCTGCCGTGGCCTGCCACGGGATCCCGTCGCCCAGTGGCGGCTTCTCGCCGGGGTTCGCAATAGCCCACTCCAGGTCCTTTTGTTCAGCATCGGCAATGGCTTGAGCAAGGCCCGGGGTAAGCAGGCCCTGGACGGGAGCCATATCGTTGCCGATGCGCGAGATGCAGAAGATGCCGCCGACATCTTCGGGCGAGAGCGTGCGCATCTGGGCGAAAGCGGGAGCAGAGCCGAGGGCCAGGGCAATGCAGGCGAATGCGACAGTACGGTACATGACGACCCCCGGTTGCGTTTTGCCCCGATAAGGCCACCGTGATGAACGGACCCTGAAGGCGAAATGAGCGGCGCCCCGGCCGATCAGCGGCGCAGGAGGTCGCGCAGGTCGAAGTGGGGGCGATCGGCGCGGTACTGGGGCCGAAGGCGATCAGGGTGACGGAGCGTCTGCAGCGTCCAACTCAGGCGAGGCCAAAGGACGACCAGACAATAGGCGGTGACGGCGATAAAGCAGATGACCAGCAGAACTTCGATCACAGGCGAACTCACGTAGGGGTGGTGCCTGAGGAGATAGCGTTAAGGGTTCGTTAGGCAATGTCCGTCGCCCGATATAGTCAAGACGATGGCTAATGGCTTGCGTTAACGCGTCAGCGCGCCGGCATTGTCCGGTTGAGCAGCGCAACGACACTGGTCATCGCGGCACCGAGGCCGCCGGGGGGCGCTTCTGGCGGCGGGGGCGGGGAGGGATGGTTGTCGTCAGTGGGCGGCTCGAAGCGATCATCGAAGAGTGTAGTGGTCTCCACGAGGCTGTCGGCGAGGCGACGCTCGCGATCCCATGTCGAGCCGCGATCGCTGCCGTCGGCCAGGTCGATGAGCAGGGCGTGGACGAAACCCATACCGAAAGAGGCCATGATGACTCCAGTGGCTGTGGTCGTTCAATGTGCGCCCGACCGAGACGATGCCGCAAGCACACCCGAGGAATTGTGATCTCAACCGCGTCCGTTCGGCGGGTGGGCTCCTACGGCATCGGCGCCGCGAAGGTCTGGATGGGGCAGGGGCTCCGAATCCCACTCATCGGGCGGGCGCTGGCCGAGGATGCCGATCCACATGAGTTCGGCGAAGTTGGCGGCATTCAGTTTCAGCATGAGACGCCGCCGGAAGACTTCGACGGTACGCGAAGAGATGCCGAGGGTTTCCGCGCAATCCTTGTTGGACTTTCCAAGCAGGACGAGATCGAAGATCTCGGCCTCGCGGGTGGTAAGCAGACGCGCGAAACGTTCTGACGGCCGCATGATGTCCTGCATGGCAACATTCCTCAAAACAGAGGAACGCGCAGGACAGGAATGGTTCCCTAGGGCCGTCTACCGAAATGCCCGGGGCCAATCAGAACTGCCACTCGCGCGCCTTGCCGACGAGGAAGTCGCGGAAGACGCCGACGCGCTTGGAGTTCTTGAGGGCAGGGGGGTAGACGAAATAGGCTTCGTAGGCCGGCAGCTCGATGCCCGGGAGGACGCGTACGAGTTGCGGTTCGTTCTCGGTGACGTAGTCGGGGAGCATGGCGATGCCGATGCCGGCGCGTGCCGCCTGCATCATGCCGTAGATGGCGTTGACCTTCATCGCCGCGCGACGCGGCGAGGAATCCGGGCGGCCGAGGCGTTCGAGATAGTTGATGTCGCCGAGATAGCTGGGGACCGGTTCGCCGAAGGAGATGACGCGGTGGGCGTCGAGTTCTTCGACGGCCTGCGGTTCGCCGAATTCCTTAAGGTAGTTCACGGAGGCGTAGAAGTGGTTGTGCACCGTGAACAGCTTGCGCTGGATCATTTCCGACTGGTTCGGACGGTGCAGGCGTATGGCCACATCGGCCTCGCGCATGGCGAGGTCGAGCTCGGCGTCGTTCAGCTTTATCTCGATCTGGATGTCGGGATAGAGAATCAGGAACTCGTGGATGCGGGAGCTGAGCCAGGTCGAGCCGATGCCGACCGTGGTGGTGACGAGCAGGGGGCCGGTGGGCACCTCCTGGCTCTCCGACATCTGCGTCTCGACCTGCTGCAACTCCCAGTGCATGCGATGCGCGGTGCGGAAGAGCTGCTCGCCGACCTCGGTAAGGACCAGGCCGCGGGCGTGGCGGATGAAGAGCTTCAGGCCGAGGTCTTCCTCGAGCGCGGAAATCTGCCGGCTCACCGCCGACTGGCTCATGTTGAGCTTCTCGGCGGCGTGGGTGAAGCTTCCGGATTCAGCGGCGGTGTGAAAGATGCGAAGCTTGTCCCAATCCAGCATGGGCTATTCCGCCGCTTCGGCGAGTTGGATGGAGGCGAGATACTCCTCGGCGTCGAGGGCCGCCATGCAGCCCATTCCCGCCGCGGTGACGGCCTGGCGGTAGACATCGTCGGTGACGTCGCCAGCGGCGAAGACGCCCGGGACGTTGGTGGCCGTGCCACCAGGGATCACCTTGAGGTAGCCGCCGGGCTTCATGTCGAGCTTGCCCGAGAAGATCGACGTGGCAGGCGAATGCCCGATGGCGATGAAGACGCCATCAACGGTGCGTTCGGAAACCTTGCCGCTGACGGTGTCGCGAATCTTCACGCCCTGCACCGAGCGTGGCATGTCCTGGCCGTAGACTTCCTCGATCTCGGCGTTCCAGATGACCTCGACCTTGGGGTTCTTGAACAGCCGGTCCTGCAGGATACGCTCGGCGCGGAACTCGCCGCGGCGGTGGACGACGGTAACCTTGGAGGCGAAATTGGTGAGGAACAGCGCTTCCTCGACGGCTGTGTTGCCGCCGCCGACCACGAGCACTTCCTTGCCGCGGTAGAAGAAGCCGTCGCAGGTGGCGCAGGCGGAGACGCCAAAGCCCTGGAACTTCTCCTCCGACGGCAGGCCTAGCCAGCGGGCCTGGGCGCCGGTGGCGATGATGACGCTGTCGGCCGTGTAGCGCGTGCCACTATCGCCGATGAGGACGAAGGGACGGCGATCGAAATCAACCTCGACGATGATGTCGTTGATCATCTTCGTGCCGACGTGCTCGGCCTGGGCCTTCATCTGCTCCATCAGCCAGGGCCCCTGGATGACATCGGCAAAGCCGGGGTAGTTCTCGACATCGGTGGTGATGGTGAGCTGACCACCCGGCTGCAGGCCGGCGATCATCACCGGTTCGAGCATGGCGCGCGCGGCGTAGATGGCGGCTGTGTAGCCAGCCGGGCCGGAGCCGATGATCACGAGCTTGGAGTGCATTCGAGGAGTCCTCACGCCACGTGCCACCCCTGCAGCGGAAGCTTTCCCGCGCCCAGGAAGGCACTTCAATCACGCCCTGCGGCAGCGTACGCCAGAGGAGACGCCCGCCGTCAAGTCAACAGAACCACTAAAATAGGCGGCGAGGGGGACTCGATTCAAGGCCGGCACGGTGTCGCGGCCGGCGTGTGACAGGGGTTTCCACGTGATTGTGGTGCCAGGCGTCGCGGCTGCACCCTCTACCCGGAGCGGGGAGCCTGCTGCTCCCCGTCCACCAGCCCGGGCCCCGATCGGCTCAGACGAACTTCACGTCGAGGATTTCGTAGTTGCGGGCACCGCCCGGGGCGGCGACTTCGACGCTGTCGCCGCCTTCCTTGCCGATGAGGGCGCGCGCGATGGGCGAGGAGATCGAGATGCGGCGCTTGGTCAGGTCGGCCTCGGCGTCGCCGACGATCTGGTAGCTGGTTTCCTTCTCGGTATCCTCGTCGACCAGCGTGACGGTGGCGCCGAACTTCACGGTCGAACCGCTCAGCTTGGTGACGTCAACGATCTCGGCGAGCGCCAGCAGGGACTCGAGTTCCTTGATACGGCCCTCGTTCAGGCTCTGCTGCTCCTTGGCGGCGTGATACTCGGCATTCTCGCTGAGATCGCCATGGGCGCGCGCTTCGGCGATGGCTTCGATGATGGCAGGCCGATCCTCGGCAGTGCGGCGGCGATATTCCTCGCTGAGGGCCTTGTGGCCACCCGGGGTCATCGGAATCTTGTCCATAGCCGTCTCCACTCAAAAGAGAAGCTTCCCGGAGCAGACCACTGGGCCGCTACGAAGCGGACCGGCGATCTGGGGGAAGCGAGGGTAAAGTGCCTGCGCATCGGGCGCGGGTCAAGCGCTGATGCCGGCAGCGGTGGATATCGGGAAGACAGCCGCCGGCTTCAAGGGAGCGTCCGCAATCGGCAGGTGCTCGCAAGCTACTCGGCAGCGACCCTCGAGGGGGCGGCCTCAGACCGCTTGTCGAGCAAGCCGATCGGGGCCACCGAACTGCTGCATCTCGAGCAGTGAATCATCGTCCCCTCGTGGAGATGCGCGGCAGTCAGCTCGTTGATGGAGCCGCAATGCGAGCATGTGAAGGTGACGCGAACCGTCTTGAGGCTGGTCATAGCTACGCCCTTCCTGATGGAGGCGGGAGCTGAACCTCTTGACCGGGCCTGACTCTCAGCGCTGGCGTGCCGCGAGAGCCCAGCGATGCAACCAGCTTACGTGTCGACCCGGACGCTGTCGTTTAACAATGTTATGTGCGGAGCAGAATTGACAAAGGCGCAGCTCCCTCCGGAACTGCGCCTCCGATATCGATGGTTCTGCCAGTAATCAGCTGGGCTGCAGGTTGTCGGCGGCGTTCTTGCCGGTCCGCTTGTCCTTGACGATTTCGTACGTGACCTTCTGACCCTCGTCGAGGCCGGAAAGGCCTGAGCGCTGGACAGCAGAGATATGCACGAAGACGTCAGCCCCACCCTCGTCAGGCTGAATGAAGCCATAGCCCTTCTGGCCGTTGAACCATTTTACAGTGCCGGTAGCCATATAAGTCCCTTTCGCAGACTGCCGTGGCAGCTCCCACCCCAATAGGAGCCTTTGCCCATCGAATTTTGGATGAACCTCAGCAGGCGTAGTGGACGCCAGGCACGAAGTGTCGGCCGCAATATTCGACCGTTAACTTGTAGCGGGAAATCATCCGGCTATCAATATGGCCGGAGCAACAGCAATTGCCCGGTGCGCGGTGTGCGCAACAGGCAAGCTAACTAACCAACCAAGCAGTCCCCGCGCCATGGGAGTGGCTGGCGTCGGGGCCGGGGAGACGGGCGCATCGCGTCCGTTGGAGTGGGGCTTACGTCACCACCATCCATACTGCAATCTATGCTTCCGCTTTGTGACAGCAAAGTGGTAATCGGAGCGCGGGCGAACACTCCACCACAGATCAATCCGTGCGCAAACTGCACCATTCCTCGGGCGATCCCATCGCGGACCGTCGGGCCGGCTATGCCGAAGTCCTGGCTTCAGAACACCATTTCAGCGAGGCGGCCGACGTGCTCTCGCAAGCCTTGGGACTGGTGCCCGGCTGGGCGGCGGGATGGGCCAACCTCGGACGGTACCGCGAGGAAATGGGCGACATCGCCGGGGCCGTGGAAGCATGGCGGCGGTCAGTCGGGCTCGACGCCGAGGGCATCTACGGGGCGGCGCTGAAGCTGGTGGCGCACGGCGTCGAGGCGACAGCCGCCGCCGGCGCCTATGTCGAGGTGCTGTTCGACGACTATGCCGCGCGCTTCGAGAAGTCGCTGGTCGACCGGCTCGGCTACGGGGTGCCCCGCGAATTGATGGGACTGCTGCGCGACTGCGGGCTAAAAGGCGGCACGGCGCTCGACCTCGGCTGTGGGACCGGGCTGATGGGCGTGGAGGTGCGGGGCGCCGTGCAGCGGCTGGAGGGGATCGACATTTCCGAGGCAATGCTGTCGGAGGCGCGGCGGAAGGGTATCTACGATCGGCTGGTGAAGGCGGACCTGCTCGACCACCTGCGCAGCGCCGAGCCGGCCGCGGTCGCCACTGCAACCGATGTGCTCAACTACACGGGGCCGCTGCCACCGGTGCTGCAGGCGGTGCATCGCGTACTGACACCACGAGGACTGTTCGGGTTTTCGCTGGAGTTGCATGGTGGACCCGAGCCGGTGAAGCTGCGCAGCTCACTGCGATACGCCCATAGCCGGGAGGCGGCACTCGCAGCCTGTGGCGAGGCCGGGTTCGAGGTGGTGCGCGTCAAGGACACGGTGATCCGGCAGGATCGCGGACTGCCGGTCGACGGCCTGCTGGTGGTGGCGCAGAAACGGTAGCGGGCGGGTGACCCTTCCCGCCTCGCGGCGGGAAGGGCGAGGATCACGCCAGGGCGAGCCGGATGGCCTTTTCTACCGGAGAGTAGGCGCCATCCTCACGCTCGAGCTGGATCGGCTCGCGCGGGAGCAGCGGCGGCTGGGCCATGAAGCGCGGGCGGGTGCCGTGGTGCGGCTGGGCAGCGTGCACCAGGAACGGATGGCAGAGGTAGACGGTGCCGGGGCTGCCTGTCGCCAGCACTTCGGGGCAGCCATCGCTTTCCGCAAACCCGGTGGAGGCGAGTTCGCGAAGCGAGAGGCCGGCCTCGCCAGCGGGGGCGAGGCGGCGGGCGATGCTGCGGTGGCTACCGACGCGGATGCGTGTGGGAGCGTCTTTTTCGCCGACCTCTGAAAGGAGGAACAGCATCAGCAAGGCGCGGCCCCTGGAATGTATGTTGGCGCGCCAGGCCAGGAAGTCGGTCGGGTTCTCCTCCCAGCCGAAGCTGACATCGACGTGCCAGCCAGCATCGCCTGGATCCTCGGGCGAGGGGAAGCGGATGGGGAAGGTGCCGAGGGTGTTCTGCGGCAGCCAGCGACGTTGGCCGACGAGCTGATCGAAGGCAGCGTGGAGGGTGGCCGTGTTGGCGGCGTCGCGGAACGGCTGCTGGCCGTAGTTGCCGAGGCGGATGACAGGCTTGGTCCAAGTAGAGGGATCGTCCGGGTCGAGGCCGGTATCTGCCCACAGGATGGTGCGGCAGGCTTCGGCGAGCGCCGGGGCGAAGGCGTTGTCGAGGCGGACGAAGCCATCGTCGATGAATTGCGCGATCTGCGCGTCAGAAAGAGCTGGCATTGGGATTTCCATGTTCGCAAGTGCCCGGTCCCCATCAGGGGCCAGGCCGATTTCCGCCGGGGCGGAAGGGTGCTTTCAGGCTCGATCAGGCGAGCAGAAAGACCGATGCGAAGGGACGGATCATCATCATTGCAGTCTCAAGCTAGCAGCATACGACGGCAGGTCAAGCATCGAACACGGGTGAGGAGGGATGTCTGCGTTCAGGCAGACCAAAGTTTTGTGGCGCGGCGGGCGTCAAACCTCGAGCGGCAGAGACGGCGATTTGTTGATCGGCGGGTGCTTGCCGTTTTTCGTCGGCTGACACTAAAATCGGCAACTTGGGAAAGGGGACGCCATGCGTGGGTTGTTGAAGACCGGAGTTGCCGCAGCGCTGCTTGCTGCATCCACAATCGGGGCCGTGGCCCAGGATACGATTCCTTGGGACGTGCCGGAGGTCCGGGGATGGACTGTGGCGATCGATACCACGCTGGGTGGCGGTTGCTTCATGTACACGATTTTCGATGGCGATGCCTCGGCACGCATAGGCTTCGACCTGACGGCAGGCAACATCTACATGCTCCTCGCCGACCTGGACTGGTCGTCGATTGCCGCGGACCAGAGCTATGATATCGAGCTCCAGATGGGCAACAAACCGACCTGGACCGCGTCGGCGAGCGGTGGACGAATGGGCGACGTTCCGACGTTGATGGTGACCAGCACCGATTCCGCGTTCATGGAAGAGTTCGCTTCGCAGAACACCATCAAGGTCTGGTACAAGAAGAACGAGATCATGCACCTGAGCCTCAAGGGCTCGATGGCGGCGATGAACGAAGTGCTGAAGTGCCAGGACGCCGTGAACGCCGCGCTGACCGCGCAAGGCGGCGGAGGTGGCGGCGGCAGCGACCCGTTCGCGAACTGACGCTCAGCTCACCGATCGAGCTTTTCGGCCCGTGCGACTGCGATCCGGCTGACGAGATCGTAGGCACGGGCTGTTTGTACTTGAGCTGCAAGGTGTTCTTTGCAGCCCGCAATGGCGCGATTTCGTCGTCGAACGGTGAGTCGGAGACGTCGGGTTGGGCATGATCAGGCATCTTCGTCGCCAAGGGTGCGAGCAATAAAGGCCTCGGGGTCGCTGGTGAAATCCCTGTAGAGGCGGAAGTGGCGGGTGCTGGTCACCTGAACCTCGGCAAGACCGGAGCGGGTAATTTCGAGCAAACGGGCGCCGGGGATGGCCATCAGGATCGGCGAATGGGTGGCCATGATCACCTGTGCGGTCCGGGCCTCCTGCAGGCGGTGGAGCAGGCGGACAAGCTCGAGCTGGCGGCGCGGGGAGAGGGCGCTTTCAGGCTCGTCCAGGAAGTAGATGCCCTGGCGGCTAAGCCGCTCCTCGAAGAGCCGAACAAAGCCCTCGCCGTGGCTCCATGACAGGAAATCGGGCGGAGCGGCGCCGACATCCACTGCTGCCTGATCGAGGTAGCGCGCGACCGAGTAGAACGACTCGGCACGGAAGAACCACCCGGCAGTCACCCTCGGCAACCAGGATGGGCGCAGCACCTCGGCGAGCAGGGCGCCGCTGCGGTCGATTGCTCCGGAGTGGTCGAGCGGTCGATGCCCCTTGCCCCCACCAGCCTCATCGTAGCCGCAGAGGGCAGCGATTGCCTCGATGAGTGTGGATTTGCCGGTGCCGTTTTCGCCCACAATGATGGTGAGCGGCCGATCAAAGGTGAGCTCGAAGTCCGCGTCGAGCCACGGCAAGTTGAACGGGTACGTGTCCGGCAGCTCGGCATCGGGACGTACACTGAGGCGCTTGAGGAAGGGTGGCGGCAGGGTCGTGGAGCGGGGCCTCGGCATGCGGCCCACGCTAGCGGTTACCCTCGTCCTTAGACAAGCTCAGGATGAGGGTAACAAAGGTCGTAACCGGCCGCCTCAGGCGAAGTAGCTTTGCAGCGGGCGGACCGTGAGGTTGCCGTTGCGGTAGGCGATGATGCCCTGCACCGCGGCGACGGCGCCCGGGATGGTGGTATAGTAGGGGATCTTGCCCATCAGTGCGGTGCGGCGGATGTCGCGGCTGTCGGAGATCGACTTGGCGCCGTCGGTGGTGTTGATCACCAGTTGCACGCCGCCGTTCTTCATCGCATCGACGATGTGCGGGCGGCCTTCGAGCACCTTGTTGACCTTGGTGGCCGGGATGCCGTTCTCGCTCAGGTACTTGTGGGTGCCCGAGGTGGCGACGAGCTTGAAGCCGGCTTCCACCAAGTGGCGCGAGAAATCCAGGATCAGCGGCTTGTCGTCGTCGCGGACCGAGATGAAGGCGGTACCTTCGCGCGGCACCTTGTTGCCGGCGCCGAGCTGGGACTTGGCGAAGGCGGTGGGGAAATCGGTATCGAGACCCATGACCTCGCCGGTCGACTTCATCTCGGGCCCGAGCACAGTGTCGACGCCGGGGAAGCGGTTGAACGGGAAAACGGCTTCCTTGACCGCGACGTGGTTCAGCTTCTTCTCGACGAGGTCGAAGCTCGCGAGGGTTTCGCCTGCCATGATGCGCGAGGCGATCTTGGCGATCGGGCTGCCGATGACCTTGGCGACGAAGGGCACCGTGCGCGAGGCGCGGGGGTTCACTTCGAGGATGTAGATGGTGCCATCCTTGAGGGCGTACTGGACGTTCATCAGGCCGCCGACATTGAGGGCGAGGGCCAGTTCGCGCGTCTGGCGCTTCAGTTCCTCGATGACCTCGGCGCCGAGGTGGACAGGGGGCAGGGAGCAAGCCGAGTCGCCCGAGTGGATGCCGGCTTCCTCGATGTGCTCCATGATGCCGCAGACGAAGACGTCCTTGCCGTCACTGAGGCAATCGACGTCGATTTCGATGGCGCGGCTGAGGTAGCCGTCGAACAGCAGCGGGTTGTCGGAGAGCACCGAGTTGATCTGGCCCGTCTTGTCGTTGGGGTAGCGGATCAGGATATCGGGCGGGACGAGGCCGGTGAGCGTGTCCTGCACGTAGCGCTCGAAATCGTTCGGCGAGTGGACGATGGCCATGGCGCGGCCGCCCAGCACGTAGGACGGGCGGATCACCAGGGGGTAGCCGAGGCGCTCGGCGACGAGGCGGGCCTGCTCGAGCGAGTAGGCGATGCCGTTCTTGGGCTGGGTCAGGTCGAGGCGGCCGATGAGCTTGCTGAAGAGGTCACGGTCTTCGGCGAGGTCGATCGAACTCGGCTGGGTGCCAAGGATGGGGACGCCTGCCTTTTCGACGGCTTCGGCGAGGTTCAGCGGGGTCTGGCCGCCGAACTGGACGATGACGCCGTGCAGCGTGCCGTTCTGCTTCTCCGTTTCGAGGATCTCGATGACGTCTTCCTCGGTGAGCGGCTCGAAATAGAGGCGGTCGGAAGTGTCGTAGTCGGTCGAGACGGTCTCGGGGTTGCAGTTGACCATGATGGTCTCATATCCGGCGTCGCGCAGCGCGAAGCTGGCGTGGCAGCAGCAGTAATCGAACTCGATGCCCTGGCCGATGCGGTTGGGACCGCCGCCGAGGATCACGACTTTCCTGCGGTCGGACGGACGGGCCTCGTCCTCGACGGCGCCAGCGAAAGTCGACTCGTAGGTCGAGTACATGTAGGCGGTCGGCGAGGCGAACTCGGCGGCCGAGGTGTCGATACGCTTGTAGACCGGACGGACGCCGAGGCTCTTGCGGAGGGCGCGCACGTCCTTGGCCTGCTTGCCGGCGAGGTCAGCCAGGCGACGATCGGAGAAGCCCATCGACTTGAGGCGACGGAGCGTCGCGGCGTCCTGCGGCAGGCCGTATTCGCGGACCTGCTTTTCGGTGTCGACGATGCCCTTGATCTCCTCGAGGAACCACGGGTCGATCTTGGACGCGTCGTGG
>JAEYYP010000446.1 GCA_023428425.1 Pseudomonadota bacterium
GCCCGGGAGCCTGCCATCGACCACCTCGTCATTTCCTCCTCGCTCGCCATCCCGCTCGGCGACATCGAGATCGCCTATATCCGCAGTCCGGGACCGGGCGGCCAGAACGTCAACAAGGTGGCGAGCGCCGCGCAATTGCGCTTCGACCTCATGGGCTCGCCGCATCTGCTCGAAACGGCAAAGCGTCGGGCAGCCGCCATCGCGGGCAGTCGTCTCACCACAGATGGGGAAATCGTCATCACCGCCAGCCGGCACCGCACCCAGGCGATGAATCGGGACGATGCTCTGGATCGCCTGGCCGAAATCCTCCGCGCCGCCATCGTCCCGCCGAAGCCACGCCGTGCCACGCGGCCGACCCTCGCCTCGAAGAAGCGCCGGCTCGAAGGCAAGGCCCAGCGCTCCGCCACCAAGAAGCTGCGCTCCGGTCCGATCGACTGATCCACCACGTCACAATCCCGCCAAGATTTGCGCGCCAGTATGGTTTGCATCACAAACTGGACGCCTCATCATGAGCGACCTAGACAAGGCCCTCGCCGACATCGTCGAAATCAAGAGCCGGCTCGCCCACTCGAGCGAGTTCCTCGGGCTGGGCCCGGCGGCGCTGGCCGCCTCCGGCGCTCTCGCGTTCCTGGTCGCCATGGCACAATCGATCCTGCCGGGCGCCACCGAACCCCTCGCCTACTTTGCCGGCTGGGTCGCTACCGCCATCGCCGCCTGTGCGCTGATCGGCGCCGAAATGCTGCGCCGCTCGCATCGCCACCACGGTGGCCTCGCCGACCAGATGATCCGCGAGGCGGTGCTGCACTTCATCCCGGCTGGCGTAGCCGGCGCCGCGCTCCTCGCCTTCTTCGCTCAGTTCGCTCCCGAAGACCTGTGGCTGGTGCCCGGCCTCTGGCTGATCCTCGTCAGCCTCGGCATATTCGCCGCCACGCGCTCCCTGCCCTCAGGCATGGTTTACGCCGGTGCGTGGTACTTCCTGTCCGGCTTCACGGTGCTGCTCCTAGCCGCTAGCGGGCATGAATTGCATCCATGGTCGATGGGGCTGCCCTTCGCGCTCGGCCAGTGCGGCATCGCCCTCCTCGTTCACCGGGCCACAGAGGCTCGGTCATGACCCGGCAAACACCGGAAACCGCTCCTTTCGCCTATGACGGCCTCGATCGGACCATCCACGAGAAGGCGCGCCTCGGCATCCTGACGTCGCTGATCTCGCGGCCGGATGGCCTCAGCTTCAACGACCTGATCCGCCTCTGCGGCCTCACCCAGGGCAACCTCAGCCGCCACCTGCAGGTGCTGGAGGAGGCCGGGCTGGTGGAGATCCACAAGGGCTACCAGTTCAATCGCCCCCACACCCAGGTCCGGCTCACCAGGGAGGGCCGCAAACGCTTCCTCGACTACCTACAGGTCCTAGAGCAGATCGTGAAGGACGCCGCCGAAGCAACTGAATCGATTCCGAAACTAGCCTAAGGACCCACTAGCGCCGTGGTGACTTTTCTTCTCCCCCACAGGTAAGGGCAAACGCGGATCGGACGCCACCCTCCCCCTTGCGGGGAGGTTACCGAAGCTCGGGCGCGCAAGCGCCATAGCGGAGGTAGGGAGGGGGTGAAGCCGAGGCTCGAGCACCAGAGCCGACGTCGCCAAATACCCCCCTCCTAGCTTCGCTAGGTGGCACGGCCACCAAGCTGCGCTACCTCCCCCGCAAGGAGGGAGGTGATCAGTGCCCTGCCCGCCAGGCCCGGTGGTTCCCCGCCACCTGCTTCCTCGCTGCTCGGCTGTCGCCACATACTCCTGTCCCCTGCCCGCCGCCGCCTCATCCCTCCACTCACGCCCAAGAGGTTTGCAATGCCAACCACCCTCCTTCACAAACCACACGTTGCCATTATCATGGACGGGAATGGCCGCTGGGCCGAGGCGCGTGGCCTGCCTCGCCCCGCCGGGCATCCCGCCGGCGCCGAGACCGTCCGCGCCATTGTCGCTGCCGCCATCGAGGAAGGCGTCGGTGCCCTCACCCTCTACGCCTTCTCGACCTACAACTGGCGCCGACCGGAGGCCGAGGTCGCCGGGCTGATGCAACTGCTGCGCGAATTCCTGCTCGAAGAGGCGCCGCGACTGGGCCGCGCCGGCGTCCGCATTTCCATCCTCGGTCGCCGCGACCGCCTGCCGCTCGGCCTCGTGAAAGCCATCGCCGCCGCCGAGCGTCGCACCGCCGCCGGCACGACGCTGCACCTGCGCGTCGCCATCGACTATTCCGCCCGCGACGCCATCCTTGCGGCCGCCGCCGACCGACCCGATGCCGAAACGCTGGTCGACCGGCTCGGCACCGAGGACGTCGACTTCCTCATCCGCACTGGCGGCGACCAGCGCCTCTCCGATTTCCTGCTGTGGGAGTGTGCCTATGCCGAACTGAGCTTCACCGAAACTCGCTGGCCCGACTACACCGCCGCGGACTTCCGCACCGCCCTCGCCGACTTCCGCCAGCGCAACCGCAGTTTCGGCGGCGTGGTCGAAGCCGCATGACCCTCAGCGCGCCGTGTACCCACCGTCCACCATCAGCACCTCGCCCGTCACGTAAGCCGAGGCCGGCGAGCAGAGGTACAGCGCCGCCGCTCCGATATCCTCGGCGCTTCCGGCCCGGCCCATCGGCGTCATCTGTCGCCAGATCGGCCCCCACTCAGGGTTGGCGAGCCCGCCATTGGTCATCTCGGTGGTGATGTAGCCCGGTGCGATGGCGTTCACGCGGATACCTTCGGCCGCCACGTCACTGGCGATCGAGCGGGTCATCATGTGCACCGCGCCCTTCGAGGTGTTGTAGGCCACCTGCTTCTGCGGGATGTTCGACACCACGCCGGAGATCGAGCCGATGTTGAGGATGACCCCGCTGCGCTGCGCCCGCATCGGCTTGAGTGCCGCCTGGCAGGCCCGAAACAGCCCGTCGACATTGACGTCCATCAGCCGCCAGTAGGTCTCTGCCGGAAAACTCTCCGTCTCGCCGTGTGCGGCAATACCGGCATTGTTGACGAGGATATCGATCCGCCCGCCGAGCCGGATGGTTTCCTCCACCAGCCGCGCCGGCACCTCGGGGTCGGCAATGTCGCCCTGCACGTAGTCGACCGTAAACCCCTGCCCCCGCAGTCCATCGATCGCCTCGGGGCGTGGCGTCATCGAGCTCAGCACCAGCCGCGCCCCCGCGTCGCCCAGTGCCTGCGCTATGGCAAGGCCGATGCCCCGCGTGCCGCCGGTGACCAGCGCCACCTGCCCGTCCAGCCGAAACCGCTCGAAAATCATGGTGCGTCTCCCCCTAGAGGAGACGCACCATATCGATCAGGTGCCGAAGCGCCAGCCGGTCACTCAGGGGATGCGCGTCGTGTGGCGCGGCTCCCCCTCGGCTTTGCCGAAGGTGGCGTTGACGTTGATATCCGTCCACTCGAACGGATAGCCGAGCTTCATCGGCATGGCGTTGGTGAGCTCGTCTCGCAGATCCGTCGGCAGGTCGAAGTCGCCCGCTTCCATGTTCTCGGCCACCTGCTCCACCGTCCGCGCCCCGATGATGGCCGCCGTGACGCGCGCGTCGCCGAACAGCCAGCTCAGCGCCACCTGGCTCGGCGTCTTGCCGAGCTTGTCGGCAATGTCGCCGACCCGGTCGATCATCTTCAGCGCCTCGTCGAACCAGTAGCGCCCCATGGTGATCTGCGCCTGGATGCCGATGCGCGAGTTCGGGTCCGGCTTGTCGGCGCCGCGATACTTGCCGCTCAGCATGCCGGCGCCGAGCGGGCTCCAGCAGATCATCGCCAACCCCTGGTCCTCGCAGGCGGGCAGGATCTCGCGTTCGATGTCGCGGCGGATGAGGTTGTAGAGATGCTGCGCCGACACCAGCGGCTCGTAGTCCTTGAGCGCAGCGACGCCGTTCGTCTTGGCGATCTGCCAGCCATAGAAGTTCGAGCAGCCGAGATAGCGGATCTTGCCGGCCGAGATCAGATCGTCGGCGGCGCGCAGGCTTTCCTCGATCGGCGTGTAGGGGTCCGGCCCGTGGAACTGGTAAAGGTCGATATAGTCCGTATCGAGCCGCTTCAGGCTCGCTTCCACGGCCTCGACGATATGCTTGCGGCTCAGCCCGCGCTGCGTCACGGCCTGCCCCGACGGGAACCAGCACTTGGTGGCGATCACCAGGCTATCGCGGTTGTAGTCCTTGAGCGCCACTCCGAGCATCTTCTCGCTCTCGCCGCCCGAATAGCCGTCCGCCGTGTCGATGAAATTGCCGCCGCCCTCGACAAACTTGCGAACGATGCCGCTCGACGTTTCCTGGTCGCAACCCCAGTCCTTGTTGCCGAAGGTCATGGTCCCGAGGCAGAGCCGCGACACGAGCAGGCCCGAACGACCCAGATAGCGATACTTCATAGCAATCTCCCAAGCGCGAACCATCCTCGGGCCCGCGCCGGCACCAGACAGCCAACCGCCCGTTAGGTAAACCCCGCTTTGGTCGGATGCGCACGTCGAGCCGTCGGCATCAGGTTCGCTTGACGGCCTTCATCACGGACGATTGCACCGCTTGCCGGACGGTGGCGGCGATCTCACGCAGGAAAGCGGCGCTCACCGACCCGATCGGCTCGGTCGAGGCGAAGTCGTAGTCCTTGTCCATCTCGACGCGGTTGTACTCGTCGAGAATGATCCAGCAAGGCGCGCTGAGACTGATCCGCCGGCATTCGATTTCCGGGACCTGCAGGGCCAGTTGCCCGGCGAGCGGCGGCTTCGACGTAAACGGAAACAGGAACACAACGTCCGGATTGCCTGGGGTCTTGATGACGATGCAGACTGGCCGGGGCTTCCGCCCGGATTCCTCTCCCGCAACCTCCTCGCGATGCCACAAGTAGTAGAACTCGGCGACGTCGCCCTGTTCAAACATCCTGACGGTCGAGGATCGCGTCGATGCCTGCCATCAGCTCGTCGCGCACGGCCTCCGGCGCATCGCGCAGCGAGTACGCTTTCGTCGAGACCTCCCCGCGCAAGCGATGAAACTCGCGCGCCGAGATGACGAACAGTTTCTCTTTGCCATGCTTGGTGAGAACGACTGGCTCGATCAGCGCCGCCTCGAGGATTTCCCCCGACGACCGGTTCATCTCCGAAAACGTGAACTGCTTCATGCCGGGCACTCCTGAATGACGTAAAGTAGGTATTTTACGTCATTCAGTCAATCACCCTACTGCAGCATCGGCCGCTTCAGGAAGGTGTTGCGGTCCGCCGTCTTCACTCGGAGCCAGCTTTCGCGGCCGTCGCGAACGATGCGCATCGGCACCTCGGCACCGGCTGGGCCAGCGTCCCACAGCTTGCGGTAGAAATCCGCCAGTCCCTCGACGCCGCCATCGCGCACGTCCGAGATGATGTCGCCGCGCTGGATGCCGGCCTTCGCGGCTGGGCCGTTTTCCGACACGCTCATCACCACCACATCGCCGTCGCTCTCGGCTGAGAACACCCCGAGCCACGGTCGCGGCTGCCGCTCGGCGCGCCCCTTGGTGAGCATGTCGTCCAGGATCGGCCGCAGCAGGTCGATCGGCACCACCATGTTGATCTCGACCGTGTCACCCGCCCGCATCATCTGCAGCCGCAGCGAACCGATGCCCAGCAGGTCGCCATCGGCACCGATCATCGCCGCCCCGCCCCAACTGGGATGCGCCGGTGCGATGAAGATGGCCTCGTCGAGCAGGTATTCCCAGTAGCCGGCGAACTCCTGCTTGGCCACGATGGCCGAGCGGATCGACCGCCCGGTGCCGTCGGCGAATACCACCGGATCGCCCACCTGCGCCTTGCCCGACTGGCCCAGCGCCAGCGCTGGCAGGTCGAGCGGCTGCAACGCCTGCACCAGCCCGAAGCCTGTCTCCTGATCATAGGCGAGCGCATGCGCGGCCACGACGCGGTTGTCGTGCGTGGTCAGCCACACCTCCTCGGCCTCGGTGATGAGGTAGCCGATGGTGAGCACCAGCCCGTCCTCGTTGATCACCACGCCACTGCCTTCGCGCAGCGTCCCCAGCCCCTCGGCCGTGAAGGCATCGTCGGGGATATGTGCACGCACGGCCACTACGGACCGCAAACTCGGATCGATCGTCATCTCAAATGTCCCGCTGTTCGGGTGGCAGGCAGGAGAGTCTAGCCCGCTCCCCGCCCCAAGGCCATGCCGCATCCCTTAGCTATGAACGGGATGTGATGGATGCAAGGGCGGTTACGCCCGGTGATCCGGCCCGTGCCCGGACTGTGGCCCCGGCCCCGGCTTGATGTGCACTTCGCCCTCGGGCACCGTCCGCCAGATCAGCAGCGAGCCGATCACCAGCGGAATGCCGATCCACGGCAGCAGCATCGCCCCCCAGATATCCACCACGAACCCACCCACCGCCGCCGCCACCGCCATGCCGATCGAGAACGTCGACATGTTGAGCGAAATCGCCACCGGCACCGCCGTAGGCGCCAGTTGCGCCATATGGCTGGTCACCGCGATGTTGTAGGTTCGTCCGACGAAGCCCTGCACCACCGATATCGCCAGCAGCGCCGGCAGCGCCCAGCCTGGCGGCAGCAGCGGCAGCAGCAGGTACGATGCCATCACGCCCAGCACGGCGATGCCGCCGATCATGCCGGTGCGCACGCTGCCCAGCGTATCGGCCATCCGTCCGGCCACCGTGCCGCACGCCACCGCGCCGACACCGCCGGCAAACAGCACCATCGGCAGCAGCTCGTAGCCGATGCCCACCGCCGCCATCAGCGCGCCGATATAGACCATGAACGGCGCCGCCCCCATCATGAACAGCAGCGTCGAGAGCAGCGCCGAGCCCACGCCGGGGTTACGCAGCACGCGGATGCGGTCGCGCATGGTCTGGCTGTCGCCGGGCATGCCACGCGGCAGCCGCCGGTAGAGCGCCAGCGAGGCGAGCCCCGCCATCGCCGCGAGCGCGAAGAAGTTGATGCGCCAGCCGAAGTTCGCCGCAACCAGCGCCAGCAGCGGCACCCCGGCGAGCGCCGCGATTGCCTGCCCCAGGCTGATCACCTGCATGTAGCGCCCGCGCTGGCCCGGTGGCGCGATCATCGCCGCCGTCGCCATCGCCGTGCCGGTGAACGTGCCCGCGGCCACGGCGAGAATGGTGCGCACCACCACGACGCCCTCGAACCAGGGCATGACGGCGAGCAGCAGCGCGCACACCGCGAGCCCAAATTCCGACCACGCGAGGATGCGGCGCCGCCCCACACCGCCCAGCAACACCGCGAGCATGGGCGGCCCGGCCGCATAGGCGAGCGAATAGCCCAGCACCACCAGCCCGGCCTGCCCCAGGCTGACCCCGAACTCCGCGCTGATCAGCGGCAGCAGCCCGGCAATCGACCCACCCTCTATGGCTCCGACGAACGCGGCCAGCGCCAGCCAGAAAACCCTGGAATCCATTCCTCACTCCTGCCGCCAGTGTTGCTGGCCGGACCAGGCTTGGGAAGGGACGAAATGCTTGGCACAACTAGTCTTTTGGTCCAGTGCCACCACTCCATGCATGTGCTGCCCGGCGCGGCGCCGCGCGGCCACTACCGCTGCTTCCACCGGATTGTCAGCGCTGCAGCCTCTGCACCGTTGCGCTGGCGCGATGACTCTGCCCCTACTTTGCGCAATTGATTCCTTTAGGCATTTTTCCAATGACCCGACCGGTGCACGATCTTGCCTCGCCCTCTTCGCACCGGCCAGGTTTGCCGCTCCTGCGGATGGCGCTGCTGCTCGGCGCGTCCCTGCCGCTCCTGTTCGTCGCCGGGCCGGCCGGCGCGGATGAGCCGCAACGCTCGGTCTTCGTCTGGAACGCCGATCCGGCACCTGCGGAACCCACTGAAGATCAGTGGGCCAACGCGCTGAACTGGCTGCAGGATTCGACACCAGCCAGCGCGCCGCCGACGCTGGAGGATATCGTCTCGATCGGCTACGGCGGCGCGTTCATCGAGGACGGTATCGACGCGACGGCCTACAGCCT
>JAEYYP010000421.1 GCA_023428425.1 Pseudomonadota bacterium
AGCAAGGAGGGCTCAGCGCCTCAAGAACACGATAACCCGAGACGCCGCGGGTGCGGTGCTCCTCCACCGCGTAGCGGGGGAGGAGGACCACGCGGAGCGTGGTGGAGGGGGCGCGTTTGCACAAGCCCTCAAACTTTGGCCGAAGTGGCACGGGCGATTGCAGGTGCTACGAGCGTCGCCGACATTTCAGGGAGCAGTTCATGAAGATCGCGATTACGGGTGGGCGGGGACGGATTGGCCGGGCGCTGACCGAGGGGGCGCTGGCGCGGGGGCACAGCGTGGTCAATATCGACCGTGTCGAATCCGCCGCTCCGCCGGCCGAGGGCGAAGTGGCGCCGCCGCTACCGACGGGCGATGTCAGCTATGTCATCGCCGACGCGACGGACTACGACGCGCTGCTGGCCGCCTTCGCCGGCTGCGATGCGGTGATCCACATGGCGGCCATTCCGTCGCCGTTCCGGCACCCTGACCACGTGGTGCACAACAACAACGTGACCGGCAGCTACAACGCGCTGCGGGCGGCGGTGGAGCAGGGGATCACCCGCATCTGCCAGGCGTCGAGCGTCAACGCGATCGGCCTCAGCTTCAGCCGCGGACCGCATTTCGACTATTTTCCGATCGACGAGAAGCACCCGCCGCACAACGAGGAGCCGTACGGGCTGTCGAAGCAGATCTGCGAGGTGCAGGCGGACAGTTTTGCTCGCCGCTACGACGACCTCAGAATCGCCAGCATGCGCTTCCACCTGGTGGCGCCGCGCGAGGTGGCGGTGTCGTATTTCCACGAGGAGACCGAGGAGCAGGCCAAGCACCTGTGGGCCTATACGAGCTACGAGGGCGCGGTGGATGCGTGCCTCAGGAGCCTCGAAGCCGACTTCAAGGGGCACGAGGTGTTCTACATCGTGGCGCCCGACACCACGCTGGAGCGGCCGACGCTGGAACTGGCGAAGCGCTTCTTCCCCGACGTGCCGGTGCGCGGCGACCTCAGCGGCAATCGCAGCTTCTTCGACAGCTCCAAGGCCGAGCGCATCCTGGGATGGAAGCATCCGGCACCGTAAGGCGGAGCGTCCGACGAGGGCCGCGGGGGCTACTCCGCGGCGTTTCGTGGCGCCTCGACCAGGGCAGTCAGATCGCTCAGCGGTACGGTCGGCGGGCTACTGGATCAGTTCCTTGAGCAGGCTGCGCAGGGCGGCGGCTTTCTCGCCCTCGAGCAGATCGACGATGCGCTGTTCCTGGGCCGTGGACACGCCGCGCAGACGCTTGAACAGGGCCTTGCCGGCGGGCGTCGTCAGGATGAGCACCCGTCGCCGGTCATTGGGGTCGGGGGCGCGGTAGACGAGGGCCTCGGCGACCATGCGATCGACGATCTTGGTGAGGGTGGGCGCCTCGATCAGCGACTGCTGGGCAATCTCGCCCATGGCCGCCGGCTCGCTGGCGTCGAGTACCTCGAGGATGCGGTACTGCTCGATGGGAACGCCGCCGGGGCGCAGGCGATCCTCGAGCTCGCTCTCGAGCTGACGGTTCAGGCTGGCGATCATGTAGGCCAGCTGATCCTTCATCCGCGGTTGTGCCATCGGCTCCTCCTCCGGTCTTCTTAAACAGTTGTCAGTTCAAACAATCCGGCTACCCTAGACCGGGTTCCCCAAGCGTGAATCCCAGCGAAAGCCGGAATCATCGCCCCGTCATACTGCGGGGTGGATAGCACCACGACTTCCGTATGACAATATTGCAGGATGAACTAATTTGGATTTTGTGGAGGGGTGCTCAGTGGGCGAGTTCGCCGACGACGCGCAGGGTGACGCCCTCGGCTTCGCCCAGGTAGACCGTGGGGCTGATGCCGGTGGGCTGGTCGGCCAGCATGTGGCGGGGCAGCCGGCGTGAGATGGGGCGATTGAGTTCGCGGGCAAGGCGGCGGCTGTCGAAGGTGCCGAGTTCGCGGACCATTCCGGCGAGGACGTGCAGGCCCTCGTAGGCGCCAATGCTGCCGGCCGAAACCGGCGGGGCGTGGGTGCCGAACGCATCGTGGTAGCGCTCGAGGAACGAGTCGTTGCGGTGCGAGTGCTGGCCGGCGAAGTAGCTGGAGGCGGTGAACAGGTTGGTGCTGGCATCGGCGCCGATGCCGCAGATCACCGTTTCGTCGACGATCAGGCCGAAGCGCAGGATCTTCTGGTCGAGGCCGGCGGCGGCGAAGGCGCGGTTGAACTCGACGGCGCACTGGCCGACCAGCGCCATCACGACGACCTGCGTGGTGGAGGCGGCGATGGTGCGGATGAGGGACGAAAAGTCCAGCGTGCGTGTGGAGATGAGCGCGGTGCCGACGAGTTCGGACTGCTGCTGACGCAGGGCCTGGCGGGCGGTGCCCAGCGTGATGCGCGGCCAGATGTAGTCGTTGCCGACAAAGAAATAGCGATCGGCGTTGCGGGTGGTCTTCAGCCAGTGGAGCGCCGGGCCGAGCAGTTCGACATCGGTGGTGCCGATGGCGGCGGTGGAAGGGCCGACGGCGATGCCCTCGTATTGCGAGGTGTAGATATAGGGCAGCCGGCCGCTGACCCGGCGGGTGATGGAATCGCGCAGGTCGGAGGTGTGGCTGCCGATGATGGCGCGCACGCCCTCCACTTCGATGAGGTGATCGACGGCGGCCTCGGCGACTTCGCCCGAGCCGAAGCCGCAATCGCCGAAGACGATCTCGAGCTCTTCGCCGAGAATGCCACCCTGCTGGTTGATCTCGGCCGCGCCGAGCAGCGCCGCCGCGTCGAGGGCCGGCGACCACATGCCAGCGACACCGCGCCTCGAATGCAGCATGCCGACTTTCATGCGCCGCTCCTGTTCTTGTGCCCGTAGGCCATAAACTTCTGCCAGTCCGCCGGTCCGCCTGGATACAGCGCAAAAGCTTGCCGAGTGAACGAACTCCCGGGCCTGCCGAAAGAGCACACTGACCGGGGTCGCAGCCGATGTCAAACGAATGATGATTTTTTGACCGCATGGACAGAATGCACAAACAATGAGCAATGCCGTGACGACAAAGAGTCCGCTTGCGTTTTCGATATTTTCATATTTGACTATCAGCGAAGACATCAATCTGACTCGTCACTGGATTTCGCGATGGACGCCAAGGCGCCGCATACCCTCGCCGCAACCGAAGAGTTGCACTACCTGAGCCTGACGGCGGTTTCGGAGCTGATCCGCACGGGTGTCGTCAGCCCCGTGGACGTGACGCGGGCGCTGCTCGACCGCATCGCCGCGCTCGACAGCAGGCTGAAGAGCTTCACCACCGTGACGGCCGAGCATGCGCTGAAGAGTGCGCGCAAGGCGGAGGCCGAACTGTCGCAGGGGATCTGGCGCGGACCGCTGCATGGCGTGCCGATCGCGGTGAAGGACCTGTGCGACACGACGTTCGCGCCCACCAGCGCGGGGACCTATATCCACCGCGAGCACATGGCCGCCGCGAACGCCACGGTGGTGGATCGCCTCGAGAGCGCCGGGGCCGTGATGCTCGGCAAGCTGACGATGCCCGAGGGCGCCTGGGCCGGCCACCACCCGAAGATGAACACGCCCGCCAATCCTTGGGCCGACGGCGTGTGGACGGGCGCGTCGTCGTCGGGCTCCGGCGTCGCGACGGCGGCGGGGCTCTGCTACGGATCGCTGGGGTCGGATACCGGTGGCTCGATCCGGCTGCCGTCGACGGCGTGCGGGCTCACTGGGATGAAGGCCACCTGGGGACGGGTGAGCCGCGCCGGGGTGTGGGCGCTGGCGGATTCGCTCGACCATGTCGGACCGATGACGCGGACGGTGGCCGATGCGGCGGTGATGCTGGGGGCGATCGCCGGGCACGACGCAAAGGACACGACATCGCTGAACGCGCCGGTGCCGGATTACCTCGGCGGACTTGGCGGATCGATCGCGGGGCTGAGGATCGGGCTCGACGAAGACTATGTGTTCGGCACCGCGTCGCCCGAGGTGGCGGCGATGATGCGCGAGGCGATCGCTGTGTTCACCGCCCTCGGGGCGCGGATCGTGCCGGTGAGGTTCCCGTCGGTCGACGAGGTCGGCGCGCACTGGACGACCATCTGCGCCGCCGAGTGCGCGGCAGCGCATGCGGCGACCTATCCGGCGCGCAAGGATGACTACGGCCCGGTGCTGTCGGCGCTGCTCGAGATCGGGCATGCGGCGACGGGCAAGGGCGTGGCCGAGGCCATGCAGTATCGCCTGAAGCTCGCGGGCGCGGTGGCGAGGACGATGCTCGACTGCGACATGCTGCTGGTGCCGGCGATCCCGACGCCCGCGCCGATGGCAGAGATGTTCAGCCGCTCGATGACGTCGGACGAGTTCGACGGGCTGACCCGCTTCACCGCCGTGTTCGACATGACCGGGCAGCCGACGCTGTCGCTGTCGGGCGGCGTGGACGCGCGCGGGGTGCCGATGGGCTTCCAGCTGGCCGGGCAGATGCTCGGCGAAGCGGCACTGTTCAAGGCCGGCCATGCCTTCCAGGGCGCGACGGACTGGCACGCGCGCCACCCGAACCTTTCCTGAACCCAACCGCAGAGGATCCTGCCATGCACAACGTGACCATTCCCGCCCATATCGTCGAGCGCGTGCGCAAGGTGCGCGGCGGCGACCACGTCTACGAGACGCTCGACATGAGCAAGGTGGCGCATGTCTGCGTCGACATGCAGGTCGGCTTCGTGGCGGAGGGGGCGCCGATCGAGGTGCCGATGACCCGGCAGATCGCCGGGACGATCAACACCATCTCCGAGGCCGTGCGGCAGGCGGGCGGCGTCAACGTGTTCACCCGCTACACCTACGATCCCAGCGAGAAGCACAGCTGGGACCACTGGTTCAAGACGCTGGGCGCCACGCAGCTCGACGCGCAGGCGAAGATGGGCCCGGGCATGCCGGACTGGGAGATGGACCCGCTGATGGAGGTGAAGGCGGGCGACATGATCGTCGACAAGACGCGGTTCTCGGCGCTGATCCCCGAGACCTGCGACATGGACGAGCAGCTCAAGGCCAAGGGCATCGACACGCTGATCATTACCGGCACGCTGACCAACTGCTGCTGCGAGAGCACGGCCCGCGATGCGCTGCAGATGGGCTACAAGGTGATCTTCATGTCGGACGCCAACGCCACGCTCTCGGACGAGGAGCACCTGGGCACGCTGCTCTCGATGTACACGATCTTCGCCGACGTGATGGACACGCCGTACCTGCTCGCGCTGATCGACAAATCGACCGCCATCAAGGCCGCCGCCTGACCCGAGGGGCCGAGGCCCCACTCCCGACGCGGCCTGAAAGGGCCGGCCTCTCCCCCGGGGCCGGCCGACCCCATACCCGACACGATGCCCCAGGAGCCTGCCATGAATGCCTTCGCCGAGCCGGTGGTCGCCGACGCGATCGACGTGACCGAGATGACCATCGCCGACGTGCAGGCGGGTTTTGCGGCGGGCACCTTCACCTCGGAGGCGCTGACGCTGGCGCATCTCGAGCGGATCGCTCGGTACGAGCCCTACTACAACGCCTTCACCTACATGAACGACGACGCGCTCGCCGACGCCCGGGCCATCGATGCGCGACGCGCGGCAGGCGAGGTGCTGGGGCCGCTGGCCGGCGTGCCGGTGGTGGTGAAGGAGGCGATGGACATGGTGGGCCTGCCCTCGACCGGCGGCTGGGCGCCACTGTCGAGCAAGGCCGGCGGGTTCGACCTGATGCCGGGGCAGGACGCGCCGGTGGTGGCGCGGCTCAAGGCAGCGGGCGCGGTGATCCTCGGCAAGACCAACATTCCCGCCTTCAGCTTCGATGGGGCGCGCGCCAACACGAGCTGGGACGGGCCGACCTACAATGCGGTCAATCGCGACATTTGCCCCGGCGCCAGTTCGTCGGGCACGGCGACGGCGATCGCGGCGAGCTTTGCCGTGGTGGGGCTGGCCGAGGAAACGGGCGGTTCGATCCAGAACCCCGGCGCGGCGCAGAGCCTCGTGTCGGTGAAGCCGACCTTCGCGCTCATTCCCAACACCGGCGTGGCGCCACTCGCCGGATCGACGCGCGACGTGGTGGGGCCGCATGCGCGGACGGTTCGCGATGCGGCGCTGCTGATGGATGTGCTCGCGGGCTATACCCCCGCCGACCCGAAGACAGTGGCAGCGATCGGCAAGCTGCCGGCCGGCGGCTACGCGTCGAAGCTGTCGCTGACGGCACTGCGGGGGAAGCGACTGGGCCTCTACGGGGCGGGCTGGCGCACAAAGCCGATCAGCGCCGAGACGGCGACGCTCTATGCCGCAGCGGTCGAAGAGCTGAAGATGCGGGGCGCCGTGCTGGTGGACGATCCGTTCGCAGGCACGGGGTTCTCGGCCCTCACCGACAATGCCGGGTTCGACGCGCGCGGGCTCGAGTCGATCGTCTTCGATTTCGACAACTTCCTGCGCCGCATGGGGCCGGGGGCGGCCGCGACCTCGTTCAAGGCGCTGGCGGCGATGTTGCCATCCGACCCGTTCGCCGAGGATGGGCTGCTGGGGCGGCTGACCAAGAACAGCGCCGTGGTGCGGCAGTCATTGGAAGACCCGACGGTGCCGCCGGATCTCGGCGCGTTCCTCGCGGCGCGCACCGCCTATCTCAAGGTGTTCGAGAGCGTGATGGCGGAGAAGCAGCTCGACGGGCTGGTGTTCCCGCAGTCGGAGGCGGCGCTGCCGGGGATCTTCTCCAAGGAGGAGTATCCGGCGACGACGGTGTCGGAGATCAACATCGCCGGCCTGCCGGGAGTGACGGTGCCGGCTGGCGAGTATGGCAATGGCGCGCCGTTCGCGCTGATCTTCGTGGGGCGGATGTGGAGCGAGGCGGACCTGCTGGCCTATGCCTACGACTACGAGCAGGCCACGAAGCACCGAATCGTGCCGGCGCTGGTGGAAACGCCGTATCCGGTGCCGACGGAGTGAGGGGGCGGCGACTCGGCCAAAGCTGTGAACGCTCGTTCGGCGTCGGGCCCCAAGGAATGCCTTGGGGCCTTTCGCTTCTCTATGCGCCGCATATGCACAGTCCCGCATTGTCGCATGCTGGCGTCAAAGCGCGAGCAGCGCTGTGGCGACGACGAGGGTGATCGCCACCGTCACGACCGGGCCGCGCCTGTCTGGGGGGAGGAAGGTGAGGGGGCGGGTGAGGGTGGCGAGGATGGCGAATGGGGGGACGGCTCGCCAGACGTCGCGCATGACCTTGTGGCCGCCGCGACGGCCGATGCCGGGGAGGTGGCCGATGGCGCGCAGCAGTGGGCCGACCATCGCGCTGCTGCGACCGGCGATGCCCGTGCCGTCGAGGAGGGCGCGGAGGGCGCGTTCCAGTCCCGCGCCGTCGTTGGCCCAATGGGCGCGATAGGCGATGACGCCATCTGGACGGAGCAGGTAGGCCGAGTTCGGCTTCGGGCCCATGGCGCGGTGAAAGTCGCCATCGATGGAGTCGACGGCAACTTCGAAGCCGAAGCCGTGATGGGCGCGCAGGTCGGCGGCGCGACGGCGCTTGGCGTCGATGGCCCGGGGTTGCGGCAGGTGGTCGCCCGGGTGTGCCTCGCGGGTGTTGACGAACACGAATCTGATTCGGTCGCCGTAGCGGCGGTGCAGGTCGTTGATGACTGGCCCGGAACTCTCGGTGACCGGGCAGGTGAGGGAGCCGAAGATGATCAGGACAGGTCGGGGTCCGAGCGTCGTGGGTGTCAGGCGGCCGCTGTCCAGCAGTTCGAGGTTGAAATCGGGCACGGTGTCGCCGGGGCCGGGGTCAGTGCGCCGGAAGGCGAGGTCCGACACGATCAGGTCGGTGGTGAAGGTGTCGTACGCGTAGGTGTCGCGTGAGGAACGGGTTTCGAGGGCGGTCATCGGAAGGCTCCATGCTGGACGCCATCCAGATGGCTGTGCATAGTCGATCGATCAATTGCGATTAGTGCACAGTTTCGGAGCGGAAATGCACAGCCAGGCCGACTTGTCGGTGTTGATCGAACTGCGGGACGCGCGCAGCTTCTCGGCTGCGGCGACGCGCATGGGGGTGGCCCACACGACCGTGGCGCGGCGGCTGCGCGATCTTGAAGCGCATTTCGGCACGCCGCTCGTGCAGCGGAGCGGGGACCGGATCGTGCTGACCGAGGCCGGCAACCGCGCCGCCGAGGTGGCGGAGCGCATCGAACTCGACCTCGCGGCGCTGGCGCGCGGCATCTCGGGCCACAACGAGCGGACTGCCGGCCCCATCGCCCTGACGACGGTGGACATTTTGGCGTGGCGCTACATGCCGGTCCTGGCCCGCATGGCGGCGGCGTATCCTGAGATAGAGCTCGAAATATCCACCTCGGTGGAAGTGCAGAACCTGACGCGGCGGGAGGCGGAAGTCGCGCTGCGGATGACGAACGCGCCCCCCGAGACGCTGCACGGACGCGTGGTCGAGCGCTTCGAGTTCATCGCCTATGCGGCGCGGGACCTGGCCCCGCGCCAGCTCGCCGAGCAGCGCTGGCTGGACTATGGCCGGCACGAGTGTTCGGCCCGGGCCGAGGACTGGATCCGCACGCATGCGGGTGGGTCGCGACCCCGGCACTACCTGCCGACGCCGCTGATGATGCTGGCGGCGCTGCGACGGGGGATGGGCGCGGGCATGTTGCCATCGGGAATCGGCGACGCGGAAGACGGACTGCGACGGCTCAGCGACGTGCCGGCCTTCACCATCGACGTCTGGTTGCTGGCGCCAAAGGACCTGCGCCGGACGGCGCGGGTGCGGGCGTTGTTCGAGGCGTTCGAGCCGCGACGACTGGCTGGCGCGCTCGGTTGAGCGCCGCTTGACGGTCGCCGGGTCTCAGGCCGCGAAGGTCCTGTGCGTCGAGGCGCGGAAGTGGGCTTCGAGGGCGTCGATGGCGGCTTCGACGTCGTGGTTGGCGAGGGCGTCGATGACCTTGAGGTGCTCGTCGACGGTTTCGAGCAGGGCGCCGCGGAAGCCCGGGCGGCGGTGGACCTGCTGCGCCATGCGGATGTTCTCCTGCAGGCGGTTGTGGGTATCGAGGATGGCGCGGTTATCCAGCGCTTCGACGATCTCGCGGTGGAAGCGCATGTCGAGCGAGAGGAAGCGCAGCTGCTCCTCCTGGAAGGGGCCGCCGTCGGTCAGGTTGCGGCGGCATTCCTCGTGGCTCTCGCGCATGTTCTCCAGCCAGTCGGCCGTGACGGTGTTGCCGAAGCTGCGCAGCGCGAACTCCTCGATCATGATGCGGAACTGGTAGTTCTCGCGGATGAAGGCGACCTCCGGGTAGACGATCCGGATGCCGGTGCGCGGCTTGATCTCGACGAGGCCGAATTCCTCGAGCAGCACCAGGGTTTCTCGCAGCGGCGAGAGCGAGAGGCCGAGCAGGTCGCAGAGCTCGTTCTGGGTCACCACCATGCCCGGCTGCAGCTTGCCCTCCTGCATGGCGGCGCGGAAGCGGCGATAGCCTTCATTGTCTTGGCGGATGTCGGACATGGCAGAGCAGACTTGGAACTGGGCTTGAGTCGTTAGTGCCTCCCTACCCTAGTCGATCATTCCGGAAATTTGAAATATCAGGTTTTCCCCAGCCGGAGGCAGCTCGGCGTGGGCTTTTGGCGTGATGGGACGCGGGCTTAGCTATCGTTTCGACCTTTGTTGGGGGTGTTGGCGCTTGACTTGAGATATCAATCACGCACAAAAATATCTCAGCGGAGGGGATAATGACGCTGACGGGATGCCATTGCGCGAGCAGGGGCCACTGAGGTGGCGACGGTAGAACTCAGGAACGTCAGCAAGTCGTTCGGCTCGGTGAAGGTCATCGAGTCGGTGGACCTGACGATCGGCAATGGCGAGTTCGTGGTGTTCGTCGGCGCCTCGGGCTCAGGCAAATCGACGCTGCTGCGGATGATCGCGGGGCTCGAGCAGGTGTCGGGCGGGGACATCCTGATCGACGGCAAGGACGTGACGTTCGCCGAGCCGGCGGAGCGCGGCATCGCCATGGTGTTCCAGAGCTACGCGCTCTACCCGCACATGAACGTCTACGACAACATCGCCTTCAACCTGAAGCTCGCGAAGTTCTCGCGCGAGGAGATCGACAAGCGGGTGAAGGAGGCGGCGCGGATCCTGCGGCTCGACGAACTGCTGAGCCGATCGCCCGCGCAGCTTTCGGGCGGCCAGCGGCAGCGCGTGGCGATCGGGCGGGCGATCGTGCGGAACCCCAAGGTGTTCCTGTTCGACGAGCCGCTCAGCAACCTCGACGCGGCGCTGCGGGTGCAGATGCGGCTCGAGATCGAGCGGCTGCACCGCGAACTCGGCACGACGATGATCTACGTGACACACGACCAGGTGGAGGCGATGACGCTCGCCGACCGGATCGTGGCGCTCGATGCGGGGCGGATCCAGCAGGTGGGGCCGCCGCTCGAACTCTACTCGCGGCCATCGAACCTGTTCGTCGCCGGCTTCATCGGCTCGCCCAAGATGAACCTGATGCCGGCCACGGTGGTCGAGGCGAATGGGGGCGGCAAGGTGATGCAACTGGGCTCGGGTGCGGCGGCACGCCTCGATCCGGGCGGCCGTGGCGTTCGCTCCGGCGACGCGGTGACGGTGGGGGTACGGCCGGAGGCGCTGCAGATATTCGCCGATGGCGAGGCGGTGCCGGGCGGCATGACGGCGCTGCCGGCGAGGGTGGAGTCGGTGGAGCGGCTCGGGAACATCACCTTTGCCTATCTCGATGGCGGCACGCCCGAGGTGATCACCGTGCAGGTGATGGGGCCGACGGCGCTCCAATCGGGACAGCAGGTGCAGGTCGGGCTGCACCCTGGCCAGTTCTACGTTTTCGACGCGGCGGGGGCGGCCATCGCCCCGGCGGGGAACGCATAAACCCCGGCAGCAAGGCCGGGACGCAACAGGAGGAGACTGGCATGCGAATTTCTGGAAGGAGCGCCCTGACGATCGGGCTGATGCTCGCGACGATGCCGCTGGCGGGCGCCGCGATGGCGCAGGAAGTGACGCTGAACGTGTGGTCGGACCCGGTCCGGCTGACCATGTTCGACCTCTACGACAAGACCCATGACAACGTGAAGCTGAACGTCACGACCATCGATCCGGCTGGTCTGGTGGCGAAGATCCAGCTCGGGATGCAGTCGAAGTCGGAAGTGCCCGACGTCATCTTCATGAACGACATCAACTATGCGGCGCAGCTATCGACGCGGCGGTCGAACTACCTGCTCGACCTGACCGACAAGGTGCCGCAATCGGTGCTGGACGAGTTCTACCCGAATGCCAATTCGCCCTGCTACATCAACGGCAAGCTGCTGTGCATGCGCAACGACATCGCGCATGACGTGGTGTGGTACGACAAGCCGCTGATGGAGAGCCTCGGCGCCAAGGTGCCGACGACCTGGGAAGAGTACCAGGCGCTGGGCGACGAACTGGTGGCCAAGGGCTATTCGCTGCTGTCGCCGATGGTGCCTTTCCAGGCCTTCCTCGTCACCGCCGGCTGCGACATGGTGATGCCGGTCGAGGGCAAGGACGATACCGTCAAGATCGACCTCACGACTGAGAAGTGCCTGAAGCCGGCGCGGATGATCGACCACATGATCGCCGCCGGCAGCCTCTCCAAGGTCGGGCCGTTCGATCCGGCCGTCGTCGAGCAGGTGAAGGCCGGCAAGGTGCCGCTGATGATCGGGCCGACCTGGTTCGGCGAATACGTGATCAAGCCGACCTACGAGATGGCGCCGGGCAAGCTTGCGGTCGCTTTGCCGCTGAAGTGGGCTGACCAGGAGCAGCCGCTCACCTGGAGCTGGGGCGGTGGCGTCTACGGTGGCTGGAAGGACACCGCGCATCCGGCCGAGGTCGCCGACCTCATCACCTGGATGTCGTCCGACGTCGCCAACCAGACGACCGCCGTGACGCTGCCGGCGCACAAGCCGTCGTCGCTGGCCTGGGGCGAGCGCCTCAAGGCCGATGCCTACTACGCGTCGCCCGACGTGTTCGACATGCAGGTCAAGGCGGCCGAGTACAGCCACCCGGGCTACACCTCGCTGCGCTTCTCGGTTGAGGAAGCGATCGTGAAGATCGTTTCGGCGAACATCGCCAAGGGCGTGACGGTCGAGGCGTCGCTGCCGGCCCTGCAGACCGAACTGGTGAACCTCGCCAAGCTCAACGGCTACACCGTCGAGTAAGACGAGCCTCCTCCGGGCGGGGCGCGCGCCCGCCCCCCCCG
>JAEYYP010000009.1 GCA_023428425.1 Pseudomonadota bacterium
GATGGACCACACCCCCGGCCAGCGCCAGTGGATGAACACCAAGCTCTACCGGGACTTCCGGCGCAAGAAGAACGCCGAGGTCTGGACCGACGAGGAGTTCGAGGCCTATCTGGAGGAGCGTCGCGCCAACCAGCGCGACCACGTCGTACCGGGCCGTGCACGTATCGGGCAGGCGGGCCGCGACTACGAAGTCCGCATCGCCAGCCATGACGACACCACCATCGCCGATGTCGACGAGTCGCACGCCGACGGCATCACCATCTCGGAATTCCCGACCACGCTGGAAGCCGCGCAGCGCGCCCGCGACCTCGGCATGAAGATCGTCATGGGCTCGCCCAACGTCGTGCTCGGCAAGTCGCACTCGGGCAACGTTTCGGCACTCGAACTGAACGAAGCCGGTCTGCTCGACGTGCTGACCTCGGACTACGTCCCGACCAGCCTGCTGCACGCTGCTTTCGTCATCGCCGATAAGGGCGTGCCGCTGCACGAGGCCGTCGCCAAGGTCACCTCTACCCCGGCCGAAATCCTCGGTTTCGCCGATCGCGGGCGCATCGCGCCCGGCCTGCGCGCCGATCTGCTGCGAGTCCGGCTGGTCGATGGCCAGCCGGTGATCCGCGGCATCTGGGTCGCTGGAAACCGGCTCGTCTAGCCGAGCAACCCGCGGAACGTCATCCAGCTCTGCAACAGGGTCGGCCACGGGTCGGACAGGAAACCGGTGTCGCGCAGCATGCCCCAGCCATGTCCGCCATTGCCGAACACGTGCAACTCGGCCGGCACCCCGGCCTTGTGCCACATGTCGTACACCTTCGTAGCCGACAGCGCGGAGACCGACTTGTCGTCATCCGAGATGATGAGGAACAGCGGCGGTGCATCCGTCGGCACGGTCAGTTCAGGCCGCCACGCCGGATAGACGCCGACGACATAGTCCGGTCGGCTTGCGGCATCGAACTGCATCGCCGTGCCCATCGACACGCCACCACCGGCCGAATAGCCCGAGATTCCGATCCGTGCAGGGTCGAGGTTCCAGCGCGCCGCGTTCTCCCGGACCCAGCGGATAGCCTGCCGGCCATCCTCCTCGCCGAGCACCCGAGCCGCCTGCATCATCGGCGGCCGCTCGGCGAGCGGGCCGGCCTGCGCCAGCTTCGCCTGCAGGTCGTTGCGGAACGCGAGCAGGTCTTCGTCGCGGTCAGGGGTCTTGGCCACGCGGTACTTCAGGACGAAGACGGTCACGCCCAGGCCGGTGAGCCAGCGGGCCATGTCATAGCCCTCGTGGTCGATCATCAGGAAGTGAAACGCGCCGCCCGGCGCCACCACCATCGAGGTGCCATTCGCCTTGCCCGGGGCCGGCTCGAAAACGGTGACTGTAGGGACCACGACATTGCGGCTGAGCCGCATGCCCGTCGAACTCCACGGCGCCCGCATCGTGCTTTCGGACCAGGTCCAGTCTTCGGAACCCGGCGGCCGGCCGTCGCCTGGCCAGATGCGATACACGCCAGCGGAGTACGGCGCTTCGCTGGATGGGGTGGACGGAATGGCAGTCGTATTCATGGCTTCTCCTCAGCCCCTTGGTCGGGCCCTTTGCGGTCCACTCAGCGGAATCGACCGCGCATATTCAAGTCCTGTGAGGCTATACTGAGCATCGGCGTAGCCGTGGTCGAGGGCGCGGCGGAACCATCTCTCGGCGGCGGCGAAATCGATCGGCACGCCGTAGCCATATTGGTAGCCGAGCCCCACGCCGACCTCCGCCGGCGCGAACTCGCGCCCCGCCGCTTCGGCGAAGAGAGCGAACGCCCGCGCCGGGTCGGGTGGCATGTTCTGCCCGAACATCAGCGCGTCGCCGAACTCGACCAGCGCCGAGTCCCAGTCACCGGCGACCGCGGCCTCGAACAGCGGGATTGCGTCGGCGGCGCGGTTGGCAGCAAGGTAGGCGCGGCCAAGCCAGGTCTTGTTCTCGAGCGAGACAGCGTCGAGTTGCACCGCCAGCTCGCAGGCCCGGACGGCCACGTCCGCCTCGATGGCCGCCACGACCCGGCCGGTCGACTCGTAGCCAGTCTCGTAGGAGGGAGCGGCCGCGAGACCGCAATCGCGCTCGGCGCGCGTCTCGGCCGCGCGGTCGATACTGTACTGGTCGCCCAGTGCGGCAGCCTGATCAAACAGCTCGATGGCACGGTTGAAGTCGCGCGGGACACCGAACCCCTCGGCGTAGATATAACCGAGCGTCCCCATGCCGTGCACGGACCCGCGGTCGACCGCGTCCTGGGCGTAGGCACGGGCCTGCTCGTAGTCCCGGTCGACGCCCTCGGCGTACAGATAGGCCTGGGCCAGCCCCACCGTCCCCGAGACTTCGCCCTGGTCGTGGGCGCGAGTATAGAGCTCCAGCGCCCGGCCATAGTCCTGCGGCACGCCGCGCCCGCTGGTGTAAAGCTGCGCCAGGTTGGCCTGCGCCAGTGCGTAGCCACGATCAGCGGCCTGCTGGTACCAGTAGGCGGCCGTTTCGGCATCCTCGGCGACGCCATAACCCATGTCATACAGGTAGCCGAGATCGGCCTGGGCATAGAGATCGCCAAGGTCGGCGCCGCGCTGGAAATACTCGAACGCCTTGGCGTAGTCCTGCTCGACGCCCTGGCCGAACTCGTAGAGCTGGCCGACGCCGTAGATACCGACGATATCACCCTGCTCGGCCGCCTTGGCGTACCACTCCATCGCCAGCGTGTAGTCGAGCGGCACGCCATTGCCGCCGTGGTAAAGGTAGCCGAGGCTTGCCTGCGCCCGCGCCATCCCCTGCTCCGCGGCCTTGCGATACCACTCGGCCGCCTTGGTGTCGTCGGCATCTACGCCGCTACCGACATCGTAGGCATAGCCCAGGCTGAGCTGCGCCGGGGCGAAGCCGGCCTCGGCCGCAAGGGCGAACTGGGCGTTGGCGCCGGTCTGATCCAACTCGTCGCCGCCGAAATCGCCGTTCAGCATCTGGCCGAGCAGGAACTGCCCCAGCCGGCTGTCGCCGGCCGCGGCAGTTTCGAGCAGGGGCCGGGCCTCATCGTCGCGGCCAGCGGCCAGGTAGGCTCGGGCCAGCCAGGCC
>JAEYYP010000151.1 GCA_023428425.1 Pseudomonadota bacterium
GGGGGGGCCAGGTGGCACGTATTTGCGCGGTTCGAGGTATGCCGACGACCGGCGGCAGGGCCGGGTCGGCGCACACCGTGGGGGACCTGGTGAACCCCTCGGCGGTGCGGCCGCCCATCACGTGCTCCAGCGCATTGCAGACCGTAGGGGTGTCGTTGCGGCGCAGGATGGCCAGCGTCTCGGCACTGATCGTCGGCATCGCGGTCTCCTATTCTGCCGCCTGGGCCGTGGCGAAGACCGGAGCGGCCGGGGCGGCGGCGCCGCGGACCACGAAGGCGATCGCATCGGCCGAAGCCGGGTTGCGGAAACCGTGCATCAGTCCGACCGGCACCGTCAGCGTATCGCCGGCGCCGAGGATCAGCTTGCCGTTGTCCCAGCTAAACTCCAGCGTACCCGACTGGACGAAGATCACTTCCTGCTCGGCGCGGGCGTGCATCGGGATGGTTGCCCCGGTTTCGAGCTTCAGGCGGCGCAGGGCGAAATCGTGCTGCCAGTGACCGATGATCGGACCGGCCTTGAAGCCGTCGTGAGCGTCAACGTCGCCGATCAAGGGAGCCTCCTCCACGCCGGGACCAGCCAGTGGAGAGTTCGGGTCGCCGCGCATGTCGGCCGCCTTGATGGCGTATTTGGCCAGTTCCGACATCGGCGGCGTCGCCAGTTCCTTGAGCTTTTCGGCGGAAGGAGGCTGCTCCATCTCGGCGCCTTCCGGCACCTTCTCGCCCAGCGTGGTATCGATCAGCTTGCCGCCTTTCAGCAGCTTGAGGCCGAAGTCCTCGGCCATCTTGAACACCGACGGGGCCCAGACCACCTTGCCCGGGTCGTCATGACCGAGCACGACCGCGAGGAAACCGGTGCCTTCATCGAGCTTCTCGAAACCGCGGAACATGTGGGTCGGAACGGTCGCGACGTCGCCGGGCTCGACATCGATGTAGCCGTCGGCCTTGTCCGGCCCGAAGACGAAGCGCCACTTGCCGGTGTGGACGAGGAAGGTCTCGGCGGTGAGGTGGCTGTGCTGCGAATTGGTGCAGCCGAAAGGCTGGCGGGCGGCGCCGAAATTGAAGCCATGCGCCTCCGGGATGTGAACGACCTGCGCCGGGTTTTCGGACACGCCCGGCCCGATAATGGTGAAGTTCTCCTTCCGATCGGAGCCCGGCGTACGGGCGTCGATGAAGGCGTTGCGGAGGCCCTTGAGGTCGGCATAGCGGACGAGGCGCTTTTCCATCGCCTCCTGGGTCCATTGGCTCATTTCAATGTCCTTTCGACAGAGTGTTGGAAGAATTTTGCTGATCGAGGTGCATTCGTATGCACAGCGCGCGCCATCCGGACGGGGTCACTTCGAGCCCTCCGGGCGATAGACGAGTTGGCCATCGACCTCGACGATGCCGGACGTGGGCAGGCGGGCCGAGGTGCGGACGATCAGTTCGCTCGGCACGACCCGGTGCTGCGTCTCGATCTCGCCCGAGGCGATCTGGTCCATCAGGATGTCGACCGTCGCTTCCACCATCTCGCGGATCGGCTGGGTGACGCTGGTGATGCCATAGGAGGTCCAGCGCGCCGGGCCCACATCGTCGTAGCCGACGATGGACAGGTCGCCGGGGATGGCGAGGCCGAACTCGTAGCGCGCGACGTCCATCACGGCCACGGCCATGTGGTCGTTGGCGACGAAGATGGCTTCCGGCCGGTTCGGGCCGGACAGCATGGCGCGGGCCGCGGCTTCGGCCTCCTGCCGGTTGTAGTTGCCGGTGCCGATCTGGATATCGTGGATGCCGTGCGCGGCAAGGGCCTCGCGGAAGCCGGCGAAGCGGTCGCGGTTGGTCGAGGAGTTGGCGAGGCCGGCGATGTAGCCGAAGGTGCGATGACCGCCGGCAACGAGGAACTCGCCGAGCAGCCGGCCGCCCTCGTGGTTGCGCGAGGTGACCGAAGAGGCGACATCCTTGCCGGTGGTGCGGTTGAACAGCACGACCGGGATGCCGGCCGTTTCGCACTCTTCGGCGAGATCGGAACTGAGCGAGGTGGACGCAAGGATGATGCCGTCGACGCGGTACTGCATCAGCTGGTCGAACACCGGATCGCTGTCGCGGTCCTTGAAGCCGGTGAACAGCAGCACGTGGTAGTTCTCGGCAGCAAGGCGCCGGCCAAGTTCCTCGAGGACGTCGGGGTAGAACAGGTTTTCGAGATAGGCCATCACCACCGCGATGATGCGCGAGCGGTTGGTGATCAGCGAGCGGGCGATGGCGTTCGGCCGGTAGCCGAGCTCCTTGGCGGCGGCCAACACCTTGGCGCGGGTCTTTGGGGAGATCGACGCGCCGGGCGTGAAGGTGCGCGACACGGCCGACTGGCTGACGCCGGCATGTTCGGCGACCTGCGACGAGGTCACTGCGCCGCGCTTTACTCCGCCGTCCATCCGCCATCCACCATCAGGGTCGATCCGGTGATCATTGCGCCCGCGTCCGTCGCGAGCAGCAGCACCGGGCCCATGATGTCCTCCACGCTGGCCAGTCGGCCCAGCTTGATCTTGCCCAGCACCCAGCTTCTGAAGTCCGGGTCGCTGAGGTTCTTCGCCGAGAGCTCCGTTTCGACGAAGGTCGGGGCAATAGTGTTGACCCGTATATTGTGCGGACCCAGTTCGATAGCCATCGACTTGGTCAGCCCTTCAACAGCAAACTTGCTGGCCGAGTACACGGTGCGCCGTGGCCCACCGACATGGCCCATCTGGGACGAGATGTGGATGATCGAGCCCGGCTTCCCGGCGGCAACAAGCTTTCGCGCCACGCTTTGCGAAACGAACAGCAGCGCCTTGAGGTTGAGCGCGATGATGGCGTCGAAGTCGGCCTCGACCACATCGAGGAAATGGGCGTGCCGCGCTCCGCCGGCGCTGTTGACGAGGATGTCGAAGGGTGGCTCGGCGTCGAGGAACCCGGCGACCGCGGCGGTGTCGGTGACGTCGAGCGCCTGGCCACGCGCCGCGAAGCCGCACGCTTCGAGCGCCGCGACAGTGGTCGCCACGTCGTCCGCCGTGCGGGCCGTGATCGTCACCTCGGCGCCAGCCTCGGCCAGCGCCGTCGCGGCGCCCAGCCCGATGCCGCGCGTGCCGCCCGTGACAAGCGCACGGCGTCCGTCGAGGCGCAGGCTGGGGGTGCGCGGCAGGGTCATGTCATTCGGCAGCCTGGCGCGGGCTGGCCGCGGTGGCATAGGGGATGTTCCGCCCACCATACCGGCGCACGCGGATATTGGCCTGCTCGGCGTGGCCGGCAAAACCTTCGAGCATGCAGAGCCGCGAGGCGTATTCACCCACCATGGCCGAGGCCTCGTCGGAGGTGACGGTCTGCCAGGTGCAGGTCTTGAGGAACTTGCCCACCCACAGTCCGCCGGTATAGCGCGCCGCCTTCAGCGTCGGGAGCGTGTGATTGGTGCCGATCACCTTGTCGCCGTAAGCGACGTTGGTGCGCGGCCCGAGGAACAGGGCGCCGTAGTTGCGCAGGGTGTCGCGGAACCACATGTCGCGGTCGGTCATCACCTGCACATGCTCGGAGGCAATCCGGTCGGCGACCTCGATCATCTCGTCGTAGCTGTCGCAGACGATGACCTCGCCGAAACCCTCCCAGGATTTGCGGGCTATATCGGCGGTGGGGAGGATCGACAGCAGGTGATCGACCTGCGCCATGGTCTCCTTCGCCAGCCGCTCCGAATTGGTGAGGAGGATGGCGGGGGAGGTGGGGCCGTGCTCGGCCTGTCCCAGCAGGTCGGTGGCGCAAAGTTCGCCGTCCACCGTTTCGTCGGCGATCACCAGCGTCTCGGTGGGGCCGGCGAACAGGTCGATGCCGACGCGACCGTAAAGCTGGCGCTTCGCCTCGGCCACATAGGCGTTGCCGGGGCCGACCAGCATATCGACCGGCTTGATGCTCTCGGTCCCGATGGCCATGGCGCCGATCGCCTGGATGCCGCCGAGGACGTAGATCTCGTCGGCGCCCGCCATGTGCTGCGCCGCAACGATCGCCGGCGCGGCCTTGGCGTTGAACGGGGGGGCCGCAGTGATGACACGGTCGCAGCCAGCGACCTTGGCGGTGAGGACCGACATGTGGGCCGACGCCAGCAGCGGATATTTGCCGCCCGGCACATAGCAACCGACATCGGCGATGGGGACATGCTTGTGGCCGAGGGTGACACCGGGCAGCGTCTCGACCTCAAGCGGCAGCATGGTATCCTTCTGCTGCTGTGCGAAGTTGCGCACCTGCGTCTGCGCGAAGGCGATGTCCGTGAGGTCCTGGTCGGAGAGCTGGGCCATGCAGGCGTCGATCTCGGCCTGCGAAAGGCGGAAGTCGGGTCGGTCCCAGCCATCGAACTTGCGGCTGAGTTCGCGGACCGCGTCATCCCCGCGCTTCTCGATATCGCTCAGAATGGTCTCGACGGTGAGTCGGACCTGCTTGTTGGCCTCCGCGCGCTCTTCCACCGTCTTGCTGGTTTTCAGCCACCGGGCCATCGTCGGGATCTCCTCACTCGCAGGTCATATCTTGCATACGTATGCAATATTGTAAACCGCGCTCAGGATAGTCGCGGATGAATTCGGTTTCAGTCGGCTGGTTCCAGCGCCGGCGGACGCTGCAAGGCGTGATCGGTGGCGCGCTCGAACGCATCGCCGAGTTGGCAGATGACCGCCTCGCCATGATGACGGCCAACGATCTGCATGCCCATTGGCAATCCGTCGGCAAAGCCGACCGGCAAGGCAAGAACCGGGTGGCCGGAGACGTTGAAGCCGATGGTCCGCATCGGCGTCCACACCGCGCCCTTCTCGAAGAGCTTGACGGGCAGAGCAGTGGTCAGGGCGCACACGGTGACCAGGGCATCGAACCGGGCGAATATTTCGTCGTCGAGTTGCCGGCGGAAGATTTCACACGCGCGACGGGCCTCGGCGACCTGCTCATCGCTGAGCAAGACGCCCGAGATAAGGTTCCCGAAGGTCTGACGGCCATAGGACGCGGGGTGCGCGGCGAGGTCGGCGGCATGAAGGCCGAGGGCTTCGCGCTGGATGATGGCAGCAGCCGCGACCTCGATCGCCGGATAATCCGGCAGCTCGACCTGCTCGATCACGGCGCCCTGTTCGGACAACACCGAGATGGCGACATCCATCGCCGCCACGACATCTTCCTGAGCCTCTGCGGCGAACCAGTTGCGGGCATAGGCGATGCGCAGTCCGGCGATGGGCTGGCCTAGCCGCGAAGCGGCCCCCTCGTCGCCGGAACGGCCCGACAGCACGTCGAGCGTCAGGGCAGCGTCGGCGGTGGTGGCCGACATCGGGCCGATTTGATCGAGGCTGGGCGACAGCGCCACCGTGCCGGCCGTATCCACCAGTCCGAAGGTCGGCTTGAGGCCGACGACACCGCAATAGGAGGCCGGTCCGCGGACGGAGCCGCCGGTGTCGCTGCCGATCGTGGTGCGCAGCAGGCCCCCCGCCACCGCGACGGCGCAGCCGGACGACGAGCCGCCGGTGATGTGGTCGAGGCTCCAGGGGTTGCGCGCTGGCGGGTAGAGCGTGTCGAACGAGGGGCCGACGGTCGCAAACTCATAGGTCGCGAGCTTGCCGATGATGACTGCGCCACCCGCGACCAACCGGTCGATCACCGCAGCATTCCGCCCGGCCACGTGGTCCCGACGCAGGCGCGAGCCGGCGGTGGTAGGCAGTCCTGCAATGTCGATGAGGTCCTTGATCCCGACCGGGATACCGTGCAGCGGCCCGCGATCCATGCCTGTCGCCAGCTCCGTGTCGGCGCGACGAGCCGCCTCGCGAGCCCGGTCCGCGAGGACGCGGTAGAAGGCCAGATAGCTGGGGTCGCGTTCGGCGATGCGCCGCAGATGCGCTTCGACCAGCGCCACCGAGGTGAGCGAGCCATCGCGCAGACGCCTGCCGGCCTCGACAATCGTCAGATCGGCGGCGCTGTCATCGGCGGGGAGCGACGTCTCGGCCTCGGCTGGCAGTGTCGTTGGCAGCAGGGCGACGCCATCGTCCATCCAAGCCGCGATCTTGTAGGCCTCGCGCGCCGCGTCGTCCGATGCCGTGATGCCGAGCTGCAGCAGCGCCGCGTCGAAGGCGGCGCGGCGAACGTTCTCGGGCAACTCGGCGGGCTCGCTCGGCATCAGTGCTGTGTCTCGATCCGGGCACCCGTTGCCTTGTCGAACAGGTGGCAGGCGGCGGGGCTGATGCTCACGCGTACCGCATCGCCGATTTCGGCGCGATAGTCCTTGGTGGTCTTCACCGACACCAGTTCGCCCCCGACCCGCATCGAGATCATCGTCGCTTCGCCCAGCAGTTCGACCGAGTAGATGCCGGCCCCGATCTGCCCGCCGTCGGACGCCAGCGTCGCATCCTCGGCGCGGAAGCCGAGCGTCACCGGACCGCGCGCATTATGGCTGAGGCCCTCGACCCGGATGTTCTCCCCGGTGAAGACGCCATCGGCGATGTCGCCCGAAACGAGGTTCATCGCCGGAGAGCCGATGAATCCGGCAACGAAGGTATTGGCGGGGCGATCGTAAATCTCCATCGGCGTACCGACCTGCTGCACCACGCCCTTGCTCATCACCACCACGCGGTCGGCGAGCGTCATCGCCTCGATCTGGTCGTGGGTGACGTAGATGGTAGTGGTCTTGAGCGTATGATGCAGGTTCTTGATCTGCGCCCGAGTCGAGACGCGCAGCTTCGCGTCGAGGTTCGACAGCGGCTCATCCATCAGGAAGGCATTGGGCTCGCGAACGATCGCCCGGGCGAGAGCCACGCGCTGTCGCTGGCCGCCGGAGAGCGCAGCCGGGCGACGCTGCAGGAAATCGTCGAGCTCGACCATGCCCGCCGCCTTCATCACCCGCTGGTGGTGCTGCTCCTGCGGCACTTTCCGGACGCGCAGCGGGAAGCGGATGTTCTCGTAGACCGTCATGTTGGGGTAGAGCCCGTAGCTCTGGAACACCATCGAGATGTCGCGGTCCTTGGGTTCGAGCTTGTTGACCAGCCTGTCGCCGATCCAGATCTCGCCCTCGGTAATGTCCTCGAGCCCGGCGATCATGCGCATGGTCGTGGTCTTGCCGCAGCCCGAGGGTCCGAGCAGCACGAGGAACTCCTGGTCGGCGATGTCGAGGCTGAACTCCTTGACGCCGACGAAATTGGTCCAGCGCTTGGAGACGTTCTTGAGTTGGATCCGGGCCACTTTGATCAGCCTTTCACTGCGCCGGCGGTGAGCCCGCTGACGATCTGGCGTTGGAAGAACAGGACGAGAATGAAGAGCGGCACCGTCGCCGAGACCACGGCCGCCACCGCGTACATGACGTTGCCCTGCTCCTGCACCGAACCGAGGAAACTCGAAATCTTCGGGACCATGGTCTGGTTGTCGGCGCTCAGCAGCATCGAGGTGGTGGCGAAGTCGTTGTAGGCGAGGAGGAAGCTGAAGAGCCCCGTCGTCACCACGCCTGGCCACATCACCGGAATGATGACGCGGCGGAAGGCCTCGAAGCGCGAGCAGCCATCCACCATCGCGCTCTCGTCGAGATCCTTGGGGATCGAGAGGAAGAACGAGTGCAGCATCCACAGCGTGAAGGGCTGGTTGATGGCGACGAGCACGATGATCGAGGTGGGCAGGTAGCCCCAGATGTTGAGCTGGAAGAACGGCAGCAGGTAGCCCGAGACCAGCGTGATATGTGGCATGGCGCGGAAGACCAGCGCCGCGATGAGGATCCAGAAGGCATAGCGCTGGCCGGAGCGGGCGAGGGCGTAGCCGCCGAGCGTGCCGAGCGTGAGCGAGATCACCGTGACGCTGACGGTGACGATGGCCGTGTTGCCCACCGCGCGCCAGAACTCGCGCTTCACCCAGGCGCCCTCGTAGCCGTCGCCGGTAAAGGCGGAGCCGGTCTGCTTGATGGTGTTGGTGCCGAAGATGGCGTTCCACCAGCTCTCGCGTGAGAAGAAATCCACCTCGACCTTGAACGAGCCCCACACCGTCCAGAAGAACGGGAACGCGGCCAGCACGACCCAGAGGACGATGAAGGCGCCGATAAGGACATTGAGTGGCAGCGGCCGACGGGAAGCGACGGAATCGGTCATCTCAAACCACCTTGTGGTTGAATTCGCGCCAGGTGCGGATGAGCACCGGGGTCAGGAGGATGATCACGCCGATGATGGTCAGCACGGATGTGGCACCGGCCGAGCCGAAGAGCTGCGCGTCGCCCGACAGGTCATTGAAGATCATCCAGCTCAGCGAACTGGCATTGGCCTCGGCCGAGAAGCCGACGATCGGCTCGAAGACGCGGAAATTGTCCATCAGTTGCACCAGGGCGACAAAGGTGGCGAGCGGCGCGAGGTGCGGCAGGATGACGAAGCGGATGCGCTCCCAGCGCGACGCCCCATCGATCATGGCACTCTCGAGCGTGTCGCCCGGCACCGTTTGCAGCCCGGCGTAGAACACGACGAACGAGAACGGCGCATTCGTCCATACGCCGTAGAACAGCAGCGACGCCCAGGTGAGCACCGGCGAGGCGCGCAGTGACAGGTTGGGATCGTTGAAGATGTCCTGGATGGTGGCGCCGATGATGCCCTGCGGGTGAATCATCCAGTAGAGGATCAGCGAGCCGACCAGCGGCGTGATGATCATCGGCAGGAGCGAAAAGAAGATCACCGGCCCCTTGATCAGCTTGGGGATGGTGTTGACCGCGAGCGCGATTGCGAAGCCCAGCAGCATGGCGAGCGGAGTCACGACGAAGCAGAACACCAGCGTGAAGGCCAGCGCCTTGTAGAACGGCAGGTTGTAGATGCGGCTGACGACGTCGCCGAGCCCGGAATTGTTGCTCAGGATGTCCCCGATTTCGGCGACTGCCAGGTGACCGCGGTTCAGGTAGGTCCCGAAGCCGTTGAACTGGCCGAGCGGCTGTTCGGCCTTCAGCTTCGCAGTCGCCTCGGCATCGACGCGCACCTCCTTGGTGCAGCCGCCGAAGGGCTGGCAGTTTTCGACTTCGACGAGGATGCGGCTGTGTTCGACGTAGAAGGATTGCACCACCACCGACACTATGGGCAGCGCGATGAACAGCAGCATCGCGATCAGCGACGGCAGGATGAAGGCGAAGAATGTCTTGTGCGGCATTGGGCGCCTCCTCTGTCGGCTGGTGTGACGGGCGGGTAGGGCGCGTGGGGCGGCCGTACCGGAGGTCGAGCTTAGAGGAAACCCCCCTCCG
>JAEYYP010000210.1 GCA_023428425.1 Pseudomonadota bacterium
CCGACGGCGACTCCGCGGCAAGGGCGGGCCGCCCCACCCCCCCCCTTGCGGGGGAGGTAGCGGAGCTTGGGCGCGCCAGCGCCGTAGCGGAGCTAGGGAGGGGGTGCGCAGGAGTGCTGCCACAAGCCTCGGCAAGCACCCCCCTCCTAGCTGCGCTAGGCTCCGAGGCGCCAAGCTGCGCTACCTCCCCCGCAAGGGGGGCGGTGGAGGTCGGGTTCGTTGCAAGCTCGGGGAAGGCCTCGACGATCGCTTCGGCCGCGCCCTGCGGGTAGCCGAAGGCGAAGTCGAAGCCGAGCATGACCCGTTGGCTGACGGCCCGAGCGGAGATCAGGCGCTCGGTGACAATCGCCATAGCCTCGTGGCGGGTTGAAGGGTTCGCGCTCGCCGCATGGCTGTCGGCAATCCAGATGGAGTCCCGCCCGGTCCTGGGCGTGTTGGCCGCCGACCAGTCCACCGCGATGTAGCGGTCGAAGAGCGGCATTCAGCCCTTTTCCTCGCGGGCCAGGCGGCCGGGGACCTTCGGGAGAGTCTTCGGGCCAAGCGGGTGGTCGGCGTGCGGATAGGGGTGGTGGTGATGCGCGGCGGGCGCATCGCCATGGTGATGGCCATGATCCTCTGGATAGCCGTGGTCGAAGCTGCCGCCGATGCGAATGGCCGGCACGGCCGGATTGGCCATCAGCGCGTGCCGGGCCGGTGCGTGGCTATGCGGATGCGCGTGGTCATGATGGTGATGCCCGTGCCCATGATCGTGCCCATGGTCGTGCGTGTGGAGCGGCGTCCAGGGCAGGCCATGCTTCTTGCAGAACGCCTCGTCGCGGCAGGAACTGTCGCAGTCGCCCTTGCAGGGGCAGTTCTCCATGCCGCCGCCGATGCCTTCGACGTGGTGGTGATGGCTCTCCTGCGCCAGCCCGACTTCGGCCTCGAAGCCCAGCACCTGCTCCCGATACTTGCACATGGCGCAGTTCATCAGGTTCTGCCCGACCAGCATCTCCTGCACGCGGTCGAGGAAGGTCTCGACCACCAGCGGATGGTCGTTGAGGTAAGGCGCATCGAGGAACTCGATCCCCGGGTACTTCACCCGCGCCTCGGCCACGGCGTCGTAGATCCGCTTCACCAGCACGCCGGTGAACAGGAAGTACGGGAACACGATGACCCGGCGGTAACCGAGCTTCGCCAGGTGGTCGAGCGCCGGGGCGACGAGCGGGAAGGTGACGCCCGAATAGGCCACCTCGCCCCAGCCGAAGCCCATGCCCTCCCACAGCAGCCGCATCACCTTGGCGACATTGGAGTTGGCGTCGGGGTCCGAGGCACCGCGACCGACGACGAGCAGCAGCGTCTCTTCGCGCGGCACATCGGTCGGGGCGGCGGCGATGGCTTCCTGGATACGGTCGCCGGCAGCGCGAAGCATCTTCAGATCGACGCCGAGCTCGCGGCCATAGGTGATCTCGACCCCATGCATGGCCGCATAGGTATTGAGGACCGAGGGAATATCGTTCTTGGCGTGGCCGGCGGCGAACAGCATGCCCGGCACGGCGAGTATGCGCTTCGCCCCCGCCTCGCGCAGCTTGTCCAGCCCCTGGTGGATCACCGGATTGGCGAATTCGAGGTAGCCGTATTCGACCGGCACGTCGGGCAGATGGGTGCGCAGGCGCTCGGCCAGCACGGCGAACTCGCCGACGGCGCGGGTGTTGCGGCTGCCATGGCCGCAAAGCATCACCCCGGTATCGGGGGGCAGGATCAGGGATTTCGTCACGTCTCGCCTCTCTCGCGCGGAAAGGCAGAGTTACTTCGACCAATCAGCAGCCCCGGAATTGGTCCCCGATTTGGGTCGACCGCACCGGGCGTGAGTTTCAGCCCTTGAAGGAACGCTGCGCCAGGGCGGCGTTGTAGGCGCTGGCGCGACGGCGGGCAACGATTCACTTCGTGGCCGCCTCGCGCCTGTGCATTGCGGGCATGCGCCAAAGCCGCAATTGCGAGCCAGTGGCAGTTGCCCCACGGCGGATCAAGGGCTTAGCCCAGTTCGGAAAGCTTCTGAAAATCACTCGCAAATACAGCTACTTGCCAGCGTGCCAGCGGCTGGATATGGCCCGCGCATGGTCAGCAGGGGCTACAGCAACGTCGTCACCATCGCCTATGGCAGCCTTGCCGTGGGGCTGCTGGTCCTCGCCCTCAAGGCCTTCGCCGCCTACGCCACCGGCTCGATCGCGCTCTACTCCGATGCGCTCGAAAGCGTGGTCAACGTGGTGACGGCCGTCGTCGCGCTGGTTGCCATCCGCCTCGCCGCGCGTCCCGCCGACGCCAATCTGCAGTATGGCTACTACAAGGCCGAGTATTTCTCGGCCGTGATCATCGGCGGCTTCATCGCGGTTGCGGCCATCCTCATCCTGCAGCGCGCGTGGGAAGGCTTTGTCGACCCGCAGCCCTTCGCCGCCGATCCAGTCGGCCTCGGCGTATCGGTGCTGGCGACGCTCATCAACCTCGGCTGGGCCCAGTTCATCATCCGGGTCGGCAAGCGGGAAAAGTCGCTGTCGCTGGAGGCGGACGGACATCACCTGATGACCGACGTCGCCTCGACCGGCGCCGTGCTCGTCGGCGTGTTCCTTACCGTCGCGACCGGTTTCGCGCAGCTCGACGCGATCATGGCGTCTTTTGTCGCCGTCACCATCCTGTGGTCGGGCTGGCAACTGGTGCGGCAGAGCGTCATCGGGCTCATGGATATGTCTGTGGAGGCGCCAGTGCTCGGACGGATCAAGGACATTATCTCGGCCAACGCCGACGGCGCCATCGAGGCGCACGACATCCGCACCCGGCAGGCCGGCAAGATGACGTTCATCGACTTTCACCTCGTGGTGAGCGGGGCGATGAGCGTCGCCGATGCGCACACGATCTGCGACCGGATCGAAGCCAAGCTGCGCGAAGCGGTCAGCGA
>JAEYYP010000305.1 GCA_023428425.1 Pseudomonadota bacterium
TAGACAGGTTCAGGGCCACCCAGGGTGCGACGGTGGTGACGCCCACGCGCGCGAGGGCGACGGCGATGAGGGCGGAGAGGGCGGCGAGCGCGACGTACCAGTTCCACAGTTCGGGGCCGTTCCAGTCGGGGAAGTACGGCAAGCACAAGGCGAACACGGCGGCAGCGGGCAGCCACGGGGCCTTGGGAAACACCAGTTTGCGGCCCGCCAGGCGCGAGAGTTCCCAGGCGCCCAGCGTGAGAACGACGGTCATCAGCAGCCAGCGCGCGTGCAGGTTCAGCGTGAGGGCCGCGAGGCCGCCGGCCAGCATGACGACGGCGGAGGCGACGCGGAGTTTGAGTTCGGATTGGGGTGCGGACATGGGGCCTCCCGGCGTGGTGGCGGGTGGAAGAAACGGGTATCGCGTTGCGACCGGGGGAGATCCCGGATAAGTCAGTCGTCGAGCACCTTGCCGAAGCGGCGCTGGCGGCTGTGGTAGGCCTCGATGGCCTTCGCGAATTCCTTCTTCCCGAAGTCGGGCCACAGCGTGTCGGTGACGTAGAGCTCGGTGTAGGCGATCTGCCAGAGCAGGAAGTTCGAGACGCGCAGGTCGCCGCCGGTGCGGATGAGCAGCTCCGGGTCGGGAATCTCGGGAAGGTAGAGGCGCTGCGCGAAGGCGGCCTCGTCGATGGCCGCGGGGTCCAGCGCTCCGGCCTTGGCTTCGGCGGCGAGGCGGCGGGCGGCGTCGACGATCTCTTCGCGGCCGCCGTACGAGACCGCGATGCTGAACTGCACGCCGGTGTTGTGCTTGGTGCGCTCGACGCCGGCCTCGAGCTCGGTGCGGGTCTGCTCGGGCAGGCGCGAGAGGTTGCCCAGCGTGCGAAAGCGCACGTTGTTCTGCATCATGCCGTCGATTTCCTTGCGGATCATCTCGACCATGAGGTTCATCAGGGCGTCGACCTCGGTGAAGGGGCGGCCCCAGTTTTCGGAGGAGAAGGCGTAGACGGTAAGGTATTTCACGCCCAGCGCGTCGCAGGCCTCCACCATGGCCTTGGTGGCCTTGGTGCCCGCGCGGTGACCCATCAGGCGGGGCAGCAGGCGCTTTTTCGCCCACCGGCCGTTGCCGTCCATGATGATGGCGACGTGCTGGGGAGGAGGCAGAGGGGAGGAGGACATCGACAAGGAAAATAGGTATTGGTGAAACAGGCGACGGGACTGTAGAGGGTAGACGGTGGAGAAACGTAACGGCGGGGTGCCAGTCCGCCTTTGGCGGAGGGCCCGCCCGAATGAACCAAAATTCCGTTTACGGCTCGCGCTTCCCTACCTTCTGCTTTCCACCCTCCACCTTCCGGTTTGATTCGCGACGCGAATCAAACCGTCATGATGTCTTTTTCCTTCTCCGCGATCACCTGGTCGACGACGGCGATGTACTTGTCGGTGATCTTCTGGACCGTGTCGAGTTCGCCCTTGAGGGCATCCTCCGAGAGCCCGGCGTCCTTGGCGGACTTCTTCAGGGCCTCGTTCTCGTCGCGGCGGATGTTGCGCACGGCGCCCTTGGTTTCCTCACCCGTCTTGCGCGCCAGCTTCGCGAGGTCGCGGCGGCGATCCTCGGTCAGAACCGGCAGCACCAAGCGGATGTAGGTGCCGTCGTTGACCGGGTTGATGCCGAGCTCGCTGGCCTGGATGGCCTTTTCGATGGCCTGCATCATGCCTTTTTCCCAGGGCTTGATCGCCAGCGTGCGGGGCTCGGGCACGGTGACGGCACCGACCTGCGGGACCGGCGTGCGCGTGCCGTAGTAGTCCACGAACACGTTGTCGAGCATGGCGGGGGAGGCGAGGCCGGTGCGGATCTTGGTGAGGTCCTTGCGGAGGGCCTCCACAGACTTCTGCATGCGGGCTTCGAGGGATTTTTCGTCGAGCATGGCGGAATTTCCTGTCAGTCTTCGCCGCGCGTCACCAGCGTGCCGATGCGCTCGCCGCGCGCCGCGCGCACCAGGTTTCCGGGGGCGTTGAGGTCGAACACCATGATGGGCATGTCGTTCTCGCGGCAGAGCGCGATGGCCGATGTGTCCATCACCTTGAGCTGGCGGTTGATCACCTCGGTGTACGAGAGGCTTTCGAAGCGGACGGCGTCCTTGTGCTTCTTGGGATCCTTGTCGTACACGCCGTCCACGTTCGTGGCCTTCATCAGGATGTCGCAGCGCGTCTCGATGGCGCGCAGCGTGGCGGCGCTGTCGGTGGTGAAATAGGGGTTGCCCGTGCCGGCGGCGAAGAGCACGACACGACCTTTTTCGAGATGGCGCAGGGCGCGGCGGCGAATGAACGGCTCCGCGACCTCGGTCACGTTGACAGCGCTCATGAGACGGGTGAAGACGCCCTGCTTTTCGAGGGCGTCCTGCATGCACAGGCAGTTGATGAGGGTGGCCAGCATGCCGGCCTGATCGCCGGTGACGCGGTCGACGCCGCACTCGCTGAGCGAGGCGCCGCGCACGATGTTGCCGCCGCCGATCACGATGCCGACCTGAACGCCGGTTTCGTGAACCTGACGGACTTCCTGCGCCAGGCGGGTGAAGGTGGCCGGATCGAGTCCGAACTCCTGACCGCCGGCGAAGGCTTCTCCGCTCAGCTTCAACAGGATTCTCCGGTAACGCAGGGCGGTCATCCGGAGGGGATCCTTACTGACCCAGCTGCAGCCGGTGGAAGCTCTTGACGCGGAGGTTCGAGGCGGCGGGCGACGAGGCCAGCAGCTTGTCGATGGGCGTCTTGTTGTCCTTGATGAACACCTGCTGAAGCAGGCAGTTCTCCTTGAAGAACTTGTTCAGCTTGCCCTCGACGATGCGCTCGAGCATGTCGCCGGTCTTGCCTTCCTTGACGGTCAGTTCGCGGGCGATCTCGCGCTCCTTGTCGACCACGGCCGCAGGGATGCCGCTCGGGTCGATCGAGAGGGGGGCGCTGGCGGCCACCTGCATGGCGAGGTCCTTGGCCAGCGCGGTGAGGGCCGCGGCGTCCTTGGCTTCGCCGTCGAAGGCCAGCTTGATGAGCACGCCGATTTTGCCGCCCATGTGCGAGTAGCTCTCGACCAGCTCGCCCGCGGCGGCCTTCTCCACCGCGAAGCGGCGGAGCGAGATGTTCTCGCCGATCTTGGCGATCGCGGCGGTGTTCAGATCGCCGAGGGTCGTGCCGTCGGCGGGGAGGGCCTTGACGGCCTCGAGGTCGGCGGGGGCGCCGGCGGCGATGGCCAGGGCGGCCTTGGCCGCGAAGGCGTTGAAGTCGTCGGACGAGGCGACGAAGTCGGTTTCGCAGTTGATCTCGACCACGGCGGTCGCGTCGCCGGACTTGCCGAACACGACCTTGCCCTCTTTGGCCTCGCGGCCCGAGCGCTTGGCGGCAACGGCCGCGCCCTGCTTGCGCAGGAACTCGATCGCGGCCTCGAGGTCTCCGCCGGTCTCGGCGAGGGCCTTCTTGCACTGCATGAGGCCGAGGCCGGTCTTCTCGCGAAGCTGGGCGACGGCTTGGGCGCTGATCTCGACGGCGTTAGACATTCGCGGCGGCCTCCGTGACGGTGGCGGTAGCGGCGGCAGCCGGCGCGGCGGGCTGGGCCACATCGGTGCCGGCGAGCGCGTCGGCGATGACGCGCGTCAGCAGGCTGACCGACTTGAGAGCGTCGTCGTTACCCGGGATCGGGAACGAGATCTGGTCGGGGTTCGAGTTCGAGTCGACGATGCCGATCACGGGGATCTTGAGACGGTTGGCCTCGTGCACAGCGATGTGCTCGTGCTCGGTGTCGGTCACGAAGAGGGCGCCGGGCAGGGTCTTCATGTGGCGGATGCCGCCGAAGATCGCCTCGAGCTTGGCGCGCTCCTTGTAGAGACCGAGCACTTCCTTCTTGCTCAGTTCCTTCATCACGCCGTCGGTTTCCATCTTTTCGATGTCCTCGAGGCGCTTGATCGACTTGCGCACGGTGGGGAAGTTGGTCAGCATGCCGCCCAGCCAGCGCTCGGTGACGTAGAACTGTCCGGCGCGCAGCGCCTCTTCCCGCACCGACTCCTTCAGGGTCTTCTTGGTGCCGACGAACAGCACCGAGC
>JAEYYP010000313.1 GCA_023428425.1 Pseudomonadota bacterium
CCCGGCGCCGTCCTGTTGTCCCTGGACCACCGAAGCGTTGGCCACCCCGAGTTCGCCCAACAGCCCATTCGCTTGCGCGACCAGCCCGGCGTCACTCTCGATGCCCGTCACCTGCCCGGCGAGGCGCGCCAGCACCGCGACCGTATACCCGCTGCCGGCACCGACATCGAGCACGCTGTCGCTGTCTTCGACCTCTGCCAGTTGCAGCAGTCTGGCGAATGGCGCGGGAGCGGCGAGGAAGCGCCCTCCCCCGAGGTCATGCGCGGCGTCGACATAGGCGAGCGCGCGGCGCGCATCGGGCAGGAACCGCTCGCGCGGGACCTCTTCCATCGCCGCAAGGATGCGTCGGTCGGTGACATTGCTGGTGCGCAACTGGTTGTCGACCATGCGGCGGCGAGCGGTTGGATAATCGACCATGGCAGAAATCCCCGAGAAACAGCGAGCTTGAGCGGCCCGGTGATAGCGCCGGCACGCCCGCTGGGCAACGGGTGACAAATCGTCATGGGGGAAGGAAACTGGAGGCCACGTCCGGAATCGAACCGGAATAGACGGATTTGCAATCCGCTGCGTAACCACTCCGCCACGTGGCCTCACTGAGGCGGGTTCATATGGCAGGGCCGGACTTTACGCAAGATGAACACGAAATGAGAGTGGGCGGGGAATGCAGATAGCGGCGGTGATCCTCGCCGGGGGCAGAGGCGAGCGGCTGGGAGGTGTGGTGAAGGCCACCTTGCGGCTTGGCGGGGTGCGGCTGATCGACCGCGTACTGGGCCGACTCGCCGGGTGCGATTCGATCATTGTTGCGCATGGTCCGCACGATCCCACAGCGCTGGGACTACCAGACACCGTTGCGGGGGTCGCCGACCTGCCCTCTGGCTATGCCGGCCCGCTCGCCGGGTTCGCGGCCGCCGTGTCGGCCTTGCCGCGAGAGGTCGAGCTGCTGGTGTGTGCGGCGGTAGATTCGCCATTCCTGCCCGCCGATTACCTCCAAAAACTGGTCGACGGCCTTGGCGCGGCATCTGTGGCAATCGCTCAGTATGCCGGGCAGCCCTACCCCACCAACTCGGTCTGGCGGGTCGATCGGGTGCGTGACCTGCCGGCGCGGGTCCTGGCTGGAACTGCGCCCCGGAGCCTGAAAGCGCTGGCCGCGGAGGCCGGCTCCACCACGGTAGCTTGGCCGGAGAGCCCGGAAGGCGACCCGTTCGCAAACATCAACACGCCGGAGGATCTGGCGCTGGCGGAGTTCCGCACGTCGGGGCCGGCGACCGGTTTTTGAGGAGGCGGAAAAAGGGGGTTGCCAAAGCGGATCAATGCCCCTAAACGGTCGCTGCCCTTGAGGGCAACGTGTTCCGCGGTAGCTCAGTTGGTAGAGCATTCGACTGTTAATCGAATGGTCCTTGGTTCGAGTCCAAGCCGCGGAGCCAATCTTTTCCTCCCAGACTGAGTGAAGGCGACTCCTACTCCGAAGTCGTCGTGATGGCCGCCCGGCGCGGCTGGCCTTGTCGGCGCGAATCGTGGGGCCAGAGCCCTCGGTTTCAGGCGCCGCTCCGCCACTTCATCCGCATGTAGACGCCCCCGGCCTCGAGTTCTTCCAGCATCTGCTCGATGCGCTTCTGCCGCGTTTCCGGTCGCTTCGCGCGCCCTATCCAGCCGATATAGTCGTTCTGCTGATAGGCAGGCCTGCCCTTGTAGGCCTCGATAAGTTGGCGCTCGCGCAGCAGCGCGGCCACATCGTCGGGCACCGGGTGAATCTCGCGTGTCATGCGGCTGGTATCGACCGACGCGTCCATCTGCTTCCTCCGTCTTGCACAAGAACAAATCAGGAACCGCCTTGCCCGTCAATCCGCAAGGGTGGCAAGTTGACGCGCGGCGGTGCGGCGCGCGGCAGTCAGGCGCAGAGCATCGAGGCGACAGCGGGAGTATAGCCGCTTCAGCAGCGATCGGAGACGTCGATGAGCTTTGGGCTGAGTGCCGAACTGCTGGCGCGGTTCCAGTTTGCGTTCACGGTTTCATTCCACTTCATCTTCCCAGCTTTCTCGATCGGGCTGGCGAGCTACATGGCCGTGCTGAACGCACTGTACCTGTGGAAGCGCGACGAGGCTTATCTGCGTCTCTTCGACTACTGGAAGACCATTTTCGCGGTGACCTTCGGCATGGGCGTCGTGTCGGGCATCGTCATGAGCTACCAGTTCGGCACCAACTGGGCGGCATTCTCCGACAAGGCCGGCCCGGTGATCGGTCCGCTGATGGGCTACGAGGTGCTGACTGCATTCTTCCTCGAGGCTGGTTTCCTGGGCATCGCGCTGTTCGGGCGCAAGCGGGTGGGCAACGGGCTGCACATGTTCGCGGTCGCCATGGTGGCGGTAGGTACGCTGATCTCGGCGACCTGGATTCTTGCCGCCAACAGCTGGATGCAGACGCCCGCTGGCTTCACCGTCGGAGACAACGGCCAGTTTCTGCCGGTGGACTGGTGGGCGATCATCTTCAACCCATCCTTCCCCTACCGGCTCGTGCACACGGTGCTGGCTGCGTTCCTCACGACCGCCTTCGCTGTGGGCGCCGTAGGCGCCTTGCATCTGTTGCGCGATCGCGAGAACCGGCACGCCCGCATCATGTTTTCGATGGCGATGTGGATGGCGGCGCTGGTGACGCCGGTGCAGATTTTCGTTGGCGACATGCATGGGCTCAACACGCTTGAGCACCAGCCCGCCAAGATTGCCGCCATGGAAGGCCACTACGAAACGCATCGCGGCGCGCCGCTGATCCTGTTCGGCATTCCCGACGACGAGGCCGAGGAGACAAGGTTCGCCCTCGAGATTCCCTATCTGGGTTCGCTGCTCCTCACCCACGAACTCGAGGGCGAGGTGCAGGGTCTGAAGGCGTTCCCGAAGGACGAACGCCCGCCGGCGCTGATTCCCTTCATCACCTTTCGCGTCATGGTGGGGCTCGGCGTCCTGATGTTGCTGGTGGGGCTCTGGTCACTATGGGCACGCTTCCGCAAGACGCTCTACACCAGCACCTGGCTGCACCGGGCTGCGTTGCTGATGGGGCCTTCCGGCTTCGTGGCCGTGCTGGCCGGCTGGTACACCACGGAGGTGGGGCGGCAGCCCTACACTGTGTACGGCCTGCTGCGGACCTCCGAGAGCCTCTCCAACGTCGATGCCGAAGCGATCGGGCTGTCGCTCGTCGCCTTCATCATCGTCTACTTTTTCGTCTTTGGGGCGGGCACGTTCTACATTTTGCGGCTGATGTGGAAGTCGCCGACCTCGGGCGGTGGCGGCGAGCTAGAGGACGCGCCAACTCGCGCCGCCGGCATCACGCCCGCCATTCAGATCGAAGCGACGGGAGGCGACAATGCTGGGCGTTGAGCTGAGTTTCATCTGGGCCGGGCTGATCGCGTTCGCCGTGCTCGCCTATGTCGTACTCGACGGTTTCGACCTCGGAATCGGCATCCTGTTTCCGTTCTTTCCCGAGACGCATGACCGCAACATCATGACCAACTCGGTCGCCCCCGTCTGGGACGGCAACGAGACGTGGTTGGTGCTGGGGGGCGGTGGGTTGATGGCGGTGTTTCCCCTCGCCTACGCCACCGTGCTGCCGGCGCTCTATGTGCCCATCATCCTCATGCTCCTGGGGTTGATCTTCCGCGGCGTAGCCTTCGAGTTCCGCTTCCGCACCGAGCGCTGGCGCAGACTGTGGGATTGGGGCTTTGCGCTCGGATCGATCGTCGCCACCGCCATGCAGGGTATCGCCCTCGGCGCGCTGGTCCAGGGCATCCGTATCGAGAACCGCGAATATGCGGGCGGCTGGTGGGACTGGCTGACGCCGTTCTCGCTGACCACCGCCGTCGGGCTGCTTCTCGGCTACGCCCTGCTGGGCGCCACCTGGCTCAACCTGAAGACCCATGGCGAGTTGCAGGCCAAGGCCCGGCGGATCGCCATGGTGGCAGGTGTTGGTACGCTGGCGCTGATCGGTTTGGTCAGCCTATGGACGCCATTTCTCGAGCCGATCTACTTCGAGCGCTGGTTCGCCTGGCCGACTGCCTTCTTCTCGGCACTCGTACCGCTGCTGCTGGCCGTTTGCGCTGGTTTGCTGTGGTGGGGGCTGACCCGCGACAAGCATCTGATGCCGTTCCTCGCGGCTCTGGGACTGTTCGTCCTCAGCTTTGCCGGCATCGGCATCAGCTTCTACCCCTACATCGTCCCCGGAGCCCTCACTATCGCCGAGGCGGCCGCGCCGGACGAGAGCCTTGGTTTCCTCCTCGTGGGGGCCCTGTTCCTGATCCCGATCATCCTCGCCTATACCGCGTACGCCTACTGGGTGTTCCGGGGAAAGATCGACCCGGCCGAAGGCTACCACTGATGTCCCCCACGACGTCACGACTGCTGTGGTTTGTCGGGCTCTGGGCGGCGGGTGTGCTGGCGGTGACGGTGGTGGGGCTTGGCATCAAGTTGATGCTGGGGGCTTAACCACAACACAAGGTTGAACGGCAAGCGTATTGCCGAGGATTTTTATTAGTGATTTGGTAACTCATCCGAGTTGCGGCGGATCGACATCCAGGAGCGCCTAGCGCGCTCGCGTTGGTTTGGAGTGGATCATGCGTAACTCAGTAGTTCTGCGTCTGGCAGGCGCCGCCGTGCTTGCCATCATGGCCGGGTCGGTCATGTCGTCTCCCGCCACCGCTTTTGTCGGACTCTCCGACAAGCAGGCCGACGAAATCTCCGAGTTCATGCGGTGTAAGACCTACCTGCTGAAGGGGGATCTACGCTCATTCAATGACGACCCCGGCTGTGGCAAGGGCCCGGTCGCCGCTGAGTACCTCGGCCCGGGTAGTGGCGGCAGCGGGGAGAAGAAGCACGAGTGCGAGTGGGAATGGGAGTGGCCGAGCGAGGGCCTCTTCTCGATACAGAGCAAAGGCCGCGACTACTGCTACCCCACGTACTGAGGCAGTTCAGAAGGCAGGGCCGTCGCGGCGCCGGCTTGACCGGATCAGCGTCCGTCGCGACTAGCCGCCTGCCATCGTGACATAACAGCCGCCGCCATCTGCCTTGATGGCGGCGCAGATCGCATTTGCACGCTCGACCGAGCTCAACGGAACGCGAACGCGAAACACGTCGCCGGGCGCCACGTCGATCTCCGGTTGAGCTTCGCCGAAGAACTTGCCCCAGCGGTCGATCGCATAGGTCAACGACCGATCAGCGTCGCTGCGAGTCGACTGGCTGGAGAGCTGCACGAAGGCCACGGCAACGCCTCGGATTGCGTCGGGCTCAGTCGCCGGCTCGTCGGCGGCCACGGCGACACGGATCGGTCCACCGCGGTTGATGCCGAGTTCCCCCAGTTCCAGCGCCGAAAAGACGTACATGTTGTCGGGCGGCGTGCGCAGCATGTAGGACACGACCTGATGCTGCACGCCGAACTCGTCGAGTGCATCGAGAATGTCGCCGAGCGTCATCTGGGTCATCACGACATCGGCGACGTCCTGCGAAATCTGATGCACCCCGAGCTCGCCGTCGGCGATCCGGTTCTCGCCGGCGAAGAAGATGAACGCGCAGGCCGAGTAGCAGCCCATGCCGTCGGGCACATAGGTCAGCATGCCGCGACGCCGAACCTCCTGCGCCACCACGAGGGCGCTGTCGACCGAGCCGCCCGGGCTGTTGAGCACCATGATGCGGGCCCCGGGCCGCGCCTCCATCGCGCGGTCGAAATCGGCCGGCGTGGTGTTGGTAATCTCGGCGCTGAGGGCAATGACCCTGGGGTCACCGGGAGGAAGATCGAAGGCACTCCGCACCGTCACCGGGTCCGCCGCGAACTTCAGTTCTTCTTCCGATGGCAGCCGCGAAATGGGTGAAAAGTGCGATGCGAGAAACACCGAGCTGATCGCTCCGTCGCTGGCATAGGACCTGCCCCAGGCCAGCGAGTAGCCGACTGCTTCGTCTGCCGCCGCCAGGAACATCGTGTAGAACGAGTACTCCCCGATGCTCCCCGAGACGACGAAGCGGCTGTCGCTGTAGCTGCGATAGGTGACGATGCGTTCCGGATCGGGCGCGACCATCACGTCGAACAAGTCGCGGAATGTCTGGCCATCAAGCGTTGCATGCATGGTCTCGAGGCTGATTTCGCCGTCCGGACTGAAATACGAGGTGCCCTGCTCCGTCGGCGTGCGCCGTGTGAGCAGGTTAGCGGGGATGGTGAGCGTCACATGCGCGGGCTGGTCGCTGACGCGCCGCATGCCGAGGCGCTCGCGGGTCTCTCCCGCCAGTTTGCGCAGCGCAACCTGCTCGGCCGCCGTCAGCACCCCCGAACCGGCGCCGCCCTGCGCCTTCTGAAAATCGGCAATGGCGTCGAACGTGGCCCGTCCGAACTGCCCGTCGACCAGGAAGCCATAGTGCCCGAGCAGGATCAGGTCGGCCTGCACGGCGCTGCGCTCCTCGGCGCCGAGCCGATCGAACCACACTTTCGATGTGTCGAACGAGGCCACCGCCGCGACGGGCGAGAGCGCGAAAAGGAGACTCAGAACAACGAGAATGCGACGCATGACGACACCGTGTGATGCGCAATCATGGTGCCAGAGCGGCAGAAAGCGGACAACCTGTCCGCCTTCACACCTTTATGTCAGATCGAGTACACCGCGCCGAAATCGAAGATCGTCGCGTACAGTTCCTCGGCCATGCGGACCGGGTCGTGCAGCCCTCCGTGGAGGGTCAGGTCCGGCTTCTCCGGCGCCTCGTACGGGCTCGAAATGCCCGTGAAGTTCCTGATCTCGCCGCGGCGCGCCTTGGCGTAGAGGCCCTTGGGGTCGCGCGCCTCGCAGACTTCGAGCGGGGTGTTGACGAAAACCTCGGTGAACCTGATGTCACCAGCGATCTCGCGCGCCAGCCGGCGTTCATTGGCGAATGGCGAAATGAAGCTGACCAGTACGATCAGGCCGGCATCGGCCATCAGGCGAGCCACCTCCGCGACGCGGCGGATGTTTTCCACGCGGTCCTCGTCGGTGAACCCGAGATCCTTGTTGAGGCCGTGGCGCACATTGTCGCCATCGAGGATATAGGCGTGGCGCCCATCGGCGGTCAGTCGCTTCTCGACGAGGTTGGCGACCGTCGATTTGCCCGAGCCCGAGAGGCCGGTGAACCAGACGATCTGCGGCGTCTGTCCCTTGAGATCGGCGCGCACCTTCCGGTTCACGTCGAAGCTCTGGTAGCTCAGGTTCTGCGCGCGCCGGAGGCCGAACTCGATGACACCGGCGCCGAGCGTGGCGTTGGAAATGCGGTCGATGAGGATGAAGCTGCCGGTCAGCGCGTTGGCGCCGTAGCCGTCGAAGGCGATCGGCTTGTCCGTGGCGATGGTCACCGTGCCGACTTCGTTCATCTCGAGCGTCTTGGCCGCGCTTTCCTCGAGCGTGTTGACGTTGGTGCGGAACTTGAGCGCCGTGATCGAAGCCGGGACGAGCTGGCTGCCGATCTTGAGCAGATAGGAGCGGCCGGGCATGGCCTGCTCCTCGTTCATCCACACGAGCCGGGCCTGGAACTGGTTGGAGAAGTCGGGGACTTCGCCCGGATGCGCCAGCACGTCGCCGCGCGAGATATCGACCTCACGGTCGAGCGTGATGGTCACCGCCTGCCCGGCGATCGCCTCGTTCAGGTCGCCATCCATCGTGACGATGCGTGAGACCTTGGCAGGCTTGCGCGAAGCGGCGACCAGCAGGTCGTCGCCGACCTTCACGGTGCCCGAGGCAATGGTGCCGGAGAAGCCGCGAAAGTCGAGGTTCGGCCGGTTCACCCACTGCACGGGGAGGCGCAACGGCTTCTGCGTCCGGTCTGTCGCGACTTCGATCGTCTCGAGATAGGGAACGAGCTGCGGTCCGGTGTACCACGGCATCTGCGCGCTGGGCGCAAGGATGTTGTCCCCCTTCAGCGCCGAAACCGGAACCGCCACCAGCGTCTCGAACCCGAGGTCCTTCGCAAACGCGCGATACTCGGACTCGATGGCGTTGAAGGTGTCCGCATCGTAGCCGACGAGGTCGATCTTGTTGATCGCCAGCACCACGTGCTTCACGCCGATGAGGCTGAGGATGAAGCTGTGGCGGCGCGTCTGCGTCAGCACGCCCTTCCGGGCGTCGATCAGGACGATGGCGAGGTCGGCGTTCGACGCGCCCGTCGCCATGTTGCGGGTGTACTGCTCGTGGCCGGGGGTGTCGGCAACGATGAACTTCCGCTTGTCCGTCGAGAAGAACCGGTAGGCGACGTCAATGGTGATGCCCTGCTCGCGCTCGGCGGCCAGGCCGTCGACCAGCAGCGAGAAATCGATACCTTCATCGCCGACGTGGCGATTGCGGCTTTCCTTCTTCAGCGACGCGAGCTGGTCATCGAGCACTAGCTGGCTGTCGTACAGCAGGCGGCCGATGAGCGTCGACTTGCCATCGTCGACGGATCCGCAGGTCAGGAAGCGCAGCAGGCTCTTGCCGGTCTGTTCGGCGAGCCAGGCGTCAAGGGCTGTCGCCGCGGCGGGAGGGGTCATCTGCACGGTCGCCATCAGAAATAGCCCTCCTGCTTCTTCTTCTCCATCGACCCGACGCTGTCGGAATCGATCAGGCGGCCTTCACGCTCGGAGGTGCGGGAGGCCTGCATTTCCATGATGATCGAGGGCAGATCGGCCGCATCGGAGCGGATGCCGCCCGAGAGCGGGTAGCAGCCCAGCGTGCGGAAGCGGATCATCTCCTCGCGCGCCACCTCGCCCGGATTGAAGCGGAAACGCTCGTCATCGACCATGATCAGCGTGCCCGAACGCTCGACCACCGGCCGCTTGCGGGCGAAGTAGAGCTCGGGGATCGGGATGTTCTCGGCGTAGATGTAGGTCCACACGTCGAGCTCGGTCCAGTTCGAGATCGGGAACACGCGCATGCTCTCGCCGGGCGCCAGCCGGGTGTTGAAGAGGCGCCAGAGCTCGGGGCGCTGGTTCTTGGGGTCCCAGGCGTGCTGAGCGTTGCGGTGCGAGAAGATGCGTTCCTTGGCCCGGCTCTTTTCCTCGTCGCGGCGGGCGCCGGCGATCGCGGCGTCGTAGCGGCCGGCATTCAGCGCCTGCCGCAGTGCCTGCGGCTTCATGATGTCCGTGTGGACGGCCGAGCCATGGTCGAACGGGTTGATGCCCTGTGCCAGGCCATCGGGATTGGTGTGGACGATCAGGTCGAGGTCGTGCTCGCGCGCCATCCGGTCGCGAAACGCGATCATCTCGCGGAACTTCCACTTCGTATCGATGTGCAGGATCGGGAACGGCACCCGCGACGGGAAGAAGGCCTTGCGGGCGAGATGCAGCAGGACCGAGGAGTCCTTGCCGATGGAGTACATCATCACCGGCCGCTCGAAGCTGGCGGCGACCTCGCGGAAGATCTCGATGGATTCACTCTCCAGGGCCTGGAGATGGCTGAGGGTACGCCGACTGGGCTCGGACATCTGTCTACCGTTGCTGCAACGGGCTGTCACATACGCGCTCCCCGGGGGCTGCGGCAAGGTGAGTGAATCAGTCGGGAACGCAAACTATTGCACCGGTTTGCGCGTATCTGATGCAGTGGGGACGCAGCTTTTTCGGTCACCCATTCGACAAGAACGACTGAACCGGGAAGCGGCAGCAAAGGAAAATCTATTTCATGACGAAAACAGCACTGCTGTGGCTGAGGAACGATCTGCGGCTCGGCGACAACCCGGCACTTCGTGCGGCGATCGAGACCGGCGAGAACGTCGAGGCGCTCTACGTACACGAGACCGACAAGGGGTTGCGGCCGCGCGGCGCGGCTTCGCGCTGGTGGCTTCACCACAGCCTCAACGCTGTGGGTGCGGATCTTGAGCGTCTCGGGATCGGGCTGGACGTCGTCGAAGGCGAGAGCGGCAAGCTCATCCTGGAGCGCGCGAAGCACGCGAGCGTCGTATGCTGGAACCGGCGCTACGGCCCTGCGGAGCGAGAGCATGACGCCACCATCAAGGAACAGCTCCGACGGGACGGGATCGCGGTCAAGAGTTCCCCGGGAAACGTCCTCGTGGAACCGTTCGACATCGAGACCAAGACCGGCAAGCCCTATTCGGTCTACACGCCGTTCTGGCAGGCGCTGAAGCAGCGAGCCATCACTGCCCCGCAGCCGAAGCCGCGCGGTCACGACGTCGAGCGGGTGGCAAGGGTCGATGGCGCCTATCGCGAGCCGGCCTGGGGCAAGAAGCTTGGCAAGCACTGGAGCATAGGCGAGACGGCGGCGCGCGAGCGGCTCGACACTTTCCTCGACGAATTGGTCGACGACTACCCGGCGGACCGGGACCTGCCCCGCAAGCAAGCAACCTCACGGCTATCCCCTCACCTGGCGATTGGCGAGATCAGCGCCCGGCAGGTGTGGCATGCGGCCATGGCGCGCGCGCACGCCGAGCCGAGCAAGGCCGGCTCGATCGAGAAGTTCCTGTCGGAACTCGCCTGGCGCGACTTCAATCACCACCAGCTCTATCATCGCGAGGACATCGCAACGGCGCCGATGGTGGAGAAGTACGGGCGGCTCGATTGGCGGCGGGACTCAACGGGCCTCCATGCTTGGACCAGGGGGATGACGGGGATTCCCATCGTCGATGCGGGCATGCGCGAGTTGTGGGAAACCGGCGTGATGCACAACCGGGTGCGCATGCTTACCGCCTCGCTGGTCGCCAAGAACCTGCTGGTGGATTGGCACAAGGGCGAGGAGTGGTTCTGGGATACGCTGGTCGATGCGGACGCCGCCAACAACCCCGGCAACTGGCAGTGGGTCGCCGGATCGGGGCTCGACGCCTCCCCCTACTTCCGCATCTTCAACCCGGTGACGCAGGGCGAGAAGTTCGATCCGACCGGCGAGTATGTCCGGCATTGGGTGCCGGAGCTCCGGGACCTGCCGGACGGTCTGGTGCACAAGCCATGGGAAGGCGACGGGGTGAAGGGCTATCCTACGCCTATCGTAGACCTGAAGGCGAGCCGGGAGCGGGCACTGGCGGCGTTCAAGGCGCTCTAGTCGGGGCGAATTTGCGCCGACTCCATACAACGCGGCACCTTCTTCTCCGCCGCACGGTCGATGCGAAACTCCGTGCCAATCCGTCGCCTTGGCGCTTGGCAGGGTGGCGGCGGGACCCTAGGTTCGGGGCCCCGCAATCTGCTCTTTCCGGCCCATGCCCAACCATCGTGACGTCATTTCCGCCATCGGCAACACCCCCCTCATCCGGCTCAACCGCGTTTCGGACGCGACCGGCTGTGACATATGGGGCAAGGCGGAGTTCCTGAATCCGGGCCAATCCGTCAAGGACAGGGCGGCGCTCTTCATCATCCGCGACGCCGAGCGGCGCGGGTTGCTGAAGCCGGGCGGAACGATCGTCGAAGGCACAGCCGGCAATACCGGAATCGGGCTGACGATGGTCGCCAATGCGCTCGGCTACAAGTCGGTGATCGTGATCCCCGAAACGCAGAGCCAGGAGAAGAAGGACGCGCTGACGCTGCTCGGCGCCGAACTGATCCAGGTCCCGGCCAAGCCGTACAAGAATCCCAACAACTACATCAAGATTTCCGGTCGCCTGGCCGAGAAGCTCAACCGGGAGCTGCCGGGCGGCGCCATCTGGGCCAACCAGTTCGACAACGTGGCAAACCGGCAGGCCCATATCGATGGTACGGGGCCGGAGATCTGGGAACAGACCGGCGGCAAGGTCGACGGGTTCATCTGCGCCGTCGGCTCGGGCGGAACGCTTGCCGGGGTCTCGATGGCGCTCAAGGCCCGCAACAAGGACGTGCAGATCGGTCTCGCCGACCCGGAGGGCGCCGCGCTCTTCAGCTATTACACGACCGGCGAACTGAAGAGCTCCGGCAACTCGATCACCGAGGGCATCGGCCAGGGCCGGATCACCGCCAATCTGCAGGGCGCGCAGGTTGATCGCGCTTACCAGATCCCCGACAGCGAGGCCCTGCCCTACGTCTTCGATCTCCTGGAACACGAGGGGCTCTGCCTTGGTGGCTCGTCGGGTATCAACGTGGCGGGCGCGGTCCGGCTGGCGCGTGACCTGGGCCCGGGCAAGACCATCGTCACCATCCTGTGCGACTACGGCAACCGCTACCAGAGCAAGCTGTTCAACCCCGAATTCCTCCGGACCAGGAACCTGCCGGTGCCGCACTGGCTGGAAGAGCCGGGCCGGATCGACTGGCAATCGGTGCTCGAGCCCGAGCCAGTATCGTGAAGAGCTGGCTTAGCGCTGCCGGGTGATGGAGTTCTGAACCCCGGCTGGCAGAACTTCGTGGCCTACGCACGCGCAGGCAGTGCGTAAGCCGACGTCCGTGGGCCCGCTCGCTCACCTGAAACTGACAGATTGCTTCGCGTTTTCAACTTATCCCCCTGCTGCCGCCCTGTGGCACAATGGCTTCGCTGAGGAAGGCGACGGGGGAAGTCGGGAAAAGCGAAAACTATGTAAACAGCGCTTACATCACTCGATGGGTGGGGCGTAGAGCAGGCCGCCGTTGATCCACAGGGCGTTCTGGCCGCGCACCACCGCCGAGTCGGTGGCGGGGCCGAAATTGCGCTCGAAGATCTCGCCGTAGTTCCCGACGGCGCTGATCACATTGGAGATGAAGCGGCTGTCGAGACCGATCGACGGCCCGAACGTCCCTTCGAGCCCGAGCAGCCGGCGGATACGGTGCGTCTTGGCGGCGGCCAGGCTCTGGATGTTGCGGGAGGTGACGCCGGCCTCCTCGGCGTCGATCAGGGCAAACAGCGTCCACTCGACGATGCTGAACCACTGATCGTCCCCCGACCGCACGACCGGCCCGAAAGCCCCCTTGCCGATACGCTCGGGCAGGATGCGGTGGTTGGCCGGATCCGGCAGGCTGCGGCGCATGGCATTCAGCCAGCTGGCCGAGGCGGAGACGGCGTTGCAGAGCCCGGCACTGTAGGCGACGCCGAGATCCTCGCGATCCTCGTAGAGCAGCTCCGTGTAGGTCGCCTGCGTGGTGAAGAAGAACTCGCGCAGGTTGGCCAGCCCCTCCGCTTCATCGACGATGCAGATCTTCACGTCGTCGAGCTGGTAGGCCGATACCGCCCCAATCGACTGCGGCAGCATGATCGCCTGCCCGTCGAAATAGGAGGTCGCGACATAGGTGGCGCCATAGCCGGTGTCGCGTCGCATGGTCCAGGGCGCATTGCGCGCGATCAGGTCGATGCCGCCCGTCTGCAACTGTGCGAAGCGGCTGTCGCCGCTGAGCGGCACAAACTCCATCCTGCTCGCATCGTTGAATACCGCGACCGCTACGGCGCGGCAGAAATCGACATCGAAGCCGGTCCAGCGGCCATCGGCGCCCGGCTGGGCAAAGCCGGGAAGCGGATCGGTGGTAGCGCAGATGACATGGCCACGATCGCGAATGGCCTGCAGGGTTGGACCTGCCGGAGCCAGCAGCGACTGGGCTGCAGCGGGGCCGGCGGCGAGAGCAACCAGCAGGATCAGGAGCCGCCCGGCGGCCGATACGCACGTCAAATCACCACTCCCGCTGGCCCGAGCCGGATTATGGTGAGGCACAAGGCCGGGTCAAGGCGATCCGAGGGGGTGGCTTCAGGAACCACCCCTGCCCCCGCTCAATGCAGGATCTGGCTCAGGAAGAGCTGGGTGCGCTCGTGCTGCGGGTTGGAGAAGAACTCGTCCGGCGCGTTCTGCTCGATGATCTGCCCCTGGTCCATGAAGATCACGCGGTTGGCCACCTGCCGAGCGAAGCCCATTTCGTGGGTGACGCAGAGCATCGTCATGCCTTCCTCGGCGAGGCTGATCATCACCTCGAGCACTTCCTTCACCATCTCAGGATCAAGGGCGGAGGTGGGCTCGTCGAACAGCATGATCTGCGGGTTCATGCAGAGCGAGCGGGCGATGGCGACGCGCTGCTGCTGGCCACCCGAGAGCTGGCCCGGGAACTTGTTGGCCTGTTCAGGAATGCGAACCCGCTCGAGGTATTTCATCGCAGTCGCCTCGGCCTCGGCCTTGGGGATACCGCGCACCCAGATCGGCGCCAGCGTCAGGTTCTGCAGGATGGTGAGGTGCGGGAACAGGTTGAAGTGCTGGAATACCATCCCGACCTCGCGCCGCACCTCATCGACCCGCTTGAGGTCGGAGGTCAGCTCGGTGCCGTTGACGATGATCTGGCCCTGCTGATGCTCCTCGAGGCGGTTGATGCAGCGGATCAGCGTCGACTTGCCGGAACCCGACGGCCCTGCGATGACGATACGCTCGCCCTTCATCACCTTGAGGTTGATGTCGCGCAGCACGTGGAAATCGCCGTACCACTTGTTCATGCCGATGATTTCAACGGCAACCTCGGTCTGGCTGACCGACATCTGCGAACGGTTGATGTCCCGGCCTGCGGCCGACATTTCAGTGGTCATTGACTTTACCTCTTGTGGCCGGTGTTGAGCCGGCGCTCCATGAACATCGAGTAGCGCGACATGGAGAAACAGAAGACCCAGTAGATGATGGCGGCGAAGATGTAGCCGGTGACCGCCTGGTTCGGCGCGAACCAGTTGGTGTCCGACGTGCCGGCCTGGATGGTGTTCAGCAGATCGAAGATGCCGACGATCGACACCAGCGAGGTATCCTTGAACAGGGCGATGAAGATGTTCACGATACCGGGGATCACGTGCTTCAGCGCCTGGGGCAGCACGATGAAGCCCATGCGCTGCCAGTAGCCTAGCCCGAGCGACGCGCCAGCCTCGTACTGCCCCCGCGGGATGGCCTGGAGGCCGCCACGGATCACTTCAGCCATGTAGGCCGATGCGAAGAGGGTAACGCCGACCAGTGCGCGCAGCAGTTTGTCGATTGAAGTGCCCTGCGGCAGGAACAGCGGCAGCATGATCGAGGCCATGAACAGCACCGTGATCAGCGGCACCGCGCGCCACAACTCGATGAAGGCGATGCAGAGCGTCTTGATCACCGGCAGGTTGGACTGCCGGCCGAGGGCCAGCAGGATGCCCAGTGGCAACGAGCCGAGAATAGCGACGTATGAGATGATCAGCGTGACCAGCAGGCCACCCCACTGGTCCGTGGGAACGGGACGGAGCCCGAACGAGCCGCCCGAGAGCAGCACCACGGTGACGATGGGCAACGCCACGAAGAACAGCAGCGCATTGATGACCTTGAACGGCGCCTTGGGCATCGCCAGCGGTACGATCAGGATGGCGCCGAGGGCAAACACGACGTTCGGCCGCCAGTACTCATCCATCGGGTAGAAGCCGTAGATGAAGAAGTTTATCCGGGCCCCGATATAGGCCCAGCATGCGCCGGCCTCGATGGCGCGGCATTCCTCCACCGTTCCTCCCGGCCAGACCGCCTTGGTGAGCAGGAACTCGACCAGCACCGGAACGGACCAGACGAGGAAGAGCGCCGCCGCGATGGTGAGGAGGGTATCCGTGGGGGTGGCGAACAGGTTGGTGCGGAACCAATGGAGGGTACCGACCGATTGACGGGGCGGCGGCAGGGCCGGCGCCATTTCAGTGCGAACTTGTGCGGTCATGACGCCCTCACCTTTCCACCAGCGCCACGCGGGCGTTGTACCAGTTCATGATCGCCGAGGTGAGCAGCGACAGGGTGAGGTAGACGGCCATGGTCATGGCAATAATCTCGATGGCGCGACCCGTCTGGTTCAGCGCCGTGCCGGAGAACACGTTCACCAGTTCCGGGTAGCCGATGGCAGCGCCCAAGGACGAGTTCTTGGTGAGGTTGAGATACTGGCTAGTCAGCGGCGGAACGATCACCCGCATCGCCTGCGGCACGATGACGAGGCGCAGCCGGTCGTTTTCCTTGAGACCCAGGGACTGGGCGGCCTCGGTCTGGCCATGGCTGACCGCGAGGATTCCTGAACGCACCGTCTCGGCGATGAAGGCAGCAGTGTAGATGACGAGGCCGAAGGCAAGGGCCACGAACTCCGGCGGCAGCGCCACACCACCCTTGAAGTTGAAGCGCTCCAGCACGGGTGGCTCGAAGGTCACGTGGGCACCGGAGACAAGCCAGACGAGGGCGACCAGCGCGATGGTCAGGCCCAGGCCGGACAGGAAGACGGGAAAGCGACGACCGGTCTTGTCGAGCCGCGCCTTGGCCCATTGCCGCAGCACGATCCAGCCGACGAGGCCGATAACGAGCGCCAGCCAGACCCAGCTGAAGGCGTCATCGGGAATCGGCTTGGGCAGGAACAAGCCGCGCTGGTTTATGAAGATGTCGTAGGGCAGCGCCAGCGAGTTGCGGACAGCCGGCATCGCCTTGAGCACGGCGAAATACCAGAAGAACAGCTGGAGCAGCAGCGGGATGTTGCGGATCGTCTCGATGTAGACGGTCGCGAGCCGCGCGATCAGGAAGTTGGAGCTGAGCCGCGCGATACCGAGGGCAAAACCGAGGATGGTCGCCAGCACGATACCGATGGCAGCCACGAGCATGGTGTTGGTGAGGCCGACGAGAAACGCTTCCCAGTAATAGGAGGCGCGGCTCCACGGGAACAGCGAGAAGCTGATATCGAAGCCAGCTGTCTTGCCTAGGAAATCGAAGCCCGATGTCTTGTTCTGCGCCTGGAGGTTGGCGGCGGTGTTGTTGATGATCCAAGTGATGAACAACACGACCGAGACCGCCACCACGATCTGGTAGAAGATGCCGCGGACGACGGGGTCGTTGAGCGAAAAGCGTCGAGCTGGCGCCGGTCGCGCCGTGTCGATTGAGGCCATGGAGGGCGTATCTCCCCTGCCCAGGAGAAAAGATCAGGTCCGGTGCGCTGCGCCCAGCCCCCGG
>JAEYYP010000026.1 GCA_023428425.1 Pseudomonadota bacterium
CGATGACGAAGCCGACGATCAGGATGATGAAGACGGCCGGTCCTTCAGTGTGAGCCGCGTAGCTCAGGTCAAGCCCGCAACTCTCGCAGCGCGCGACGGTCTTGAGGAACCCCGAGAACAACGGGCCCTCGCCGCATCGCGGGCAGCGACAGGCGAGCCCGGTGGCGAAGGGTGAGGGCAGGCGCTCGGGTCCGGGATCAGTCATGTGAGCTTCCAGCGCGGCAACAAACGATTAGAGGAGATAGAACCTGAAGAACGAAGGGCGCAGCTTGCGCCGCGCCCTCGATCATAACGTGTCCTACGGGACTAGTGCGCCGCCAGTTGCACGCCCCAGCTACCCCAGACGTAGATCGTGGCGAAGAGGAACAGCCACACCACGTCGACGAAGTGCCAGTACCAGGCGGCGAACTCGAAGCCGAGGTGATGCTCGGGCGTGAAGCTGTCGCGCATGGCCCGAACGAGGCAGACGATCAGGAAGATCGTTCCGACCACCACGTGGAAGCCGTGGAAACCGGTCGCCATGAAGAACGTCGCGCCGTAGAGGTTGCCGGTGTACTGGAAGCCAGCCTCGGCATACTCGATCACCTGGCAGATGGTGAAGATGACGCCCAGCAGCACAGTGATGGCGAGGCCCCAGACGAGGCCGCGCTTGTCCTTGTTGAGCAGCGCATGGTGCGCCCAGGTGACGGTGGTGCCCGAAGTCAGCAGGATCAGCGTGTTGAACAACGGCAGGTGCCAGGGGTCGAAGAGTTCGACGCCCGTCGGCGGCCAGGTGGTGCCCATGGCGGCGATGCGGGCATACTGCTCCGCCGCTTCCTGATTGAAGAAGCCATCGAAATAGGCCCAGAACCAGGCCACGAAGAACATCACCTCGGAGGCGATGAACAAAATCATGCCGTAGCGATGGTGCATCTGCACGACCGGGGTGTGGTCACCGGCCTGACCCTCGCGGATCACGTCGGCCCACCAGGCGTAGAAAGTGTAGAGCACACCGACGGTGCCGATGAGCATGATCCAGATCGGGGCGATCTCGTGGAACCACAGGATGGCGCCGACGGCCATGACGAAGACGGAGACCGAGCCGACGAAGGGCCAGGGGCTGGGATTCACCAGATGATAGTCGTGATGCTTGGCGTGCGCAGCCATGTCAGCTTCCCTCGCTCGGAACGGCATAGAATGTATAGGACAGGGTGATGTCTCGAACAGGGTCGAGATTGCGATCCTGGGCAATGTCCGGATCGACGAAGAAAGTGACCGGCATCTCGACGGTCTCGCCGGGCTTGAGCGTCTGCTCGGTGAAGCAGAAGCACTCGATCTTGTTGAAGTAGAGCCCGGTGGTCTCGGGCGTGACGTTGAAGGTTGCCGTGCCGGTAACCGTCTTGTCGGACTTGTTGTGCGCCGTGAAGATGATCGTCTCTTCGTTGCCGATCCGGTCAGTCACGGGTCTCGCGGCAGTTACGATCCATGGCAGCGCGCCATCGACGTTGGCGTCGAAGCGCACGGTCATCTCGCGGTCGATGGCGCCCTTGAGGTTGCCGGTCGACACCTGCGTCGTGCCATCGAGGCCGGTCAGCCGGCAAAGCAGGTTGTAGAGCGGCACCGCTGCGTAGGCCGCACCAACCATGACGACGACAAAAGCCGCGCAATAGAGAGCCACCAGCTTGTTGCGCTGCAGCCGCTTCTCGTCGCTGATCGGCAAGGATGCGTCGGTCATCAGAGCACCCGGTCGAAGACGTTGGGGCCGAGCTTGACGATGGTCAGCACGTAGAAGATCAGCACCAGCGCACCCAGGACAAGACCCAGCGCCACGGAGCGACGGCGACGTCGGGCTGCGAACTCGGCGTTGGCGGCAACCTGCTTGTCGCTGTGCGGTGTGGATTCGGCCATCAGAACCATCCCATCAGTCGCGCCGCATGGTCGACGATCAGCGCAAGGAAGATGACGAACAGGTAGCTCAGCGAATAGGTGAACAGCGACCGGCCGGCCTTGCGCATGGCCTTGTCGTCCACCGTGCGGAACAGCTGCCAGGCAAGCCACAGGAAGCCCAGGCCAATGCCCGCTGCGGCGACCATATAGATCGCCCCCGCGAACCCGATGAAGCCCGGCAGCAGCGTCGTCGCCACCAGGATGACGGAGTAGAGCAGGATCTGCCACTTGGTGGCGCGCTCGCCGGCCACGTTGGGCAGCATCGGGATCTTCGCCGCGCCATAGTCCGACTGCTTGTAGAGCGCGAGAGCCCAGAAGTGCGGCGGCGTCCAGAGGAAGATGATGAGGAACAGCAGGCAGCTCTCGAGGCTCACCGTGCCGGTCACCGCGGCCCAGCCGACCATCGGCGGGAACGCCCCGGCCGCGCCGCCGATGACGATGTTCTGCGGCGTCGAGCGCTTGAGCCACATCGTGTAGATGACGGCGTAGAAGAAGATCGTGAAGGCCAGCAGGCCAGCGGCGACCCAGTTGGTGGCGAGGCCGAGCAGGGCTACCGAGAAGGTCGAGAGGATCAACCCGAGGGCCAGCGCGTGATCGCGCTCGATGCGGCCGGCCGGAATTGGACGGTTCAGCGTGCGGCTCATGACGGCGTCGATGTCGCTGTCATACCACATGTTCAGCGCTCCCGAGCCCCCTGCCCCGAGTGCGATGCAGAGGATGGCGATGGCGCCGAGCACCGGATTGATGCCACCCGGCGCCAGCAGCAGGCCGATGAACGCCGTGAAGACCACGAGCGACATCACGCGCGGCTTCAGCAGGGCGAGGTAGTCCTCTACCCGCGCTCCGCCGGCCAGAGCCGGTGCATACCTCGATTGATCGACATAAGCCAATTCTGAAGCCTTGGGTTCGCGGGGTCGGGCGAGCAGTCGTCCGTCCCCGCGCCTGTCCTTTATCAGTGGTCCGATGACGCGCCGATGCGCGGCAGGGTCTCGAACTGGTGGAACGGCGGAGGCGAGGGCAGCGTCCATTCCAGCGTCGTGGCGCCGTCGCCCCACGGATTGGCCGGGGCAATGCGCTTCTTACGGCTGGCTTCCCACAGGGTGTAGAGGAAAATCACCAGGCCGACGAACGTGATGTAGTAGCCGATCGACGAGACCATGTTCCACAGCGCGTACGCATCGGGGTAGTCTATGTAGCGGCGCGGCATGCCGGCCAGCCCGAGGAAGTGCTGCGGGAAGAAGATCAGGTTCACACCGACGAACGTGACCCAGAAATGCGTGTTGGCAAGGGTCTCGTTGTACATGATGCCGAACATCTTCGGGTACCAGTAGTACCAGGCCGCGAAGATGGCGAACACGGCGCCCAGCGACAGCACGTAGTGGAAGTGCGCCACCACGTAGTAGGTGTCGTGTAGCGCCCGGTCGGCACCGGCGTTGGCCAGCACCACGCC
>JAEYYP010000318.1 GCA_023428425.1 Pseudomonadota bacterium
ATCAAACCCCCGTGACCCCGGCGCGCTAAATCACCTCGCGACCCTCTGTCCTCTGGCCTTCGCCACCGGAAGGGTGCAAAACCGCGCCGAACCTGCCGAGTAGCCGATGCCCTCAAAGTCCAGCCTGCTGATCCTCTGCGCGGTGATCTTCACCGACATGCTGGCCTTCAGCATCGTCATTCCGTCGCTGCCCTTCGTGGTCACCGCCTTTGGGGGCACCGGCATTGCGCTCGGGCTGCTGTTTACCGGCTACTCGCTCGCCCAGTTCGTCGCCGCGCCCATCCTCGGCCGCCTGTCCGATCGTATCGGGCGCCGGCCGCTGCTCATCGCAGCGCTGCTCGGCACCACGCTGTCGCTCGTCGCCTGCGCGCTGGCCCCCAACATCTGGGTGCTGATCGGCGCGCGGGTGCTGGGCGGCCTCTTCGGCGGCTCGATCTCGGTCGCCATGGCGACGCTCAGCGATCTCACCGAGCCCGACAAACGCACCCGCGTCATGGGCATGGGCGGAGCAGCCATCGGTCTCGCCTTCACCGTCGGTCCGGCCATCGGTGCCCTCGCCGCTCCGCTCGGTTTCTCGGCCATCTGCCTTATCGGTGCGAGCATTGCCGCCCTGAACTTCGTCGCGGCTATCTGGATGCTGCCGCATGCCGCCCGCCGGCCAGTTGTACCGGCGCCCGACAAGAAGCTCAGCCCCGGCTTCTGGCGCTTGCTCGCCCTCACCGGGCTTTCCATGGTGGTGTTCGTCGGCATGGAAACGACGCTGGGCCTTCTCGTCAGCGATCGTTTCGCCATCACCGCCTCCGGCCTCGGCTGGCTGCTGACGCTTGCCGGCATCGCCTCGATCATCGCCCAGGCCGGCCTGGTTTGGCGGCTGAGCGAGCGCTTCGGCAACTGGACCGTCGCTGCCGGCGCCGCCGGACTCATCGGGCTGGCGTTGGCCACCCTGCCGCTTGCGCCATTCGCCATCTTCCTTGCCGGCGTGTGCATCGTCGGGGCTGCGCAGGGCGCGCTCACCAACATCACCGCCTCGATGGCCAGTCGCCTCGCCCCCGCTGGCGCCACCGGCAAGTATGTCGGCCTCAACCAGGCCTTCTCGGCGCTCGGCCGCGTCATCGGCCCGGTGCTGGCCGGCGCGCTCTACGATTGGGGCCCGCAGGCCGGCTACCTCATCCTCGCCGTGCTCAGCGTCGTTGCGGCAACCGTGGCGCTCCTCAATCGCGGCCTTGCCGAGCGCAAGCCGGCTCCCACGGACGGGCTGCCGACCGCAGGCTGATTGCGCCCGCTGCCGTGCGGGCCTAGACTCGCGGCAGCAAGAACGAGAGCGTCATCATGCCCTTCCTTCCCCAGGAGGTCATCGCCGCAAAGCGCGATGGCCGCACCCTGTCCGCCGAAGAGATCGCCGCCTTCATCGCCGGCCTCACCGATGGCTCGGTGAGCCACGCCCAGGCTGCCGCCTTCGCCATGGCCGTCTTCTTCCGCGACATGAGCACGCCCGAGCGCGTCGCCCTCACCCTTGCGATGCGCGATTCCGGGACGGTCCTCGACTGGTCCGATCTCGATGGACCGGTAGCCGACAAGCACTCGACCGGTGGGGTAGGGGACAACACGTCGCTGATGCTCGCGCCCATCCTCGCCGCCTGCGGCGTCTACGTGCCGATGATCTCTGGGCGCGGTCTCGGCCACACCGGTGGCACGCTCGACAAGTTCGACGCCATCCCCGGCTACACCACCAGCCCCGATAACGCGTTATTTCGCCAGGTGGTGAAGGCCGCCGGCTGCGCCATCATTGGCCAGACCGCCGACCTCGCCCCCGCCGACAAGGTGCTCTATGCCATCCGCGACGTGACGGCGACGGTCGAATCCATCCCGCTCATCACCGCCTCGATCCTGTCTAAGAAGCTCGCCGCCGGCCTCGGCGCACTCATCCTCGACGTCAAGACCGGCTCGGGCGCTTTCATGCCGACGCTGGAGAAGTCGCGCGCCCTCGCGGAAAGCCTCGTCTCCGTCGCCAATGGCGCCGGGTTGAAGACCGCGGCGCTCATCACCGACATGAACGAGCCGCTCGCTTCCGCCGCCGGCAATGCCGTCGAGGTGCGCAACGCCGTCGATTTCCTCACCGGCAAGCATCAGGACCCGCGCCTCCGAGAGGTCACGCTGGCGCTCGCGGCCGGGGCGCTGGAACTGACCGGCCGCACCGACGCCCTGGCCGCCGTCACCCGCGCCCTCGATACCGGCACCGCCCTCGAACATTTCTCGAAGATGGTCGCCCTGCTCGGCGGTCCGGCCGACTTCGTCGAGCGCATGGATCAGCATCTTGTCCCCGCGCCGATCGTTCGCGATATCTTCGCGCCGCGCGCCGGCACCATCACCGCCATCGATACGCGGGGCGTCGGAATGGCGGTGGTCGCGGCAGGTGGCGGGCGTCGCCTCCCGACCGACAGCATCGATTTCGCCGTCGGGTTCGACCAACTCCTTGGGCTCGGCCAGAAAGTCGACTTTTCGGTTCCGTTGGCTCGCGTTCATCTTCGCGAGGAAAGTCAGGTGAAGGAGGTGACCGATCGCCTGCTCGCCGCCTACACCATCGCGGATGGCGAGGCGCAATCCCATCCGCTCATCGCCGACCGGATCTCGGCCTGATGCCCCGCGCAATCCTTTGTATTCTCGATAGTTTCGGCATCGGCGGCGCCCCTGACGCCGCCGATTACGGCGATACCGGCGCCGATACCCTCGGCCACATCGCCGCTAACTATCAGATTTCACTGCCGAATATGGACGCGCTCGGCCTCGGCGCCGCCGCCGAGCTCTCCACCGGCACCGTGCCTAAGGGTTTGACAAACCAGCCAAAAGGCGGCCGCTGGGGCGTCGGCCGCGAGGTCTCCAAAGGCAAGGACACCCCCTCCGGCCACTGGGAAATCGCCGGCGTCCCGGTCCCCTTCGACTGGGGCTATTTCCCCCAGACCGAGCCGACATTTCCACCTGACCTGATCGCGCAATTCATTGAAAACGCTGGAT
>JAEYYP010000364.1 GCA_023428425.1 Pseudomonadota bacterium
GTATCCCAGTCAAAGATGCCTCCTCAGCAGGCTTATGACCTGCTCGATTTCGGAGACGATCTTGGTGATTTCCGCACGCATTGTGTGTCCTCAGAACTCTTGCGCCCCATGTAGTTGAGACCAAGGGATGGATCAACCCATGCTTTCCCCTGTCCGGCGCCCGTGCTAGGCACTCCCGGGCTTTGGGGACCATCACGTGCCGCAGACGATTGAGCGCATCAGCTTCGTATCGAGCGGCACGGCGGAGGCCAACGCCGCCGCCGAGTCGCTCCGCGCCCGCTACGGCGACAGCGGCTTCGAGGAAGCCCAGGTGATCGTCGCCCTCGGTGGCGACGGACTGATGCTCGAAACCCTGCACCGCAAGATGGGGCAGGATGTGCCGGTCTACGGCATGAATTTCGGGTCCATCGGCTTCCTGATGAACGAGTTCTCCGCCGACGGCCTGCGCGAACGCCTTGCTGCCGCCAAGCCGACCCGCATCTATCCGCTCGAAATGACGGTGAAGCTCGCCGACGGCACCACTCAGACGGCGCTTGCCATCAATGAAGTGTCGCTGTTCCGCATGACCTACCAGGCGGTGAAGGTCGAAATCCTGGTCGACGGTCGCACGCAGCTCGATGAACTGATCTGCGACGGCGTGCTGGTGTCCACTCCCGCTGGCTCCACCGCGTACAACCTCTCCGCCCACGGCCCCATCCTGCCGATCGGCTCGCCGCTCCTGGCCCTGACCCCGATCTCGCCGTTCCGCCCGCGCCGCTGGCGTGGCGCCATCCTGCCCAACCGTGCTGTCGTCACCTTCCGCACGCGCGAGTCCGGCAAGCGCCCCGTCAGCGCAGTGGCCGACAACATCGAATTCCAGAACGTGATCGAAGTGACGGTCCGCGAGACCCGTGCCAAATGGGTCAACCTTCTCTTCAACCCGGGAACCGGGTTGGAAGAGCGCGTGCTGAGCGAGCAGTTTCGCTACTAGGCTGCCGGCAGTCTCAGAACAGGTTCACCAGCATAGGGCTCGGGCAGGGCGAGTTCATTGCCCGCAGGGGTGGCTGCGAAGCCGGCCATGACGCCGCGTGCGGCGCGTCTGGCGAGGATGACGTTCTGCTCGCTGAGATAGGCGAAGGCCTCCTCGAGCTCGGGCGGAATGTTGCCGCGATGGTCGGCGATCAGTTCTTCGGTCAGCGCCGTGACGACGAAGTGGCGGGCCGCGAGGTCGTCGGCGAGGTCGGCAGCGCGAGCGTGCGAAATCAGCCGCGCCAGCATGTTGCGCACCGCTTCGTTCAGTCCGCAGCGGACGAAGAGCGCGTTCAGCGCGGCGCGGCTGCCATGTTCGAGCAGCGTGAACACCTTGTCGCGCGGCGTCTCCGCCAGCTCGGCGACACAGTCGGCAAAGAACAGCACGTGCCCCTGCACGATGGCGTGCAGCAGCACGCGCGTAGATACCTTGTCGGATTCCACCATGTCGGCGGCATAGGGCGCACGTCCCGCCGCCGCTTCGGCTTCGCCGATTCCGGTCAGGGCCGTGTCCGTGGCATCGCGGAGGATGCGCTCGAGTCGCGGCGCCGTGACCGCCCCGGCCACGATCCGTGTGCCGCGCAACGCCGCGGCGACCGTCTGTACCAGCAGCAGCCGCGAGGCCGCGGGCAGTTCGTCGCGGGCGAGCAGGGCGCCCCGCACCTCCGCGTCTTCCACGCCATGCTCGCTCGCGATACGGGCCAGAAGCTCGGCCGACAGCTTTTCCTCGCGCGCCAGCACCTTCAGCGCCAGCGGGCGCCCACCGGCCACGACCAGCGCCTCGATTGCCCTGGCCGAGAGCCGCTCGCGCTGGGCCACCGCCAGCAGCATCGCCTCGTCAGCCGAGCGGATCAGGACCATAAGGTCGGCGTCCACCAGCGCGGGAGAGTATTGAGCCACGGCGCGCGAAATCACCGGAGCGTCCTGCAGCAGGGCAAGCAGAATGGGACGCGGCGCTTCGGCGGCATGCAGCAGCCCGTAGGCCAATGCCCCGCGCACCCGCACCGAGGGGTCGTCGAGAAAGCCGATCAGCGAAGCATAGAGCGCGGCGTGTTCATCTGCGGGGCCGGAGTGGCTCAGGTACGCCAGCGCCGCGATATGCGCCGCCCGTCCCCGCTCCTCGCTGTCACGCGACTGGCTGAGGGCGACGAAATCCTGGTACCCAACCATCCAACTCTCCGGCACACCGTCGAAAAGACGATAGCCGGGCAAGGTTTAAGGAACGGTTCACCCTGCCGGCTTACTCGCCGTTAACCGGCTTTGCCCCTGGCGTCAGAGGCAGCGCCTGGCCCTGGCCGTAGAGCTGGGTGAACAGCGCCGCGCCCTGGGCCTCATCGGCTGGGCTGATGAGCGTTCGGCCCTGGATCTCGCCTTCAGTCGAAAACAGGGTGGTGAAACTCATGTCGTCGGGGCCGAACCGCGAGGGCAGGGGCGTCGCATCCGGCCACTTGCCCTGCTTCTCGTTCACCAGCTGCTGGGCCGAAAAATTCGCCTCTGCTGGCGCCACGGCGGCAGGGGCGCCCCCATGCTTGGCGACCAGCACCTGGTACACTTCCTTGATCGAGCGAGCCTGTCCGCCCTCGTAGAAGATCGTCGGATTGGCTTTCGCCTGTCGCGGAAACACTTGGGCCGCGCTCTGGTTCGGATCGGCCAGTCCTGCATCGAAGAACTTCGCAGCGCCATTCGCCCCGAGAAAGTGCGCGATGTAAAGTTCGCCCGGGCTCGGCATGCGGCCGAAGCGCTGGTGCAGGTAGTCGCCGTTCGATCGGGTGAAGGCCGCCGCAAGGTCGGAGGCCACCTGCGGATCCTCGCGCAACTTGAGAACTTCCGCCCGCAATTTCTTGTCGGCTATGAAATAATCGCCGTCCTTGTCGACACTGATTGCGTTCGCGTATCTCTGGTAGCCGAGCCGCGACCCTTCCTGCTTCATCACCATCAACCAGGTCGAGTCGAGGAACTGAAACAGCCCGGTGGCGCTCGATGTCCTTGCCTTTGCCGTCGGGTTCAGGCTCGACTCGCGGATCGCCGTCTGCAGCAGGTAGTCGAAGTCGACATCACTCTTCTCGCCCGCCGTATCGATGGCATAGGCGAGCGGTTGCGGCACGGAAATGGGTGCGACGCCCATCGACTCGGATTCCGGGCTGGTAAGAGTTGATTAAGGATTGCGCCGACGAGGTTAACCGCAGGTTAACGCGCGCCCTTCACTCGCCCCAGCGCGTCACGATCCTGTCGAGGTCCGGCCGATCGCGATCCTCGATCACTGTGGTCGGTGTTCCGATATGGATGAAGCCGACGAAGCGCTCGCCGCCCCGCGCGCCCAGCATCGTTTGCGCCTCCGTGTCGAAACCGTACCAGCGGTTGGTCCAGCTTGCGGCAAATCCCATGGCGAAAGCGGCGTGCGAGAGGTTGAAGCACACATTGCCCGCCGAGAGCAGTTGCTCCACTTCCGGGGCCTTGGGGTTCGGCTTGGGTGACAGCAGCACGCCGATAGTGACGGGGGCGGGCAGGAACTGTCGGCGTTCCAGCTCGAGTCCCGCCTCGTCGATGTCGGGGCGGCGGCGCTTCTGGATTTCCGCCAGCTTCTCGCCGGCCCGCACCCGGGCATCACCTTCGATGAGAATCAGTCGCCAGGGTTCGAACTTGCCGTGATCGGGAACGCGGGTGCCAATGGTGAGGATTTCCCTGAGTTCATCGGGGGTCGGGCCGGGATCCTTCAGGAATCCGATGCCGACGGATCGCCGGGTTTTCAGGTAGTCGCGCACTGGAGCGTTGATAGGCATGGTCTGATCCTTGCGAGTGGCCGGCACCTTATGACACAGGTTTTCCCTAATCCAAGCGTAGACGAACGCCGCAGCAGTTCGGGGCGTCAAGAGTCTGGTATGTCTTGGCGGGTGGCTTGGCAGCGGGGTTTGCGGTGAAGATCAGGCACTGGATCGGCCTTGTGGGCATTGTCGCCATGCTCCTGCCGGGGCTCGTGGTCGCGCAGGACGAGCCTCCCGTGCCGCTGCCGCGCCGGGTTGACCGCATGCCACCGCAAGGTCAGCCGGTTGCCGATCCTGCTGCCGCCGAGGTGCTCAGCACCGCTGTCGAGCCCGACGTCTCCGCCTCCACGCCGGAAACGCCTGCGGTCGAGGCCGTGGAGAAAGTGGCCGCCATTCCGCAGCCCGTGACCCTCGTGGCGCGCATTACCGATGGCGGCAGTGCCATTCCCGACGGGCTGACTTGGCGGGTGTTCGAAACCCGCACGGACTCCACTGGCGAGCTGGCTCTTGCCGCCAAGTCCGACGATGCGACCGCGCACCTGCAACTGGCGCCTGGCAGCTACGTCGTGCACGTCGCCTACGGTCGCGCCCAGACCACTGACACCATCAATGTCGTTGATGGCGACAACGAAAAGGCATTGGTGCTCGATGCCGGCGCCATCCGCCTCAATGCGCAGGTGACCGGCGACATCCCCATCCCCATCAACCTGCTGCGGTTCGACATCTACTCGCCTGGCACCGAGAGCGAGCGCACGCTGGTGGCGCAGAATCTCGCTCCCAGCGACATCGTCACGCTGAATGCGGGCACCTACCACATCGTCTCCTATTTCGGCGACGTGAACGCGGTGGTGCGCGCCGACCTGCGCGTCGAGCCAGGCCAGTTGACCGAGGCGACCCTCTATCACAAGGCCTCGCAGGTCTCTTTCAAGCTGGTCTCCGAGCCGGGCGGCGAGGCCATTGCCGACATCGACTGGACCGTGAAAACCCAGGACGGACAGACGGTCTTCTCGAACATCGGCGCCTTCCCCTCCACCGTGCTGGGCGAGGGGGACTATCTCGTTCTCGCCAAGCGTGGCGAGCAGGTCTACAATCGCGAGTTCCAGGTGCAGTCCGGCGCGGGCGTAGAGATCGAGGTCCTGACGGCGGTCTACTGAGCGCTGGCGAAGTCTTCCCTCGTGTCGAAATCGGCCAGCGTGCCGGCAGGGGCGACTTGCAGGTCGGCGCTCTGCAGCAGGTGACGGGCGCCGCGGTCGCCACTGATCACCAGCAGTTCCGGCAGGCGTCCTCGGGAAAAGGCGGCGGGCGGCATCGGCGCTTCGCCCGGCCCTGCTACCGACGCCACGATCCCTCCGGGTGCGACTCGTTCGATTAGCGTCCTCAGGTGTGCTTCGCCCACCAGGGGCATGTCGCCGAGGCAGACCAGCAGCGCCTCGGGATCGCCTGCCGCCTGCACCCCCAACGCCAGCGACGAGGCGAGCCCTCGGCTCGCATCCGGGTTGCGCACAACCGCAAAGCCGATCTCGGCGAGCATCGCGGCGAGTTCGTCATCGTCGCTTCGGCACACGGCCAAACGCCGCGACAGGGGCAGCGCGGTAATCGTTCTTGCGGCATGCATGGCCAGCGGGCTGCCACGGAACGTGGCGACGAGTTTGCCCGGCCCGCCGAACCGTTGTGACAGCCCGGCCGCCAGCAGTACCGCGACGCTGCGCTCGAGACGCGCCATCAGCCGTCCAGCCGGATACGCGCCTCGGTGATTTCGCCGAGCACCGAGATGGCCAGCGCCGATGCGGTGCGTGTCGGCCCGTAGAGTCCGATCGGCCCTCTCAGCCGCGCGATCCGTTCCTCGGGCACTCCGGCCGAAGCGAGGCGTGCCACCCGCGTGGCATGGGTGCGGCGGCTTCCCAGCGCACCGATGTAGAACGGGTCGGTGCCGAGCGCCGCCCCGAGCAGGGCGCCTTCCTTGTATCGGTCATGCAGCACGAAGACGATCGCGGTGAACGCATCGACCGGCAGGTTGGGCAGGGCGGTGCCCTTCACCTCGACTACCGTCGCACCGTTGCGCTCTATCGCGTCGCGATGCGCCTCTGCTGTCATGCAAACATGAACGGGCAGGCCGGCGGCCCGCGCGAGCTGCGCCAGCGAGACCAGCTCGTGCCCTTCGCCGACCAGCACCAGTTGCGTCAAGGGATGGTAGTGCCGCCAGAAAACCCCGTCGCGCCACTCGCTGCGCTCGCGAACGCCCGAGCCGGGCACCAGCGCGACCTTGCCGTCGCCAGGCTGCATCGCCAGGCAGAACGGGGCGCGCCGCGCGAGCATCCGGCGTGCCTCGTCCACCAATTCCGGGCGGGGGCGGACATGCACATGCACATCGATGCTGCCACCACAGGGCAACTTGATGTCGATGAAGGGTGAGCCGACACCGAAGCGCAAGGTTTCATCCGCTCCGGCGGCGATGCAGCGCATGGCCTCGCCCGCCAGTGCCGCCTCCACGCAACCACCGGAGACATATCCGCAGTGGCGGCCGTCCGCGAGGACTGCCATCTGCGCCCCCAGCGCCCGCGGCGCTCCGCCCTTGATGTCGATGATGGTGATGAGGGCGCCGCTGATCCCGGCGTGTCCGCCCTCGGCGAGGAGCGCGAACACCGATGCCGGGTCGTCCGGGTCGAGCCCGGTATCGTGCGGCAGCACGGTCAGTGCCTCGTTCATTGTTCCTCCCGGCCGGGCCGAATAGACTACGCCGCCACAGGAAACACCAGCGAGCGATGTGCCGCCGTCCCGGCCATCACGCCGTCCGCCACTGCGAAGGTCACGTTGTGGAAGCCGCGGGTGATGTCGCCCGCTGCCCACACGTCGGGCACCGTGGTCAGCTTCATCGCGTCCGTCCGCACGATCTTGCCGAGTGGACCATCATCGATGGCGCATCCCAGCTGCTCGGCCAGCGTGCTGTTGAGCCGGGTCGGTGCGCCGATATAGAGCGCATCGATCCGCGACGATCGGCCGTCGGCCAGTTGCACCGTCGACAGCGCCGTACCGTCGCCGCGCAACTCTGTCACTGGCGAGCGTTCGATCTGCACGCCGCGCGACACAAGACCCGCCAGAGTCGCCGCGTCCGGTTCCGGCTGGCCATTGAGGAAGAACGTCGTCGGCCCCCATTCGGGGATCAGCATCGCCTGGTGGATCGAGTTGGGCGACATGCCCAACACGCCCAGCCGCTGCCCGGCGAACTCGTAGCCATGGCAGTACGGGCAATGGATCACCGACTGGCCCCAGCGCTCGGCCAGCCCCGGAATATCCGGCAGCACGTCGCTGATTCCAAAGGCCAGGATCAGCTTGTCACTGTTCAGCACCGCGCCTGAGCCTAGCGTCACCGCGAACCCGTCATTGCGCCGCTCGGCCGCTGCGACCTCACCCTTGATCTGCGAGATCGTGGGATAGGCGGCGAGTTGAGCCGCCCCCGTGGCCACGATATCGCGCGGCGGCACCCCGTCGAAGCCGAGGTAGCCGTGTGAATGCGTAGCAAAACGGTTACGCGGTGCGCCGGCGTCGATCACCGCGACATCGCGACGCCCGCGCGCCAGGTAGGTGGCAGCCGCGAGCCCGGCGAAGCTGCCGCCGATGATGATGGCATCATGTTTCATGTCGAGTGCTCCGGGGCGTTGGAATGGTCGTGGTGATGGTGTTCAAGCGAGTGCCCATGCCGCACCATGCGAGCGTGGAAATCGGCGCTGAGTGCGGCGAGCGACACACCACCCAGTCGCTCCAGCATCAGCGCCTCGGCTTCGCGAAACGTCTCGTCCAGGGCGGCGTTCACCGCCTGCTCGACGAGGCAGGTTGGCCGCTCCGAACGGTTGCCGAGCGCGATCAGGGCAGGGGAGCCCACCGCGTCGTAGACATGACGCAGCGTCGTCCGCTCCATGTCGCAGGCAATGGTCCACCCCCCGCCATGCCCCTTGGTCGAAGCGACGAGGCCTTGCTCGCGTAGCCCCGCCATTACGCGTCGGACCACTACGGGGTTTGTATGCATTGCCCGTGCAAGGACGTCCGACGTCACCGGGCCACGGTGTTCGGCCATATGCAGCAGGACATGCAGAATGCCGGAAAGGCGTGTATCGAGACTCATGTAACTGTGTATGTTACATGAAAACACAGCCGTCAAGCGAGCCGATGGGCAGCTAGAACAGGAAGCTCGAGGCGAGTGCGCCAATGGCCAGCAACAGGCCGGCCCAGGCAACCACCAGCAGCCCGTCCCGCGCCGTGATCGCCAGCGCATAGACGGCAATTGTTGCCCCGGCCCACGTCGACGTGAACGGAATGATTTCGGTGATGGGCATTATGAGCCCGACAAGCACACACACCATCGCGCCCATGCGCCGGATCGGCCAGGCAGTCAGGAACTTCATCCGCGGTTTGGCGACGTTGTCCGCCACCTTGCCGATCGGCTTCAGCAGTTTGAGCAGCGTACGGGTATGTGTTGCCCGCAGCTTCCGGGCCTTCAGCCAGCGCGGCAGCCAGATATGCCTGCGCCCAGCCGCGATTTGCCCAGCCACCAGCACGGTGTTGATCCCGATCAGCGTGGGCACCCCGGGGATGACGGTAAGCGGTGACATTGCCACGAGTGCTGGCAGCAGCAGCATCGGCCCCGCAACCTGCCCACCTGCCACCTGCTTGATCATGTCGATTGAGACCGCCTCGCCGGCTTCGGCGG
>JAEYYP010000385.1 GCA_023428425.1 Pseudomonadota bacterium
GGATAGAGCAGGTTGTCGATCGTCGCGACGACGCCGCCGCCCCAGCCAGCCAGCACGATCGCCTTCGCCCACTCGCCCTGGACGGCCAGCACGATCGCCGCCGGCACCCACACGATGAATGCGCCGAGCACCGGCACCAGCGCCAGCATGCCCATGACAAGGCCCCACACGATCGGCAGCGGCAGCCCGAGCAACCAGAACATCAGCCCGCCCAGCGTGCCCTGCACGACCGCCACCACCAGGGTGCCGAACAGCGTCGCCCGCACGGTCTCGACGAAACGCTGCGCCAGGAGGCTGGTCTCGTCCCGCGTCAGCGGGGAAAGGGCTATCATCGCCTCGGCCAGCCGTTCACGGTCGCGCAGGAAGTAGAACAGCATGTAGAAGGTCAGCACCAGCGTCACGAGTTGCGTCGCCGAAGCCCGCACCAGATTGGTGCTCTGCGCGGTGAGCCAGGCGGCAACGGCGCTGACGCTGCCGGCGAGGTCGAGCCGCTGCTCGATCCAGGCCGCCACGCCGCCCAGCCTGGGCCATTCGGCGAGCGTCTCGCGCCACCCGCTGCCGCGCAGCAATCCTTCCGCGAAGACCGCGGCGTTGGCCGCCTCGCGGACCAGTTGCTGGAGCACGAAAAGCACCGGCACGACGACGATCACCGCCCCGAGCGAAACGCCTAGCGCGGTGGCGAGGTTCGCGGGCAGGCGCGCTTCCAGCCGCCGCTGCAACGGCAGTAGTAGCACGCTCAGCACGAGCGCCCACGTAACCGCCGGCAGGAAGGGCAGGGCGAGCAGATAGCAGATGTAAATGCCGATGGCCGCCAGTCCCGCGATCACCAGCGTCCGCGCCTCGGTGCGCGTTGGTGTCCATTCCGTCACGGCCGTTCCGCCCTCATCGCTTGCGCCGGTGACGCAGCATGCGCGCTCTGGCAGGCGATGCCAAGACAATGGCGCCTAGGGAGCAGGAGCAAAAAAAAAGGCCGGCCCATCATGGGCCGGCCGGAGTGAGGGAACGGGCCTGGGGGGGTAAGGGGGGGTGGGGACGGCCCGTTCATCGCAACAACAGATGGCGAAAAGAATGGTTCCCGGCTTTTCGAATTATTTTTTTGGCAGCAGAACCGGCCGCCAGCGGCGATGTTCTCCCGCCAGCACCAGCAGGCCCGCGCCGACGATCAGGGCGGCTCCGATGAACACGCCAATGCGTGGAATATCGTCCCAGATCAGGTAGCCGAGCAGGAACGCCCAGACGAGCGCGGTGTATTCGAAGGGGGCGATCACCGAGGCCTCGGCGCGCCGCATGCCTTCGAACAGCGTGAACTGCGCGAGCCCTGCTATGCCTCCCGCGCCAAAAAGCAGAAGCGCCTGTGCCGGCGATGGCGTCTGCCAGACGACGATCAGCGGCAGACCGGCTGTGACGAGGAAGAAGCCGTTGTTGAGCACCATCTGCACGATTGTCTTCTCCTGCATCGCGAGCTTGCGCAGCAGCACGATCGACATGCCCCACAGAAATGCGGCCGCGATGACCAGCAGGACCGGCGTGGACAGGCCGAGCCTTGCCGGGTTGCAGGCGATGAAGACGCCGAGGAAGCCGATGAAGACCGCCGCCCAGCGGCTCCAGGGCACGACCTCCTTGAGCATGATCACCGAAAGAACGGTCACGATGATCGGCGCCGCGTAGTAGATGGTGGTCAGTTCGGCCAGCTGAAGGTCGCGTGCCGCTGTATAGTAGCAGAGCCAGGCGGCAAGGATCAGGAACGAGCGCAGGAACATCGGCCGGACGATCGGCGAACGAATGGCGGTGGCGAACAGCGGCCGGCCCCCTGCGACCGCGCAGCCGGTCAGGATGATCAGGCTGCGGAAGAACAGCACCTGCCACACCGGGATCGTCGCAACCAACAGCTTCACTGCGGCGTCGTGCACGGTGAACAGGAAGTAGGACAGGCTGGTGAGCAGGATGCCGGCGAAGACTCGTTCCCGGGAAGAGGCGAGGGCGTTCATCGGGAATCCTGACGGGGCGACGCATACGGCTGCCCCATCCCTTTCCGCCCAAAGCGGCGCTGGCGCTAAACCCACCGACTGAAATTGCGTTTGCTCAGGCGACACCACACAGGCCAGCCGCCCGGCCCGAGGCCGCCAAGCGGCAGCCTCGAGCCTGGTCCTCCTGCGCCAGGATCAGTCCTGCGCCGTTCGTCTCAATCCGTGGCGAAGCAGTAGAACAGACCTTCGCCGCCCGTCGATTTCAGCGCGTCCATGCTGCAGCCGCCGCGCGAGGGGTGCGCGGCATTCCACGATGTCGCCGTCGCCAGTGTGTCCGGTCCCATGCGGTCGTGGTGGCCGCCCATGGCGCTGCCCTCCGCGCCGCTCATCGTCCAGTCGCCGCAGGTCTGGTCGGCGGCCCTGGTCCCGTCGGCCATCGATCCGGTCAGGATGTCGTGGCGGTTCGGCGTGTCGCCGCGGCCGCTGACCACCTCGCCCTTTTCGTTGAGGGCGGTGTCCTTTGTCAGGTTGGCCGCATCGCTGTGCAGGGAGGCCACGTCATCGGCGATCTTTTCGCCCTTGGCGTTGTACCAGGGG
>JAEYYP010000392.1 GCA_023428425.1 Pseudomonadota bacterium
CTTACCACCGGCCCGCCGCTCAGGCGGCGTTCGATGGAGTCTCGGGCGCCCTTGGCGAACTCCTCGGTCCGGTAGGGACCCCACTCGATCTGCTGCCCATCCACATAGGCATAGAAGTACCAGTTGCCGTCCCGCTGGTCCGGGCCAAACACACGCTGCGTCACAGACGAATCCCTCACTCGCGATCGAGTCTAGGGTCGGGACCATCCCCGTGACATTCACATTTGACGTGTTTGTATAAGCACTTCAGCGGATAAGCGCCGCCATACCCTCGGGATCGTCGGTGGTGATCTGGTCGACCTTCAGCCCGAGCAGCCGCTCGACCACAGGCACCGTATCCGCATCTGCCACCTTGATCGTCCAGGCATCGATGCGCTTGCCGTGGCGGTGGAACGCCGCGACGATATCGTAGCCGGCATCGGCGGACATCGTCACGATCTGCCAGGCGAGATAGATCATCTCGGCCTTCGGCGAGGCCGCGACCGCGTCACTTACGAAGCCATCGAGCCTGCCAGCCGCGAGCGCTGCGCCGAACACGTCTTCGTCGCTGGGATCGAACCCCGCCAGCATGCCCGGCACCTCGCCGGTGAGCATGTCGACCGCCTTGGCATTTCCCGACGAGACGATGAAGTTGCGAGCAAAGGGCGTCGTTGCGCGCCGGAAGTTCGCGAGCAATGCAGGCGTGAGCGCCGTATCGTCTTCCTTGAAATCGAGCTGGAGCAGTGAGTCCGGGTGCACTCCGGCGTTTGCCATCAGGGCGCAGAGGTCATCGAGCAGCATCACCTTGTCGGCGATCGGCCGGCCCTCGTTGTCGCGGAGGTGCAGGTCACGCAGCACGGCCGACGGCGTCTCGCGCACGAGGCCGGTACCAGTGGTTTCTTCCTCGAGCGAGAAGTTGTGCAGCACGGCGAAATTGTCGTCGGCGGTGACGACGAGATCGACTTCGACACTGGCACCCGCCTGCATGCCCTCGATGATCCGGCGTCCGGTGAACACCGGGTCGGTGACTGTCCTGCGGGCACGATGCCACTTGAAGAACGTGCGGTGGCCCGCCCGGGTCACCGAGATCGGCGCGTCGGTCATGGAAAGGTCAGCTCCGGTAGGCGACCTGGTTGTCGCGATAAACCGCCAACGCCCGTGGGGCGAGAGATGCGAGTTGCACCCGGTTCCAATCGCGCGCGTCGGGCACCGTCGCCTTTAGGCGGAAGCCGTCCGGCAGCTCGAGATCGACGATGGCGTGGGCGCCGTAGTCGGTCACCCGGTGAATACGGGCGTCGGACGCGTCGGTCGAGGGGGTTATGGTCAGCGCTTCCGGGCGCACCGCAACGGTAGCCGGGCCGTCGGCGATCGGCAGCGGCAGGTGGAAGCCGGGGCGCTTGAACTGTCCGCCGGACACCTGGCCCTCGATCAGGTTCATGGTGCCGATGAAGCCGGCGACGAACGGCGTCTGCGGCTCGCGGTAGAGCATGTCTGGCGCGGCGACCTGCTCGATCTTGCCATCGCGCATCACCACGATGCGGTCGGCCATCGAGAGCGCCTCGTCCTGGCCGTGGGTAACGAACAAGGTTGTGATGCCGAGCCGCTGCTGGATGTCGCGGACCTCCTCGCGCAGGCGTTCCCGCAGATGCTGGTCGAGCGAGGCGAAGGGCTCGTCGAGCAACAGGATCTTGGGCTCCAGCACCAGCGAGCGTGCCAGCGCCACGCGCTGCTGCTGGCCGCCGGACAACTGGTTGGTGGCGCGATGGCCGAAGCCGCCGAGACCGACCAGTTCAAGCACAGCCTCCACCTTGCGCTTGATCTCGTCGGCTGGCAGCCGACGCAGCTTGAGGCCGAAGGCGAGGTTCTTGAATACGTTCATGTGGGTCCAGAGCGCGTGGCTCTGGAACACCATGCCGGTCGGCCGCTTCTCGGGCGGCACACGAGTCACGTCCTCGCCGTCGATGGCGACGACACCGGCGCTCGGGGTCTCGAACCCGCCGACCATGCGGAGCAGGGTGGACTTCCCCGAACCGGACGGCCCCAGCAGGCAGACGAGTTCGCCGTCGCCGACCGTCAGGTTGAACCTGTCGACCGCCACGGTGGTCGAGAACACCTTGCTCACGTCCTTGATGTCGAGGACTGCCATGAGAACCTTTCAGCCGCCGAAGCCGCGGGCAAAGCTGCCCGACGAGATCACGCGGCGCGCGAACAGAAGTGCGACGAAGCTCGGAATCCACAACAGCACGGACAGCACCGCGCCATACTGGATCACCGGCTGGTTGTTGATGAAGCTGATCATCAGCACCGGCATGGTGCGGATCTGCGGGGCGCCGATCAGCCAGGCGCCCTCGGTCTCGTAGAACGTGCCGACGAAGCTCAGGAGGATCGCCGCAGCGATGGTCGGTCCGGCCTGGGGCAGGGTGATCGACCAGAATACCCGGGCGGGCGAGGCGCCGACATCGCGAGCCGCTTCCTCCATCCGCCGGTCGACCGACTGGAAGGCGGCCACCGGGATCCAGATCATGAACAGCAGCGTGCCCACCAGCTGGATCAGCACCACGCCCCAGAAGGTACCGATGAGGTTGAGCTGGAGGAAGATGGCGGCGATCGCCACCAGCAGGCCGAACTTGGGGAAGGCATGGCCGGCGAGGAACGAGAAGAACAGGATGCTGCGACCCGGAAAGTCGAGCCGGGCGAAGGCATAGGCGGCCGGCAGGCAGATCAGCGCCGAGAGCAGGGTGACGACGGTGGCGAGCGTCAGGCTCATGGTGATCGACGACCACACATCTGCGCGCGACAGCGTCGCGTTCCAGAACCTGAGCCCGAACTCCTGCGGGATGACCGATGGATAGCGCCAGACATTGGTCACCGACCAGGTGAACACCACCAGCAGCGGCAAGACGATGACGATCGACAGCAGGGCGGCAAACCCGATGCCGACCCAGTCAGTCCGCTTTTCGACGAGGACACGCGCCATCACGGACTCCGGTTCTTGGCGACGGAGCGGACGTAGAACAGTCCGAACACGATACAGAAGCCGAAGGCGATGACTGCCTGCGTGATGGCCATGACTGGATCATTCAGGTCGCGGAAGGTGCGCTGCATGAACGGTCCCATCATTTCGGGCGCGGCGGGGCCTAGCACGTAGGGCAGGGTGAAGGCCGAGAAGAGGCCCAGAACCGTGAAGCTGATGGCGACGAGGATGGAGTTGGAAATGCGCGGCAGGATGATGTGCCAGAAGGTGGCAAAGCGCCCGGCCCCGACATCGCGCGCCGCCTCGATGGCCTGGTTGGAAACGTTGCCGAGTCCGGAGACGAGGATGAGGACGGTGAGCGGGATGTTGTCCCAGACCAGCCCGATCACCGGCCCCCACGGCGTCAGGTAGGGCGAGCGAATCTTGGGGAGGCTCACCGCATTGAGGAGCAGGTCGACGGTGCCGTTAGGGCCCAGAACGCGAATGAACGCGTAGCTCAGGATGATCGAGGGCACGAACATCGGAAAGATCGCGAGGCCCTGCACGTAGGCCGCGAGCTTGCCGGTGGAAAAGCGCAGGTAGAGCGCGATGGGAATGCAGATCAGCAGCAGGAGCGCCGCGCAGACCGCCGTCGTCCACAGCGTCACGTAGAGGTTGTTGAGGCTGTATTGATCGGAGAAGAAGAAGCGGTAGGTCTCGAGCGAAAAGCTCGAACCGGTGCCGCCATCATTCCTGATCCAGACCGTCCGCCACACGGCGGATATGATCGGCCAGATCACCATCCAGCAGACCAGGAACACCGGAATGGCCACCAGCAGGAGGCCCGAAAGCCCCCTGCCGGTCTTCTTTCCGACGATGTCGCTCGCCGGCGTCAGGCTCACGCGTTGCGGTCCACGTTCGGGGCCACGTTGCGATACCAGCCGTCGTTGATCGCCTTTTCCCAGTCACCGCCCGGGAAGGACGGGATGGTGGTCGGGATGACGTCGGCGTATTTCTGGCGCAGGTCCTGGCTGACGTAGTCCCACTGCACGCCGGGGAAGCCGCCGAGCTCGCTGAGGACTGCCGACTGGATCTCTTCGGAGAGCACGAAGTCGACCAGCTTGATGGCGAGGTCCTTGTTGACGCCGTTGGCCAGCACGACCGAGCGCGAGAAGCCGCCGGGCAGCGCCAGGTCCTGCAGCTGGACGAGACCGGTGGTCTCGGGCAGCACCCCGGTGTTGATCGCCGAGATCGTCTGGTCGGACCAGGCCGGGATCATGGTGACGGCACCCTGGCCGAGCAGCTGCAGCGACGGGGTGTTGCCGCCGGTATAGGCGCCACCGTCAAACAGCGAGCTCGAGATGTCCTTGAGGATGTCCCAGGCCGGCGTCAGGGCCTTCTCGGCCGCCTCGGCGGTGAAGTTCGACGTCGTGAACGCCGACGGGTCCTTGCCGTTCGCCTCGTAGATGGCGCGACGGACGAAGTTACCACCCGAACCACCCTTGTCGGGACGGTTGTAGATGAACTGGCCCGGGTTCGCCTTGATCCAGGCGACGAGGTCGGCCCAGCTCTTCGGGGCGTTGGCCGGGTCGAGCTTGGTGGTGTCGTAGGCCAGCAGAACCTGCGAACCGCGGTAGGGCACCGAATACTCGGTGTCGATGCCGAGCGGGTTGACCTTCGACCAGTTCGACAGGCCGGCTTCCTTGAGGTTCACGTAGAGCCCGGCCTCGATGGCGCCGGCCGGCAGGCGCGGCTCGCCGGATTCGAAGTAGTCGGCCTGCGGATCGGTGCCGGTCTGCATGGCGGCGAGAGCGCGGTCGGCGATCGCCAGCTGGCCGGCGCCGTCACCGGCGTCGACGAGGTTGAGGGTCACGCCAGGATTGGCGGCCTCGAACTTCGGCTTCACGATGTTGGTCCAGAAGTCGAGGATGTTGGTGTCCGACGAGGTGTACCAGTCGATCACGCCGGGGGCGGCTAAGGCCATCCGCGGCAGAAGCACCATGCCGGCGGCAGCGCCACCGACGGAAAGCATGAACGCACGACGTTTCATCGATTGTCTCCCTGGGTTCGCCGTCAGGATATCCCGCGGCTGGTCAATCTCTCGCTGACCGTGCGGCAAGACTAGTCCGAGCCCGGCCGCTGGCAAGCGAAAAATGGAACAGAAATTCCATTGTGACGACGATCGCCTGAATCGTTCCGTACGCCGTCAGCGCGCATAAACCGCACTTGCATGACACCTGCGTGACGGCGACAGCGCCCGGCAACTGGCGGAAGTTCGTGGCCTACGCGTGCAAAAAGTGCCGTCCGACTTCGGCAAACAACCGAAGATCGGCGAGCGAATCCTCGAGTGTCGTCTTGGGCTTCTCGCCGGTGGTGACGGCCCGGTGGAAAGCATCGAGCTCGATCCGGAAAGCATCCTCGTAGAACGGCCCGATGATCTCGGTGCCGGTACTGCTGCGGTCCGAAGTGGTGATTTCGAGTCGCGTCGGCAGGTTTCGGATATAGGGGGTGTCGTAACTGATCTTGAAGTGCTGGTTCATGGTCAGCACCTCGATGCCCGCGTCGAACCGGGCGACATCGTGGATCACCGCCTCGTAGAGCGCAGTGAAGTGTCCATAGTCGAACATCACCAGCACGTTCTCGCCCCGATGCTGCCGGGCCGCCGCAACCTTGAGCGGCGACCCGAAGAGTTCGCACATGGCCGAGAAGGAATGCGACGAAAGCCCGGTCAGCACCTGATAGGCGCGCAACTGGTCGGCCGTGGCCGATTCGCCCATCACCGAGCGGAGCAGGGTCTGTGTCCTCGTCCGCCCCTCGCTGATCGCGGCCTCCGGCACATCGTTGGGGACGAACAGGTGGCGCGTCTGGTCGACGAAGAACTGGCTCTCGCGGATCAGGTCGCGTATACGCACATGGCGAATTTCGCTCCGTTCAGGCAGGCGCGCCTTCAGCGCCGTGAAGGGGGGTGCGAACCGGCGCATGTAGCCGACGAACACCACCTTGGAGTTGGTGCGGTTCAGCGCGACGATCGGTTCGAGCTCTGCCGCGGTGAGCGCCGCGGGCTTCTCGATGAACACGTGCTTGCCCGCCCGGATCGCGGCCTCCAGCAGCGGCGCGTGGAGGAAGTCCGGAGTGAGGATCATCACCGCATCGAGGTTCGGATCCGCGATGAGCTCGGCCGCCGAGCCGTGGATGGTGGGCACCGAGTAGCGCCTCGCCACGTAGGCGGCGAGGCCGCGGCTGACATCGGTGACGGCCGCGATCGCGTAGCGCGCATCGTCCGCCAGCAGCGGCAGGTGCATCAGTTGGGCGACTTCGCCGAGGCCGATCAGGCCGATCCTCACCGGCGCGCTCATGCCAAGGCCCTCACGTATTCGAGGTTGCGCCTGGCCAGCTGTAGCGGCGTCTCGGTGGCGTTCTCCGCCACGTCCTGCTCGACCACTACGGGCCCGTCGAAGCCCTGCGCCTCCAGGTAGGCCATGATCGCCTTGATATCGACCGCGCCATCAGGCAGGGGAGCCATCACCCCTGCGCCATAGGAGGCATCGATCGCCAGCTGCCGGTCGAGCACCTGCTGTCGCACGTCGGCATCGACATTCTTGAGGTGCATGTAGGCGATGCGGCCCCAGACCTTCTTCATGTAGGTGAGCGGATCCTGATCCCAGAACGCGTGGTGCCCGGTATCGAAGCAGAGATCGATGTCGGTCTCCTCGAGCAGCCGATCGATCTGCGATTCGAACTGTACGGCCGTGCCGACATGCGGGTGGAAGCTGGCCTTCAGCCCGAACTCGCCCTCGATCACCGCCTGCGCTTCACGCACAGTTGCGAGAAGTCCGACGCGGCCGGTCTCGTCGAGCACCCCCTCCTTGCCCGCGGGATACCAGGCGCTTTCGTCCATGATCACCAGGTGCTTCGCGCCGAGATCGGCCAGCAGCGGCGCCAGCTCCCTCAGCGTCGCCATCAGCTCCGGTGCCCGCTCGCGTTCGCCGAACAGGTGCACATGGGTGGCGCCGATCAGCGTCAGCCCACGCTTTTCCAACTCCGGCCCCAGCACGGCCTTGTCCTTCGGCAGGAAGCCGAACGGGCCGAGCTCGGTGCCGCTATACCCTGCGGCAGCCACCTCATCGAGATAGGTCTGCCAGGAAATCGCGTTGCCGCTCGGGTAGTTGATGCCCCAGGAGCAGGGTGCATTGCCGATGAGCATGAGGGGTGGCTCCGTTGGTCGGGAGCCGCGACCATCGCCGCGCCGGAACGACACCGTCAAGACGGAACGGGTGTTCTGTGAACTCCTGCCAGCCAAACGGCTTCAGCCGAAGGCTGAGCCGACCAGCAACGCCGCGAACCCCACCAGCGTGACGGACGCCACCCTGCGCACCAGCCCGGCATGTCGCTCGCCAGAGGTCGCGCCGACCGCCCGACCGATCAGAACCCACCCAAGGCCCACGACTGGCACCAGCAACGCGAACGCGGCGACGTAGGCCCAGAGCACCGGACTGGTTGCCGGAATAATGCCGAAGGCAAATACAAGGGACTTGGGGTTGATAAGGGTAGTGAAGAAAACCTCGCGTATACCGACAGTCGCCTCGCGGGTCATCGCCGCATTGCGCCGCCAAAGGTGCACCGCGATCCAGACCAGATACAGCGCCACGACTACCCTGAACGCCACGCCGACCAGGGGATAGGCGTCGATGAGCGGTCCCAGGAGCAGACGGGCGGTCGCGACGGCGAGGAGGTAGGCGAAGGTGGCCGCCGCCAGCAGGAGCAGGGGCGATCGGACACCTGCCGCCGCCCCGGCGGTTGCCAGCAGCACGTTTGTCGGCCCGGGCGCCGCCAGCAGCGACAGCGCCGCGAGAAGAAACAGGACAGGATCAGTCATGGCACCGGAGGAAATCTCCATCTTGTGCTTGGCGCAAGCCCGGCGAACCCTCGGTAGATCACCGGAGGTAGTGTGCCCGCATCTGCCGCGGCGTCAGGCCGTAGGCGGCGCGGAACTGTACGTAGAACTGGCTGAGAGCGGAGAAGCCGCTCTCATAGGCCACGTTCTCGATCGACAGGCGCCCCTCAAAGAGCAGGGCGCGAGCATGGATCAGCCGCATCCGCACCACGAACTTGTGGAGGGGCACTCGCATGACCTCATGGAACAGCGTCATCGCATAGTTGGGATGGAGCCCGACCACGGCTGCCAGGTCCTCGGCGCGGAGGGGCTCGCGCAGGTTCTCGAGGATATGCCTCACCATCGCGACGACGTAGCGCAATGGCGCCGGACGACCCGAGCGTGCTGCACCATCGACCCAGGGGGCGAGCGGCATCTCCCAACCTGTGGCAGCGGCGCGGCGGAGCATCAGCGCGATCTCCTCCTTGAGGATGTCGGTGCGTTCGGCCTTGCCGCTGCGATAGTCCTTGTACCAACGCCGGAGCGTGTCTTCGCCGATGTTCTCCGCCGGCAGCAGTACCAAACCGCCGCCCATCATGATCTCGGTGAGTGCTCCAAGCTTGGGCATGTGGAGGAAGCTGTCGAGCGGCACGTAGATGTTGCATTGCCGCTGCGGGCCCGGACCCTCGACCGCGACGGTCTGGTGCGGAATCCCGGCCCAGAACATGCTGAGCTGTCCGGCCGGAATGGTCACCGGGCGCCCATCGATCAGATAGTCCATGTGACCACGGTCGAGCCAGTTCATCTCGATGTGGCCGTGGGTGTGCTCCATGGCCATCGTCTCCGAGGAGAACCAGCGCATGCCGAAACGGCCGAAGGCCTGCCCCTGCGCGTAGAAACGACGCGCCTGGCGGGGCATGGGCCCATGCGCGTCGAACCGGCTTTCCTCCAAAGCAGTTGACCTTATGAAACCGGAAGAACTCTGTGAGATAGCCGCATTGCGGGCGAGCGGGCAAGCACTACGATCCGGCCCAACTTGGAGATCCCCCATGCCTAACCCCAAAGTCACCTTCATCGGCGCCGGTTCGTCGGTGTTCATGAAGAACATCGTCGGCGACATTCTGCAGCGCCCGGCTCTGGCCGGGGCGGAAATCCGGCTGATGGACATCAACCCGACGCGGCTCGAGGAGAGCCAGATCATCGCGCAGAAGCTGGTGAACACGCTCGGCGTGCCGGCGACGGTGAAGACCTATTCGAACCAGCGGGAGGCGCTCGACGGCACCAACTTCGTCGTCGTGTGCTTCCAGATCGGCGGCTACGAGCCTTCGACGGTGGTCGATTTCG
>JAEYYP010000435.1 GCA_023428425.1 Pseudomonadota bacterium
GGGGAGGACGGGAGGGGGCCGTCCCGGCTCGCTCAAGCGATCAGATCGCCACCTTCTCCGCCAGCTTCCCGTCCGTACCGATGCGATAGACCACCGGCTCGCCGGTACCGATCTCGCGCTTCAGGATTTCGTCCGGCGTCAGTCCCTCGACCGACATCACGATCGAGCGCAGCGAATTGCCGTGCGCCGCCACCAGCACGGTCTTGCCGGCCTTGAGCAGCGGCACGATCACGTCCTCGTAGTAGGGCAGGGTGCGGGCCGCCGTGTCCTTCAGGCTCTCGCCGCCCGGCGGGGGCACGTCGAACGAGCGGCGCCAGATCAGCACCTGCTCTTCGCCCCACTTGGCCCGCGCATCGTCCTTGTTGAGCCCGGTCAGGTCGCCGTAGTCGCGCTCGTTGAGCTTGATCGACCGGGTGATCGTCACCTCGGTGATCCCGAGTTCCTCGAGGATCAGGTCCAGCGTGTGCTGCGCCCGACGCAGCGCCGAGGTGAAGTAGACATCGGGCACATACCCCGCCGCCTTGAGCTTCTGGCCGGTGGCGCGGGCTTCACCTTGGCCCTGTTCGGTCAGGTCGGGGTTCTTCCAGCCCGTGAACAGGTTCTTGAGGTTCCAGTCGCTCTGGCCGTGGCGGACGAGGATCAACGTTCCGGTCATGTCGGGAGAATCCTATGCGTTGAAGCCGAGCACGTCGGCCATGTTGTAGAGGCCGGGCTTCTGGGTCGCAGCCCATAGCGCGGCGCGGACGGCGCCTTCGGCGAACAGCGCCCGGTTGTCGGCAATGTGCGTGAGCTCGATCCGCTCCGACGGCCCAGCCAGGATGACGCGATGTTCGCCGATCACGTTACCACCGCGCAAGGTAGCGAAGCCAATCGTGCCTTCTGGCCGAGCGCCGGTATGGCCGTCGCGCGAGCGTACCGAATGGTCGGCGAGCGTGATGTTGCGCCCCCTGGCGGCTGCCTCGCCCAGCATCAGCGCCGTGCCCGAGGGGGCGTCGACCTTCCGGTTGTGATGCATCTCGAGGATTTCGACGTCGAAGCCCGGAAGCTCCCGCGCCGCCTTCTCCACGAGGCCCATCAGCAGGTTGACGCCGAGCGAGAAGTTTCCGGCCTTGACGATCCGGGCGCCAGCCTCCGCCGCGTTGCGGATCGCTTCGTCGTCCGCGACTGAACAGCCTGTCGTACCGATGATGTGTACCAGACCGCGCGAAGCAGCGAGACTGGCGAGCGCGACAGAGTTGGCGGGTGCGGTGAAGTCGATGATTGCCTCAGCGCCATCGAGCGCGGTGTCGACGTTGTGGGTGACGACGACGCCGGTTGCCTCGCCCGCATCCTTGCCGATCAGCGGTGCCCCGGTCCTGTCGAAAGCCGAGAACAGCGTCAGGCCGGGTGTCTGCAGCACGGCCTTGATGTTGGCCTGCCCCATCTTGCCGCCGGCACCGGCTATCGCGACCTTCAAGTCAGGCATCAGGCACTCCCGGTAACGCGGGCCCGCCGGCCCCAGGGTTCGCCTATACCTCAGGCGAACCGCGTGCCGCCAGCCATTTCGGCGAGAATGGCCCGTGCCGCCTCGGCCGGGTCGGGCGCTGCCGTGATCGGCCGTCCGACCACGAGGTGCGTCGCCCCGGCGGCGACCGCCTCCGCCGGTCCCATCACGCGCTTCTGGTCGCCCAGCGCCGATCCAGCCGGCCGGACCCCCGGCGTGACGATGGCCATCCGTGGGCCGACGATCTGCCGTACCATAGCCGCTTCGTGCGGCGAGCAGACGATGCCGCCGATCCCTGCGGCCTTGGCTTGTTCCGCCCGCATCGCCACCAGTCCGGCGGCGTCGCGTGAGTAGCCCGCATCCCTCAGGTCGGCATCGTCCATCGAAGTGAGAGCGGTAACGCCGAGCACCGTCAGCGCCGATCCCGCCGCGCCCCTGCTGGCCGCGCGCATCGCCTTGGGGTAGGCATGGACGGTGACCATCGTGGCGCCCGACGCCGCAATGCCCGCAACACCCTTCTCGACGACGACATCGATGTCCAGCATCTTGAGGTCGAAGAACACCCGCTTGCCGGCGGCCAGCAGCGCCTTGCCCAGGGCGTAGCCGTCGCCGCCGTAAAAGAGGTGGTAGCCGATCTTGTAGAAATCGACGTTGTCGCCGAGCCGCGCGATCAGACTCTCCGCCTCACCTCGCGTGTCGAGGTCGAGGGCGACGATCAGTGTACCTGCCATGGCGATGTCTCCGGATTTTCCGGTCACTGCCATGCATCGGCCCGAAGGGTCAAGGCTTGAACGCCATATTATGCCGCCATAAGGTCCGCGCGATTTCAGCCGACTCGGACCTCTCCCCGCATGCAGCAGCAGGCCCTTTCCGCCATCGTCGCCTGGGTGCGGCTCGAGCGCGCCATGGATGCCTTCCAGGCCGACCTCAAGAAGCGGCACGGCATCACCGGCCTGCAGCTGTCGGTGCTGCGCATCTGCGCCGAGCGCCCGCAACTGCCGCTCGCTGCCCTCCGCAAGGCGCTGGTCATGCACCCGGCAACCCTCGGCCAGTCGATCGACGAGTTGCGCCGCATGGACCTCGTGACCGTACGAACCGACCCCAATGACAAGCGCGCCCGCCTCGTCGGCCTCACCGACAACGGCCGTGCACTGCTCGCGGAGGCCCCGCTCGCCGGCCCGACCCGCCTGCGCGAGGTCGACCACGACGTGAGCCGGCTCGACCGCCTCAAGAGTGGGCTCGACGATGCCATCGACCTTTTCGGCCTCGCCGACTGGGACCCGGCACGGAAGCCCTAGACCGCGAAGTCCGCCGGCAGCGTTTCCATCGCCATCCAGTCGCTGAGCAGCGCCCTGTCGCTGAGCCGCACCACGAACACGTTGCCGCCGCCGGGATCGCCGATCCGCCGCTGGTCCTCGCTGCGCGCAATGGCCAGCCGGCCGAGATGGCACTTCAGCAGCGTGCCCACCGCGCCATGGCCGGTGAACAGCACCGGGGCGCCCGGATCATGCCCCCGGAGTGCCGCCTCGAACGCCGCGACGACGCGCGCTTGCGCATCGATCGCCCGCTCCCAGCCTCCGGTCGAGACCTCGGGCATGGCGAAGAAGGCATCGGCCAGTTCCTCGAACCGCTCGGGCGGAACGAAGCCGGTACTCGATCTATCGTTTTCCCCAAGCTTTTCCCCAGTCTCGACCCGGATTCCGGATACGCTGGAAATTGCCTGCGCCAGCTCCAGCGCCTTGGTTTCATTGCTGGAAATGATCCGCCGAGCCGCGCGCGCCATGGCGTGGTTCGCGAATCGTTCCGCGCGATCGCGGCCCTTCGGCGACAGGCCCCACCGTGGCACCGGCACGGCGGGGTCCTGCACCACCTGCGGATGGGTCACGTAGAGCGCGTAGGGCATTTCAGATACCGCCGCGGGAGAAGTGGGACAGCTCGCGCACCATCTGCCCGACCTTGTACTTGATCGCCGGCTCCACAGGCGCCCCATCCGCGTCGAAGGCCTCGCTGTCGGGCCCGATACCGAGCAGGGTCGGCACCACCAGCCCGCCGATCTTGGAAAGCGAATCCCTGAGGTGGGACAGGGCCCATATGGTCCCATACTTTCCCGAACTCACCCCGCCGATGCCGAACACCGCATGCCGGAACGGGCTCGGCTTCTGCCGGCTGAGCCAGGCGATGGTGTTGACCACCAGCGGCGGCAGGCCGCCATTGTACTCAGGGGTGGCGAGAAACACGATGTCGTGGCTGCGAAACGCCTCGGCCAGCCGCCTCGCGCTCTCGGGCGTGTTGTCGGGCTCGAGATCCTCGTTGAAGATCGGCATCTCGAAATCGGCAAGGCTGAGGTCGGTAACCTCGACCCCCGCCGCCCGCAACTGCTGCGACATGTGCCGGCGCAGGATCTCGTTGACCGATCCTTTGCGGATCGATCCGCAGAGGGTGATGGCAGTTTTGGGAGAGGTATCTGTATCGCTCATGCCCGAGCGATAGCCGAAAACCGGCCGGCCGCGAAGGGCCGCCCGGTCAACTCGTGGCCGTCAATTCTCGAACAGCGACTTCAGCTTGTCGAAGAAGCCGCCGGAGGTCGGTGAGTTCTCGCGCGTCGATTCGCGCTCGAACTCCTCCAGCAGTTCGCGCTGGCGCTTCGACAGGCTCTGCGGTGTCTCGACGTCGAGCTGCACGTAGAGGTCGCCGAAATCCTTGGAGCGCAGCACCGGCATGCCCTTGGCCTTGAGCCGCACGCGCTGGCCCGGCTGGGTGCCGGGGGAGACCTTCACCCGCGCCCGCGTCGCGTCGAGCGTCGGCACCTCGAACTCGCCGCCCAGTGCCGCCGTCGTCATGGCGATCGGCACGCGGGCGTAGAGGTCCGCGCCATCGCGCACGAACAGGTCATGCGGCTTGATCGAGATGAAGATGTAGAGGTCGCCCGGTGGTCCGCCGCGCAACCCCGCCTCGCCCTCGTTGGCGAGCCGGATGCGGGTGCCGTCCTCGATCCCCTTGGGGATATCGACCGACAGCGTCCGGTTCTGCTGGCGCCGGCCCTGGCCACCGCAATCGGTGCAGGGCTGCTCGAGAATCTGGCCGCGGCCGTTGCAGACCGGGCAGGTGCGCTCGATGGTGAAGAAGCCCTGCGCCGCCCTGACCTTGCCCTGCCCGTTGCAGTGGCGGCAGGTCGACATGCCGGTGCCCGGCTTGGCGCCCGAGCCATCGCAGGTCTCGCAGGCGGCGAGCGTCGGCACGTCGATATCGACGGTACGGCCGATGAAGGCCTCCTCGAGGGAGATTTCGAGGTTGTAGCGCAGGTCCGAGCCGCGCAGCCGGCTCTGGCCACCCCGGCCGCCTCCACGCTGGCCGCCCATGAAGTCGCCAAAGATGTCCTCGAAGATATCGGACATCGATGAGGTGAATTCCGGGCCGAAGCCGCCGGGACCGCGCCCGCCGCCATTCTCGAAGGCCGCATGGCCGAATCGATCGTAGGCCGCGCGCTTCTGCGGGTCCTTCAGCGTATCGTACGCCTCGTTGATCTCTTTGAACTTGTGCTCCGCCTCGGCATTCCCCGGATTGCGATCCGGGTGGAACTGCATGGCAAGCTTGCGGTATGCGCCCTTCAGTGTCGCCTCGTCGGCGCCCTTGGGCACACCCAGCACTTCATAAAAATCGCGTTTCGCCAATCGGCTCTGTCCCCAATACCGGTACTGCCCCCGCGCCCGGGCATCCGGCGTAGATAGGTATGATCCCGCGCTCTTACCATAGTGGAAGCGCGGTTCAACTCCATTGGCAGCAAGTCAGGGCCGAATGTGGATTTCGGCGGGGAAGGGCGTCACATCCCGAATGCCGCCACCAGGTTTCGTGCCAGCTGGCCCTGAGCGAACATCGCCTTGTTGACCACCTGGTAGAGCCCGAAGAAGCCGTGGGTCACGCCGTCATAGGTGGTGCTGTCCACCCACACGCCCGACCGCCGCAGCTGGTCGGCCAGCGCCTCGCCCTCGGAGCGCAGGGGGTCCGCCTCGGCGAGGATAATGGTCGAAGGTGGCAGCCCGCAGAGGTCGCCCCGCTCGATCAGCTCGAGCCGCGGGTCGTGAGCGTCGTCCTTGTTGCGCAGCAGCTTCCGCGCCGCCCATTTGAAGGTCTCGGCGGTGAATGGCCCCGTCTCATCCAGTTCGAGATGCGATGGCAGGTCGAAGGTCAGCGTCGCCATCGGCGTCACCAGTCCCAGGTGCATCGGCCGGGAGCCGCCCTGCGCCTTCGTCCGGATCGCCACGTTGACCGCGAGATTGGCGCCCGATCCTTCGCCCACCACGGCAATGCGCTTCGGATCGCCGCCGAGTGACGCCGCGTGCTCGCCAAGCCACGTCCAGGCGGCGAATGCATCCTCGTGCGCCGCGGGAAAGCGATGCTCGGGCGCCTGCCGGTAGTGCGACGATACCACCAGGGCCCCCGTCCGATGCGCCAGGCCGCGCGGCGTTGCATCGTAGTGGTCGACGTCGCCGAGCACGAAGGCGCCGGGATGGAAGTAGAGGATCAGCGGTCGCGGGCCAGCCGCCTCCGCCTGCGGCGTGTAGATGCGGGCGCGGATATCGCCGGTGGGGCCGGGAATCAGCCGCATCTCCATGTTGATGCCCTGCTCGTCGTGGCTGTCACGCAGGATCCGGCGCAAGGCCATGTCGAGCCTGGGCTGGGCGCGCGCCTCGGGCGTCCGAAGGGATTCGATCGGCTTGCCGCCCATCTGGGCCAGCACCGACAGCACATGCCTCATGTCGGCATCAAGCCGCTCGGCCGGCTGCTGGCCCGGCCCCACGAACGTCCGTCCGCCATTGGCAGCGAACGCGCGTACCTCCACCGATGTCATGGCGAAGTCCTCTTCAGTTGCCGCCCCGAGCGCTCGTCCGACCCAGAACCAGACGCTCCCTCGCAGGCGCACCGCTGCTGACGCGCACCGCCGCGAAGACATCCGAGTCTAGCGCCAGATGTGAAGGGAGTTGGGCGGGTCGATGGCAATTTCGAGGTGAGGCACAGTCCCGCCTACCGGGCCCCGCGGATTCACGTGAAACGCCCACACGTGTTGCCTGCACGCCAATGCGTGACGAATTCAATGCATGAACAACTCGGTGCCTGGCTTGTACCGATGCGAGGGCCGCTCTAGCAATTGAGTATCGATCTTCCACGGGGGCCAATCGTGACTGTATTCCGAACCGGCGTTCTTGCTGCCGTGCTGCTGACCAGCGCTGCAACCGCCAGCGATCTGCCGCTGGGCGGCATTGTCGAAGTCGAGGTGCCTGCCGATTCGTTGCCTTGGAGTGGCTGCTACGTCGGTGCCGGCGTCGGCTACCTCTCGCAGACGACCGACACTGTCCTGGCCGCAGGCCTCTACGACGGTGGAAGTCACGTCGCGGCAGGTGGATCGGTGGGGCTCCGTGCTGGCTGCGATGCGCAGATGGACAGCATCGTGCTCGGTGTCGTCGGTACCATCGACATCACCGACGCCTCGGGCAGCAACGATTTCTTCCCCGTGGGTCCGGGATTTCCCGAGTACATCACGACCGAAACCAACTGGTTCGGCAGCCTCAAGGGTCGGCTGGGCTACCTCGCCGCTCCGACGCTGCTGCTCTATGGCACCGCCGGTATCGCTTTCATCAACAACACCCACACCGACTACGACACGACGCCGGTCACCAGCTTCCTCGGCACGGCCGACTCAACCCGCCTGGGCTACGTGCTCGGTGTCGGTGGCGAGTATGCCATCGCCGATGGCTGGTCGGTATTTGCCGAGTATAACTATATGGACCTTGGCCAGCAGGACCTGGAAATGGTCGATGGCGTGATCTACCCGGGCAACTGGGTAAACACCTACGAGAACTCGGCGCACGCCATCTCGATGGGCGTCAACTACCGCTTCTGATCGCTTTCGGATCAAACAGAAAGGCCCGGATCGCTCCGGGCCTTTCGCATTGTCTGCTGTCTGCGGGGATCAGGCCGACTTCTTGTCGTCCTTGACCTCTTCGTACTCGGCGTCGACGACATCGTCATCGGCCTGCTGGTCGGTGCCGGCCGCCTTGGCTTCGGCTTCAGCCTGCGAGGCCTTGTACATTGCTTCGCCGAGCTTCATCGAAACCTCGGCCAGTGCCGCGGTTTTTTCCTTGATCATCTCGGCGTCGTCGCTCTCGAGCACGTTGCGCACGTCGTTGAGCGCCGTTTCGATCGCCAGCTTGTCGTCGGCCGAGACCTTGTCGCCATAGTCCTTGAGCGACTTCTCGGTCGAGTGGACCATCGATTCGGCCTGGTTCTTGGCCTCGACGGCTTCGCGCTTCTTCTTGTCGGCGTCGGCGTTGGCCTCGGCTTCCTTGACCATGCGCTCGATGTCGGCATCCGACAGGCCGCCCGAAGCCTGGATGCGGATCACCTGCTCCTTGCCGGTGCCCTTGTCCTTGGCCGAGACGTTGACGATGCCGTTGGCGTCGATGTCGAACGTCACCTCGATCTGCGGCACGCCGCGCGGCGCCGGCGGAATGCCGGCAAGGTCGAAATTGCCGAGCAGCTTGTTGTTCGCCGCCATCTCGCGCTCGCCCTGGAAGACCCGGATCGTCACCGCGTTCTGGTTGTCCTCGGCGGTCGAGAAGGTCTGGCTCTTCTTGGTCGGGATCGTCGTGTTGCGATCGATCAGGCGGGTGAACACGCCACCCAGCGTCTCGATGCCGAGCGACAGCGGGGTCACGTCGAGCAGCAGCACGTCCTTGACGTCGCCCTGCAGCACGCCGGCCTGGATGGCGGCGCCCATGGCAACCACCTCATCCGGGTTGACGCCCTTGTGCGGCTCCTTGCCGAACAGCTGCTTGACGATCTCCTGCACCTTGGGCATGCGGCTCATGCCGCCCACGAGCACGACTTCATCGATCTGCGCGGCCGAGACGCCGGCATCCTTCAGCGCCTGCTTGCAGGGATCGACCGTCTTCTGGATCAGGTCGTCGACCAGGCTTTCCAGCTTGGCGCGGGTGAGCTTAAGCGTCAGGTGCTTCGGGCCGGAGGCATCTGCGGTGATGAACGGCAGGTTCACTTCGGTCTGGGTCGAGCTCGACAGCTCGATCTTGGCCTTTTCCGCCGCTTCCTTCAGGCGCTGCAGCGCAAGCTTGTCCTTGCGCAGATCGATGCCCTGGTCCTTCTTGAACTCGTCCGAGAAGTAGTCGACGAGGCGCATGTCGAAGTCTTCGCCGCCGAGGAACGTGTCGCCGTTGGTCGACTTCACCTCGAACACACCGTCGCCGATCTCGAGCACCGACACGTCGAACGTGCCGCCGCCGAGGTCATAGACCGCGATCAGGCCGTTGTTCTTCTTGTCGAGGCCGTAGGCGAGGGCTGCCGCCGTCGGCTCGTTGATGATGCGCAGGACTTCAAGCCCGGCGATCTTGCCGGCATCCTTGGTTGCCTGGCGCTGCGAGTCGTTGAAGTACGCCGGCACCGTGATCACCGCCTGGGGGACGGTCTCGCCGAGATACGACTCGGCGGTCTCCTTCATCTTGGTCAGGATCATCGCCGAGACTTCCGACGGCGAATACTTCTTGCCGTCCACCTGGACCCAGGCGTCGCCATTGTCGGCGTTGACGATCTTGAAGGGCACGAGGCCCTTGTCCTTTTCGACCATCGGGTCGTTGTAGCGCCGACCGATCAGGCGCTTGACCGCGAACATCGTCCCCTCGGGGTTGGTGACCGCCTGGCGCTTGGCCGGCTGGCCCACCAGACGCTCGCCGTCCTTGGTGAAACCTACCATCGAAGGCGTGGTACGCGCGCCTTCGGCATTCTCGATGACCTTGGGCGTCGAACCGTCCATGACGGCAACGCAGCTGTTGGTCGTACCGAGGTCGATACCGATAACTTTACCCATGTCCTGCCTCTTTCCTAGCGAAACCGGATGGAACCCCTGTCGGCAGTTCCTTGACCCCGTGGCCGGGAGTCCGGATTCCCGTTTGTTGAGATAATCCTCGATTTGGCCCGCTGCCGGGCCTTGGGGGCTATATAGGAGGGGGTTTTGGGGGGTGCAAGCGGCCCCGGGCAACATTGTCGAATTAGCCGTCCGGCCCACATTTGGCCGGGACGACCGCCCCGATGTGGCCACGGGGTTATGGTTCCTTCACCGCTTGTGGTCTAGAACCGGCCGTCTTGTATCGAACAGGCCCCTCGATGCGCTTCCCGCTCGCCTTCTTGCTGATCATCGTTCCTGTGGCGGCATTCGCACAGGACGTGCCGGCCGATGCCGAGCGCGACCTCTGGTGTGGGACTGCCTTCGAACTGATGGTAGCCGATGAGCCGGCCGATGCCTCGCCCGAGAAGCTCACCATGGCGCAGCCCTACCAGAATGGCGCGAAGCGCCTGATCCAGCGGGCGCTGCCGATCTACCTGGAGGCCGGCTATTCCGACGCCGCCCTGGAGACTTACCGCCAGAAGCTGGAGGCCAGCGTATCCCGTGTCGTCAATGGCGGCGGTTGGAACGATCGCGACCAGTCGCCCAGCTTCGAAGATTGCAAGGCCCTTCTGGGGCAATAGGAAGATACATCATGCCCATCACTCCGCGCCCCGACGACCTCCTGCTCGTGGTCGACATGCAGTACGACTTCCTGCCCGGCGGCAGCCTGGCGGTGACCGGTGGTCACGAAATCATCATCCCGATCAATCGTCTCGGGCGTCGCTTCGAGAACGTCGTGATGACGCAGGACTGGCACCCTCCGGGCCATATCTCGTTCGCCTCGAGCCACCCCGGCACCAGGCCGTTCGAGGTCATCGGTCTGCCATACGGGCCGCAGGTGCTCTGGCCCGACCATTGCGTTTGGGACACGCATGGCGCCCAGTTCTCCAAGGACATAGAGCTGCCCCACAGCCAGATGACCATTCGCAAGGGCTACCACGAGGTCATCGACTCCTATTCGGGCTTCGAGGAGGCCGACCGCAAGACCAAGACGGGGCTCGAGGGTTATCTGCGCGAGCGGGGCATCGGGCGTCTGTTCGTCGCCGGCCTCGCCCCCGATTTCTGCGTCAGCTGGACGGCGCTCGATGCCCGCTCTGCCGGCTTCGAGACGTACGTGATCGAGGATGCGTGCCGCGCCATCGACACCAATGGCTCGCTCAACAAGGCCTGGGCCGACATGAACGCCGCCGGCGTCAACCGCATCGTCGCCGGCGACATCGCCTGAGGAAACGCACCATGCGCCGCGTGCTGTTCGCCTTGCTGCTGGTCGCCCTACCCGCCGCCACGCGGGCCGCGACGGACGTGCCGACCGAAGCCGATCGCCTGCTCTGGTGCGGCGGTGCCTTCTACTGGCTGGCCGCCGATGCGGCCGATGCCGGCAACGATGCCGAGTCCGACGACTACCAGAAATGGTCCGACCAGCTGCTCGACCGCGCCGCGACCCTCCTCGCCGCGGCGGGGCTCGATGCCGAGGCCACCGACGACCTGATCGAGACCTACACCTCCCGTGCGCTCGAGGAACTCGCCTCGCCCACGGCGCCCTACGACGTCACCGCCACCTGTCCGGCGCTGGTGACGCCCTGAAACGAAAAGGGCGCCCTTGCGGACGCCCTTTGAACTACACGCTCTTGTCGACGCTGCCCTCGGCTGGCTGGCCGTTGGCCCCGCCGCCCTTCGCGACACCGACCATCGCCGGGCGAAGGACGCGGTCGCCGATGGCGAAGCCGGCCTGTACCACCTGCACCACCGTGCCTTCCGGACGGGTCGGGTCGGGGACCTCGAACATCGCCTGGTGCTTGTGCGGGTCGAATTTCTGGCCCTCGGCCTCGATCGGCTTCACGCCGTGCTTGGCGAGCAGACGCTGCATCTCGCGCTCGGTCATCTCGATGCCTTCGATCAGCGACTTCGTGGTCGCGTCGGCGGCTTCGCGGGCCTCGTGCGGCAGGGTCATCAGGGCGCGGGAAAGCGAATCGGTCGCCGTCAGCATGTCGCGGGCGAAACCGGCGATAGCGTACGAGCGGGTGTCGCCGATCTCGCGCTCGGTGCGCTTGCGCAGGTTCTCCATATCGGCGACGGCGCGCAGCAGGCGGTCACGCAGCTCGGCGTTCTCGGCCCTGAGCGTTTCGACCGGATCGACGGCCGCCGCCTCGGCGGTTCCGCTCTTTGCGTCTGCGACGGTATCGTTCGCCGCCTCTGGCGTGGGCTTGTTGTCCTCGGGCTTGCTGGTTTCGTCGTTCATCACTGGCCTGGGAATGATAGGCCGCCTCTGGCGGCAGGAATTGGCCCCGATATCGGACAACGGGGCAGAAGATTCAACCCTTGGCGTGCTTTCGGCGTCAGCCTTTGCGGCTCATGATCGACGAGATGACGTTGGCGGTATAGTCGACCACCGGCACCACGCGGGCATAGTTGAGCCGCGTCGGACCGATGACGCCGAGCACGCCGACGACCTTCTGGTTCGCATCCTTGTAGGGCGACAGGATTACCGAACTGCCCGACAGCGAGAACAGCTTGTTCTCCGAACCGATGAAGATCTTCACCCCTTGCGCCTTTTCGGCATCGCCGAGCAGGTCGATCAGCCCCTCGCGGCTTTCGAGTTCGTCGAAGAGCTGGCGCACCCGGTGGATTTCCTCGGATGCCATGGTGTCGTTGATGAGGTTGGCGCGGCCGCGCACGATCACCGTTGGCGGCGCGGCCGTACCCGAATCGGCGAGCGTTGCCAGCCCCGCCTCCACCAGCTTGCGGCTGAGTTCATCGAGCTCGTGCAGCGTCTGCTCGCGCTGCTGCTGGATCGCCTTGCGGGTCTCGGCCAGCGTCTTGCCCACGGCGAGGTGCGCCAGATAGTTCGAAGCCTGCGTCAGCGCGCTGGCGGTGAGGCCCGCGGGCAGCGGCAGCACGCGGTTTTCCACCGTGCCATCCTCGCCCACCAGCACCACCATGGCGCGTTCGGCATCGAGGCGGATGAACTCGATATGCTTGAGCACGAGATCCGACTTCTGCGCGATCACCACGCCCGCGCCATGCGACAGCCCGGAAAGCAGCTGGCTCGCTTCGGTCAACAGTTCCTCGATGCCGCCCGAACCGTGCGACGGGGCGTGCATCTGCTGGGCGATCTGGGCCTTCTCGGCTTCGTCGACCGCACCGACCTCCAGCATCGCATCCACGAAGAAGCGCAGGCCCTGCTGCGTCGGCAACCGCCCGGCCGAGGTGTGCGGGGCCGCGATCAGCCCAAGATCCTCGAGGTCTGCCATCACGTTACGGACCGAGGCCGGCGACAGCCCGGTGCTCAGCATGCGGGCGAGATCGCGCGAGGCGACGGGCGTGCCGGTGTCGAGGTAGCGCTCGACCAGCTTGCGAAAGATGTCCTGGCTGCGGGCATTCAGCACCGCGAGCACGTCTTCGGAAACTGTTCCGCGTTCAGCCATATTCACCATTTAGGCGGAAACCGGTGCTCCGCCAAGCGCCCCAAGCTTGTTCCCACCTGCTGCGAGGGTTAAGAGGCGGTTAACGCCACCAATACCGAGTGATTTGATGCGCCCATCCGGACGCCAGCCTTCTGAGATGCGGGCCGTGACCCTCGAACGCAACGTCGCCCCCAAGGCCGAAGGCAGTTGCCTCGTCACCTTCGGGCGTACCAAGGTGTTCGTCACGGCCTCGGTCGAAACGACGCTGCCCAGCTGGCGGCGCGGTTCGGGGCTGGGCTGGGTGACGGCCGAGTACGGCATGCTGCCGCGCGCTACCGACAGCCGCACCCGCCGCGAGGCGACGCAGGGCAAGCAGTCGGGCCGGACGCAGGAAATCCAGCGCCTGATCGGCCGCTCGCTGCGCGCCGTGGTCGACATGCAGGCCCTCGGCGAGAACCAGATCACCCTCGATTGCGATGTGCTGGAGGCCGACGGCGGCACCCGCACCGCCTCGATCACCGGCGCCTATGTCGCGCTGGCCGATGCCATCCGCTGGCTCGACGAGCGCAAGCTGACCAAGGGCGTGGCGCTCCGCGACTCGGTTGCCGCCATATCCTGCGGCATCTTCCGCGGCACGCCGGTGCTCGATCTCGACTATCTCGAAGATGTCGAGGCGCACACTGACGCCAATTTCGTGCTGACCGGCTCGGGCAGTTTCGTCGAGATCCAGGGCACCGCCGAGCAGGTCCCGTTCAGCCGCGACGAGCTGAACAGCCTGATGACGCTGGCCGAAAAGGGCATCTCCGAACTTTCGATCATCCAGAAAGCGGCCCTATCCTGATGGCGGACAAGCTCACATTGCGGCGCGGCGACCGGCTGGTGCTGGCGACCCACAATGCGGGCAAGCTGCGCGAATTCCAGGAACTGCTGGCGCCCTTCGGGCTCGACATCGTCTCGGCCGGCGACCTCGGCCTGCCCGAGCCCGACGAGACCGGCACGACTTTCGTCGAGAACGCCCGGATCAAGGCGCACGCCTCGGCCAAGGCATCCGGCCTCATCGCGCTGGCCGACGATTCCGGCCTCACCATCGATGCGCTCGGCGGCAAGCCGGGCGTCTACACCGCCAATTGGGCCGAGACGCCCAACGGCCGCGACTTCGCCGTCGGCATGCGGCGGGTCGAGGATGCGCTGCAGGCGGCGGGCGCCAGCGAGCCGGGCGAACGCAAGGGCGCCTTCAACGCCACGCTCTGCCTCGCCCACCCCGATGGCCGTGACCAGGTCTATGTCGGCCGCATAGAGGGCACCATCGTCTGGCCGCCCCGTGGCACCCAGGGCCACGGCTTCGATCCGGTCTTCATGCCGCAGGGCCACGACATCACCTTCGGCGAGATGCCGCCCGAGATGAAGCATTCCTGGGCTCCGGGGCAGGTCGGCCTCAGTCACCGGGCCCGCGCCTTCGGCCTCTTCGTCAACGACGTGCTGGGAGGCGGGGTTGAGCACTGAGGGCCATAATTCCCACGATCCACGGACCAACGGCCTGTTCGGCGTCTATGTCCACTGGCCCTTCTGCGCCGCCAAGTGCCCCTACTGCGACTTCAACTCGCACGTGCATCGCGGCGCCTTCGACGAAGCCGCGTATGTTGAGTCCTACGCCCAGGAAATCGCCTATATGGCGAAGCAGGCTCCCGGCCGCATCGTCCAGTCGATCTTCTTCGGCGGCGGCACGCCCTCGCTGATGGACCCGCGCTCGGTAGCCGGCATCCTCGACGCGATCGCCGGGCACTGGGAAATCGATCAGAAGGCCGAGATTACGCTCGAAGCCAACCCGACCTCGGTCGAGGCCGACCGCTTCCGCGGCTACCGCGCCGCCGGGGTGAACCGTGTCTCGCTCGGCGTGCAGAGCCTGCGCGAAGGCCCGCTGGCCGAACTCGGCCGCAAGCACACCGTGGATGAGGCGATCGCCGCCGTGCGGCTGGCGCAGTCGATCTTCCCGCGTTCGAGTTTCGACCTCATCTACACCCGCCCGCGCCAGACCCTCGAGGACTGGCAGGACGAGCTGACCGAGGCGCTGTGGCTGGCCGAGGCCGGGCACCTGTCGCTCTACCAGCTCACCATCGAGCAGGGCACGCGCTATTACGACCTGTTCCGCGCCGGCAAGCTGAAGATGCCGGACGAGGAACTGAGCGCCGATTTCTACGAGCTGACCCAGGAGATGACCGTCAAGGCGGGCCTCCCCGCCTACGAAATCTCCAACCATGCCCGCCCCGGGCAGGAGAGCCGGCACAACCTGATCTACTGGCGCTACGGCGAGTATGCCGGCATCGGGCCGGGCGCCCATGGCCGGCTGCTTATCAACAACCAGCGCCACGCCACCGCCACCGAGAAGATGCCGTTCGACTGGCAGAAGCGCGTCCAGACCCGCGGCCACGGCCTTGTCACCGACGACATCCTCACATGGGAAGAAGAGGGCGACGAACTGCTCGTCATGGGCCTCCGCCTGCGCGAAGGCATCGACCCGCAACGCTTCCATCGCATTTCGGGTCGTGCCATCTCGCTCCGCCAGATCAACGAGCTGAAGGCGATCGGCTTCGTCGAGACCCTGCCCAACGGCTTCATCCGCGTCACCGACAAGGGCTGGCCGGTGCTGGACGCGGTCGTGGCCGACCTGGCGGCCTGACCGGGCGAACCTGCGACGAGCGAGCCATTGCGCACCATTCGGTAAACCGCTTTACTAGCGGCATGGCTTGACCCGAACGAGCGCCGCATGACCTTGCCCGACGACCTGATCCTGAACCCCGAGGACGAGGTGGCGATCCGCCAGCACCTGCTGCTGGTGTCGCTCGCCAAGCGCCCCGCCGACCTTGCCATCGAAGTGGGTCGGATGCTCTCTGTCCATTCTCGCGACTGGCTCGAGGACTACGAGATCGTCATCTCCGGGCGCCGCATCGCCTATGTGGGGCCGCGCGGCAGCTACCGCGGCGAGGTGAAGGAGCGGGTGAGCTACCCGAACCTGAGCGCCGTGCCGGGTTTTGGCGAGGTGCACAAGCACATCGAGTCGACCCACATCACGCCCGAATACGAGGCGGCGCTGGTGGTGCCGCGCGGAAACACCTGGACCTGCGAGGCGAGCCACGAGTTCGCCAACGTCAACGGGCCGAAGAACCAGGAATTCTGGCAGATGGCGCGCGAGGCGGGCTCGCCGCTGAAGATCTTCATCCAGCCGGGATCGGCCGTACCGCCCAGCGCCTGGGAGGAATCGGGCGGCTACTATGGCTACGAAGAGCAGGCCGGCTTTCTCGAGCACGACATGGGGACAGTCAGCCTCGACGAGGTGATGGACTGGCCGTCGGTGTGGGACAGCAACAACCCCGGCTACGTCCGCATGTGGGGGATGATCGGCGCCACGTTCGAGAAGCGCGGCGTGGTCGAGGGGCATGGCTCCGGGCTGATCGATCCGCATGATCTCTCGGCGTTTGCGGCGGCGGGCATCTCGTCGGACCACGAGGTCTGGGCCTTCGAGGAGGCGCGGCAGCGGCTGAGCCACGGCATCTTCACCGAGCTGCGGCCCTTCTCCTACGACGTGATCATGCCGCAACTGATCGCGTGGCTGCCTGACTGGCAGAACGTCGCCTTCACCACCGACGACCGCTCGGCCACCGAGACGCTGGAGAAGGGCGCGTCGGATTACAACGTGCGGCACGCCATCGAGTACGGGCTGGCGCCCGAAATCGCCATCCAGTGCGCGACGATCAACCCGGCCCGGCACATGCGGATCGACCAGTGGGTCGGCTCGATCGCACCGGGGCGCTATGCCGACATAGTATTGCTAGACGACGTCAGGACGCTGTCGATCCGTCACGTCTACGCCGATGGCAGGCTGCAGTCGGAGGGCAAGCGGTTCACCGGTCCGCTGGCCGCGATCGACTGGCCGGACTGGGCCAGGAAGACCATGAACATCGGCCGGACGCTCCAGGCATCGGACTTCGCCATCAAGGCCGAACCCGGTCGCGACACCATGCAGGCGGCGGTGTTGAGGCCGTTTCACTGGAACGAGGATTTCTGGACCGAGACCCTGCCGGTCGTCGATGGCGAGGTGCAGCGCGGTACCGAGAACCTGATCACCAAATGGGCACTGATCGACCGCTATCGCGGCGATGGCGCCGTCGCCAAGATGTTCTGGACCGGCTGCGGGCCGGTGGACGAGGATACGGCGCTCTGCTCGTCGGTGGCGCATGACAACCACAATGTCTGGTGCGTGGGCTCGTCCGACGCCGCCATGGCCAAGGCGGTGAACCGCCTGCAGGAGATTGATGGCGGCTGGGTGCTGGTGCACAGGGGCGAAGTGGTCGCGGAGATGCGCTTCGAGATCGGTGGGCTAATGACGGCGCGCCCGGCCGAGGCTTATGACAGGGATATGCAGGCCTTCTATGCGGCCGCGGCCAAGGTGGAGTGGATGTACCGCCCCGGCGGCGACAACCTGTGGAAGCCCGGCTTCCCCGAGCACCTGAAATTCGCGACGCTGACCTGTTCGCCCTGGCGCTGGGTGCTGGTGGCGCCCACCGACGCCTGCCCCGAGGGCTTCGTGAACGTGCAGACCGGCGAGCAGCACAAGGTGGTCTGGTGAGGGAGACACTGCGCGGACGCGCCATCCGCAGTGACTTCGTCCACGCGCCGGTGCGCGGCGAGATCGAGGTGTTGCGCGACCGTGTGATCCGCGTTGGCGATGACGGGACGATCGCTTCCATCGCCCCGGCGTCCGAGGGTGTGCCTGATGATGCGCTGGAGCTGCCGGCTGGGCAGGTGGCACTGCCGGGTTTCGTCGACCTCCACGTCCACGCGCCGCAATACCCGCAGCTCGGGCTGGCGCTCGATGAGCCGCTGGAAGTCTGGCTCGGCAAGTACACGTTTCCACTCGAAGCGAGATACGCCGACCTGGATTTCGCGCGAGAGGCCTACGGCACTCTGGTGCGCGACCTGCTGGCGGGGGGCACGACGACGGCGCTCTACTTTGCCACGGTGCATCGCGAAGCGACGCAGTTGCTCGCCGAAATCTGCCTCGAACAGGGGCAACGCGGCCTGGTCGGCAAGGTGGTGATGGACAACCACGACACCTCGCCGGACTACTACCGCGACGAGACGGTCGAGGTGGCTATTGCCGATACACGGGCCGTCATCGACCATATCCGCGCCCTGCCCGGGAATGATCGGGTGCTGCCGGTAGTGACGCCCCGCTTCATCCCCTCCTGTACCGACGAGGCGCTGGCCGGGCTCGGGGCGCTGGCGCGCGAATGCGGCTGCCACGTGCAGACGCACTGCTCGGAGAGCGACTGGGCGCACGGCTATGCGCTCGAGCGCTACGGCCATACCGACACGACCGCGCTCGCTGGCTTCGGGCTGCTGACGCGGAAGACGGTTCTGGCGCACTCGGTGTTTCTCACCGATGACGACATGGATGCCGTTCGCGCGGCGGGCGCCGGGGTGGCGCATTGTGCGCTGAGCAACATGTATTTCGCCAACGCGGTGTTCCCGTTGCGTCGCGCTCTTCAAAGGGGCGTGCATGTCGGGCTCGGGACCGACATTTCCGGCGGCCCGTCGAGTTCGATGTTCGAGGCCTGTCGCACGACTGTGCAGGCTTCGCGCCTGCTTGAGACCGGTGTTGACCCCGATGTTCCACGTGAAACAAGGGGACATCCCGGCGCAACTATTGACATGAAAACGGCTTTCCACCTCGCGACTGCGGGGGGTGGCGAGGCGCTGGACCTGCCGGTGGGGATTTTTGCGCCGGGCTACCATTTCGACGCGATTGCCATCGATCCAAATGCGGCGGGCGGATCTATCCGCCTGTTCGGGGCGCAAGCCACTGAGCGGATTGAGCAAATCCTCCACAGTGCCAGCCGCGCCAATGTCGCGGCCACCTACGTTGGTGGGGATTTGGTCGCTTTGGCGACATGATGATGAACACTTTCTGAACGGAAAAACGATGCCGAAGTCCGTCTATCTCGCTGGTCCGGAGGTGTTTCTCGCCAATGCGCGTGAAGTGCTCGACCAGAAGATCGCGCTGACCCGGGAGGCGGGGATGATCCCGGTCTCGCCCGGGGACCTGGAGTTCCCTGCGACGGACACCAAGTGGGAACTGGGTCTGGCGATCAGCGCGATCGACGAAAAGTTGATGAACTCGGCCGACGCGATCATTGCCAACCTGACGCCGTTCCGCGGCATCGCGGCCGATACGGGGACGTGTTTCGAGCTCGGCTTCATGTGTGCCCAGGGCAAGCCGGCCTTCGCCTACACGAACGTCAAGGACGACCACGGCGAGCGGACGAAGATGCACTATGCCGGCCAGTGGTCGGTGGATGCGACCGGGCGGGCACGCGGACCGGACGGGTTGATGATCGAGGACATGGGATTCGTCGACAACCTCATGATGCATGGCGGCGTGCTGAACCGCGGCGGCGTGGTGGTGGTCGGCGATGCGCCCAGGGGCGCCGAACTGACGGACCTGACGGCGTTCAAGGCGGTGCTGAAGATTGCGGCGGAGCGGCTGCTGGGGTGAGGTCGTGCGGGCGCTTACCAGACGCCCCCTCCACCCCGCATCTGCGATGCGCGGTCCCCCTCCCCCG
>JAEYYP010000035.1 GCA_023428425.1 Pseudomonadota bacterium
CTGGACACCCACGCGCCCCTCGGCAAAGGGGCGCGACATCGGGCTCAAGTCCGATCAGACACAAGGCGACAAGCGTGCGAAGAGATCGCTGCGGCGCTGTAATATTGCGCCGTTCTCTGCTGGTCGCCCTGTTTGTCCTCTGCTCCTTTTAGGGTCAGAATGTGGCGAGGTTCCTCAGCAAAAGGTTGCCGCGATAGGGGGGTAACCGGGATTCAAAGTTGCTGTTGCAAAAACGTCACAGGCGATTCATCCGCCGTTCAGCATGGCGGTCCAAAGCGCCCGTGGGATGGAGTCGGATATCAGCAGCTGCGGTATCTCAGGCGGTAGACAATCGCCGTACTGACATCCTGCGTGCGGATGGAAGCGGAAGCCGCCTTGCCGCCTGAACTGCGGACCAGAAGGCTGGTATTTGTCCGCATCGTCGTCGAAGTTCCGCAGGCGGACCAAATGGTTGCGGCCGCCTGTGAGGAAGCGTTGAACTTGCCTTTCTTCGGGCCTTTGATCTCGCTGGAGAACACCGGCCCCTGCCCGCCAGGGAAGAACTCCTCGAGCTTGAACGTCGCCGAACCACCCGATGGCAGGTTGGTGTAGCCGGTGAAATCGACGGCGATCACCGCCACGCTGTAACCTGCCGGCACGGTGACTGGGATCGACAAGGAGCACGCCTTGCGGTCGAATGACTTGCCGGTCGAGCCGCCGGCCGCCACCTGGTACTGCGAGAACTTCACGGTGAGTTGCGTACCTCCGCCGGCGACCGAGGCCGACGCCGTACCGGCCGGGCAACCCGGACCACCATAGGCCGGCTTGCCCAACTTGATCGCCGGAGCCGCGAACGCCGGCGTCGTCAGCGCCGAAAGAACCAGAGTGGCGGCGAGAGCCGTAGCAACAAAGGACTGCATTTCGTCTCCCCTGCCCGGCTTGCCGGTGCTAGAACTTCATGCTGACGTCGGCACCAATCTGGAGGTGGGTGCCGGTGACTGAGCCGGACGAGCCGACAACGAACGCGCCGAGCTGCGTCGTCTCCGTGACGTTCCAACCCACTCGCGCCCCGTACTCGGCGAACGCCTCGTCCTGTCCGCCGACGGACAACGGACCGACAAGTGCCACGTCGGTGACGAGGTCGTCAGGCGCTAGCACGTAGCCGATGGCGCCGTGCGCTGTGAGGTTCACGTCCGGCGCTATCGCGGCAGTCCAGGCCGCCTTCGCCTTGATCGTGTCGTAGGTGCGGGTGCCATCATCCAGCGACACCGCGAACGGATTTGTGTCGGTCTGGTCCTGGGAGACGCCATCGAGGCTCAGCCAGTTGCGCGCGAAGCTGGCGCTGAAGATGACTTCGTTGTTTGCGTCGGGCGCAATCAGGACTCCGCCCTCAACCCACACGCCCAGCATGGTGCCGCTACCGCTAGCGGCGCCGGACGTCGCAACGTCCGAAAAGTTGTCGCCTGCGCCGAACAGCGTGTAGTCGCGCGAGAAGCTCATGCTTGCGTCCGGTGTCACGCTCAGGCCCGCATTGCCGAGGAATCGGAACGAACTGCCGTGCTCGGGCTGCAGGTAGCCGGCCTTGCCGCCGAGCATGACACCACTGGTAGTTGCGCCACCGACCGACTGTTCGAAAAGCGCGGCGCCGCCATCGAAGCTGAAGCCATCGCCGAAATTATAGTGGCCGGTGACGCCCACAGTGTGTGAACCGATGGCGCCGATCAGGCCAATCTCGTCGCCGCGCTCGATCGGCTTGTTGGCTCCGAGGATGAGCCCGGCAGTGGCGTTGAGATGAGTGACGACTGCAGTCTGCGCGGATGAAATGTGCTCGAGTGATGCGGCTTGCTCGTCCAGCGTCGTGTAGCCGAGAAAGTTGTAGTCGAGGCTGACGAGTTCAGCCGGGTTGTCATCCGGACTGTCGACGTTCAGCACGATATCCGACTGAAGACTGTCGCCCTTGATTACCCCCAGGTAGTTGCGGGCATAGGACGAATCGCTGTCGCTGCCGGGCATCGTCCAGACGCGCGCTATGCCGTTTTCCGTCGTCTCGAGGTGGATGGTGTCACCGGTGGCGCTGTCGACCCGGTATTCCGACGAATAAGCATAGATTGCGCCATCAGGCGTGCTGTCTTCGTTGTTGATGACGACCGGGTCGGTCACCACGTCGCACGACGCTTCAACTCCGGGCGTCGCGACCATGTCGGTGAACGACACGTTGATGTTGCTGTTGTCGAAGGAGGGAAACGCCGAGAAGCATGGTGCGGCGAAGGCCGGCGTGGCCATGAGGGCAAAGGCGGCGAAGGTGATGGACAGCTTCAAGTTACGCACTCCTGAGACAAGGCGGGGGGCAGTCGAGACTACCCCCCGATGGTGTTCAGGAGCTTAGCACTTCTTCCACTGCAGCTGGTAAACGATCGCGGCGCTCACGTCCTGGCTATCCACAGTGGCCAAGGCCTGCTGGTTGTTCTTGGTGTTGACGCGGATCGACGAGTTGGTGCGCAGGTTCACGTCGGCGCCGCACTTGGACCACACGATGGTCTGGGCCTTGAGTTCGTTCTGGATCAGGTAGTCCTCATCCTTGGGCCCGGTGAACTTGCGGGTGAAGGTCGGGCCGCGCGCACCGGCGAAGAAGTACTCGACGTTGAACTGCGAGTCCGAGCCGGCAGAGAAGTTATTGTAGCCGCGGTAGTCGATCGCGATGATCGAAACCGAGATGCCCTGTGGCACATGGACCGGGATGGCGATGTTGCAGCTCTTGCGATCGAACCTCTTGCCCGTGTCGCCGCCGGCTTCCACGATGTAGCCGTCGAACAGCAGGCTGAGCGAAGTGGCGTCGGGGCTCAGCGTCGCAGACACGGTGCCCGCCGGGCAGCCAGTGCCGCCGTAGCCGGGCTCGCCCAGAGTGATATCTTCTGCATGCGCGGCACCCGAAAGGCCGACAGTCAAGGCAAGAGCAGCAAGGGCGATTGGGGTCTTCATTGGAGCGGTCCTCGTTTCGGGCACGGCATCATGCCGTTGGATCCAGTGATAGCGCCTGGCGACTGACCCGGCGCTGAGCGCAATATTCATTGGCAGTTCAGCTGTCGGAATTTCTGCAGCCGACTCGCGGCGGGCGCGTGACGGCATGGCGGCGAAAAAGCGTTCTCTTCACGCCGACGCGATCACATAAATTACCACCCATTAACGAAATGCTCCGGCAACCACGCTACAGCGCCCGCGCAGCACCGTCGGCGGTGCGAAAGGCGAGCGCCATGATGGTCAGCACCGGGTTGAAGCCGCCATTGGTGGGGTGCACGGAGCCATCGGCGATGTAGAGGTTGTCGTGTCCCCACACGCGGGCGGACGTGTCGGTGACCGAAGTGGCTGGATCGCTGCCCATCCGGCAGGTTCCAGCCTGGTGCTGCCCGCCGGAGAAGCCCGGATTCGGCGACGTGCCCCAGATGCGGCTGGCACCTGAGGCACGGAGCCAATCCTGCGCCCGCTCGAACATGTAGCGCGCCGTGCGAGTGGTTTCAGGGTGGACCAACCCTGACAGGCGGGCCACGGGGAGGTTCCACCGGTCCCGGACGCTCCCGGAGACGGTCACTCGCGCGGCGGGATTGGGGATCTCATGGACCGGCCCCGCGATGCGCAGGACATGGTGGTAGCGATCGCGCATGAAGTCCTTGGCCGGGAGGCCCCAGCGCTGCTGGTCGGGGGGCAGGACGTTTTTCCAGAAGATGATCGGCGGCTGAACAAAGTCGTCCGCGAGCATGCCTCCGCCGACGATGCCGGGATTGCCGTGGCTCCACGCGGTAGTGGCGATGCCGACGCCTGGCCCGCGTGAACCGTGCACGGCCTCGTCGAACAGCCCGTAGGCGATCGGATAGACATGCCCCTGCAGGTTGCGCCCGACCTGGTCGTTGTTGTTGCCGAGCCCGTTCGGCTCGCGGGCCGAGCGCGAGTTGAGCAGCAGCCGGGCGGTTTCGATGGCTCCGCCGGCGAGGACAACGGCCTTGGCATGAACCGTGTGTTCGGCGCCCGTGGCGTCGGCGAAACGAACGCCGGTGACCTTGCCGGCACTGTCGGTTTCGAGGCGCCCGACCATTGCGCCGGTAACGAGATGGGTGCGCCCCGTGGCGAGGGCGCGCACTACCATCGTGTTCTGCGTGCCGTTCTTGGCGTCCGACGGGCACGGGAAGCCGACGCAACTGCCGCAGGCGATACAGGCCGCCCGGTTGTCGCGGGCGACGCTGTTGATGGCCAGCGGCACGCGGGTCGTGGTGATCCCCAGCTCGTTGGCGCCCCGTCTCAACGCTGCGGCGGCGATCGACTCGGGAAGCGGCGGCATCGGGTATTCGCGGGCGCGGGATTGTTCGTGGCTGTGCGCAGCCCCCTGCCCTGAGACACCGATTTCCCATTCGGCGCGCTCGTACCATGGCGCGAGTTCGTCGTAGGTGATCGGCCAGTCGGTGAGCGACGAGCCCGCCGGCACGCCATAAGTGCTCGCCATCCGAAAATCGTCGCGATGGAAGCGCCAGGCCTGCCCACCGTAGACCAGCGTGCCACTACCCACCGCCGCGGCGATATTGTGGTAGCGTCCGTCGTGCGGCGGAACGATGTGCTCGACGCCGTCGCGATCAACGAAGACGCGCGGATTCCCGCCAAGATCCGGACCGGTATTGTGGCCGTAGAGGGCAAGCCGGTGGTTGCGCAGATGGTCGCGGTACCCGCTGTCGGCGTAGCTTCGGCTCAGTCCGCGCTCGAGCAGCAGGACGTGCTTGCCTGCCTCGGCGAGGACGCCGGCCGCTATGCCGCCTCCCGCTCCGGCGCCAACGATGATGACATCATAGTCGAGGCTGCCGGAATATCCACGGGCCGGTTGGCCTTCCCGGGCATCTGGGCCGTTCGGGCCGTCGGGCAAGCCATGGTCATAGCCGATCATGTTCCACGCCGCGGCCTGCGCGTTGCCGCCATTGCCAGGATCGGCGTAGACGCCCTCGGCGACCAGTTCGGTGAGAAGACGGAACCACGGCAGATCGCCGAGGGCGGTGAGATCGAGCTCGTTGGCCGACGAGGTTCCCAGCATCGCGAGGCCGCCGGCTATCAGCGTGGCGTCGGCCGGACGATCGAGGAAGTGACGCCGGAGGTATTCGAGGGCGCCGAGCGCAATCGCTCCAGGGTCGCGGTCAGCCGGCATGATGCGGTCGACCACCGCGGCGAGCAGTGCCTCGTCCATTCGGAATCCTCCTAAGCCCCCCGTAAATGAAGAACGGCGCCCGGAGGCGCCGTCAATCAGCTTGTCGTAGGAGTGGCACGTACGGGTCAGTGCGGCAGGCTGGAACCAGCCTCTTCGCCGTCGACAGGAGCGGCCGCCGGGACGGCCGGCTTTTCCTCGTCGTACTTCCACTCGATCGGCTCGGGCTGCCGGATCAGGGCGCGGCTCAGCACCTCGTCCATCCGGCTCACCGGGATGATCTCCAGTCCCTTGGTCACGTTCTCCGGGATCTCCTTGAGATCGCGGGTGTTCTCCTCGGGGATCAGGACCGTCTTGATTCCCGAGCGGAGCGCTGCGAGCAGCTTCTCCTTGAGGCCACCGATGGGCAGCACGCGGCCGCGCAGGGTGACCTCGCCCGTCATGGCGATGTCGTTGCGGACCGGGATGTTGGTCATCAGCGACACGATGGCGGTGGCCATGGCGATGCCGGCGGACGGACCATCCTTCGGCGTCGCACCTTCCGGCACGTGCAGGTGGATGTCGCGCGTATCGAACAGCGGCGGCTTGATGCCGAAATCGATCGAGCGCGACCGCACGTAACCCGAGGCGGCGGTAATGGATTCCTTCATCACCTCCTTGAGGTTACCCGTAACCGTCATGCGACCCTTGCCGTGCGTCATCACGCCTTCGATGGTGAGGATTTCGCCACCCACCGAGGTCCACGCGAGACCCGTCACGGCACCGATCTGCGGCTCCGCATCGAGCTTGTCGTTGCGGAAGAAGGCCGGGCCCAGATACTCCTCGAGCAGCTCGGCAGTGATCACGACCTTGGTCGTCTTCTTGACCAGGATGTCGCGAACGGCCTTCCGCATGAGCTTCGACAACTCGCGCTTCAGGTTACGCACGCCGGCTTCGCGGGTGTAGTTCCGCACCACGGCCATCAACTGCTCGTCGTCGAGGACGAACTCCTTGGGCTGCAGTCCGTTTTCCTTCAGCGTCTCCGGGATCAGGTGACGGCGGGCGATCTCGAACTTCTCATCCTCGGTGTAGCCCGAGAGACGGATGATCTCCATGCGGTCCATCAGCGGACCGGGAATGTTGAGCGTATTCGAGGTCGTGACGAACATCACGTCCGAGAGGTCGTAGTCGACTTCGAGGTAGTGATCCGAGAACGTGTTGTTCTGTTCCGGATCGAGCACCTCGAGCAGCGCCGACGATGGATCGCCGCGGAAGTCCTGGCCCATCTTGTCGATCTCGTCGAGCAGGAAGAGCGGGTTGGACTTGCCGGCCTTCTTGAGCGACTGGATCACCTTGCCGGGCATGGAGCCGATATAGGTGCGGCGGTGACCGCGGATCTCGGCTTCGTCACGCACGCCACCGAGGGCCATGCGCACGAACTCGCGGCCCGTCGCCTTGGCGATCGACTTGCCGAGCGAGGTCTTGCCGACGCCCGGAGGGCCGACGAGGCAGAGGATCGGCCCCTTGAGCTTGCCGGTGCGCGACTGCACCGCCAGGTACTCGAGGATGCGCTCCTTGACCTTCTCGAGGCCGTAGTGATCCTCGTCCAGCACCTGCTCGGCGTAGACCAGGTCGCGCTTGACCTTGCTCTTCTTGCCCCACGGGAGGGTCAGCAGCCAGTCGAGGTAGTTGCGGACAACCGTAGCCTCGGCCGACATCGGGCTCATGGTCTTGAGCTTCTTGAGTTCGGCATCCGCCTTGGTGCGGGCTTCCTTCGAGAGCTTGGTCGCCTTGATCTTGTCTTCGAGTTCGGCAAGCTCGTTGCTGCCTTCCTCGCCGTCGCCCAGCTCGCGCTGGATCGCCTTCATCTGCTCGTGGAGGTAGTACTCGCGCTGCGTCTTCTCCATCTGGCGCTTGACGCGGGAGCGGATGCGCTTTTCCACCTGCAGAACACCGATCTCGCCCTCCATGAGGCCGAGCACCTTCTGCAGCCGTTCGGAGACGGCGGTGGTTGCGAGCAGGTCTTCCTTCTGCTCGATCTTGATCACCAGGTGGCTGGCAATAGTGTCGGCGAGCTTGGAGTGGTTGGTGATCTGACCGACGGCGTTCACGACCTCGGCGCTGATCTTCTTGTTCAGCTTGACGTAGTTCTCGAACTCGGACTGGGCCGAACGGGCCAGCGCCTCCAGTTCGGTCTCGTCTTCCTCGGGTTCGGGAAGCGTGGTGGCCTCGGCCTCGAAGTAATCGACCGTCTGCAGGTACTTGTCGATCTTCGCGCGGCGAAGGCCTTCGACCAGCACCTTGACGGTGCCATCGGGCAGCTTCAGCAGCTGCAGCACCGAGGCGATGGTCCCGGTCGCGTAGATCTCGTCGGGCGACGGATCGTCGTCCTGGGCATTCTTCTGGGTGACGACGAGGATGTGCTTGTCGTCGCGCATCACCTCTTCGAGCGCCTTCACCGACTTCTCGCGGCCGACGAAGAGCGGCACGATCATGCCTGGAAAGACGACGATATCGCGCAACGGCAGCACCGGGTACACCCGATCTCGATCGAAGCCGGCGCCGCCTGTGGTCACGTCTGACATATTTGGTCCTTTCCCGGGATGCGCGCGAGAGGAGGGAGGACCTGGGGCACGCATCCGTCTAGCAATCCGGCTGCCCCCTGAGCGGCGGGCGAGCCTGATTCTGCTGATTAAATAGGGCGCCAGGACCAAAGGGCAAGTCAACCTGCCCGGAATGACGGGTATGCGTCCCGTTAGCGAGTGTCCTGTGCCGCATCTGCATCAGCAGAGGATACACCAACATAGCGGGCGCGTGGCCGAATAATCGAACCGGATTGTATCTGTTCGAGCATGTGCGCCATCCAGCCCACTGCGCGGGCCAGCCCGAAGATGATGAGCGGCGCCTCGGGTGGGAGATCGTAGGCGACAGTCAGGGCGGCCAGGGCGAAATCGACGTTCGGGTAGTCGCCGATAACAGCGTCGGCCGCATCGAGGAGAGCGCGATATCCCACAGGCACGTCGATGGCGGCGAGCAACTCGGCGGCGCGCGGGTCGCCGAAGGGGTAGAGGCGATGGCCGAAGCCGGGCACGACGCGGCCTTCTCCGAGCCAGTCGCGCAGAGCGCCTTCAACGCCGACTGGGTCGGCCGCGATGTCGTGGACCAGGGCCAGGACGGCACTGGAGGCGGTACCGTGCAGCGGGCCGTTGAGGGTCGCGAGCCCGGCCAATGTGCCGGCGGCAAGCGAAGCGCCCGTTGAGACGGCGACGCGGGCGGCGAAGGTCGACGCGTTGAGCTCATGGTCGGCGAGCAGCACGAGGGCGCGTCGCAGCGCCTCGCCGGCGTTGGGGCGCCCGTATCTCGCGGCGAGACGAAGGTGCACGGGCCCCGAGCCCGACCCAAGCAGCGCTTCGGCGAGCGCAGAGAAGACGCGTGAGGCATCGCCGCGAAGTACGATGGCGCTGCGGCCGAGACTGGGCGGCAGGGTCGCGGACAACTCCGCCAGCGCCGCATACGCCGCAACAAGACCCGGCGTCTCCTGCTTTGCTCCACCCCGGTCAATGACCGGATCCGCCTCCCACAGCAACGCGGCAACCTCCTCCAGCGTCGCCGTCCGGCTGAGGGCGCCAACCTCGCGACCGCGATAGTAGATCCGGCCATGACTGATTGTGGAGATGGCCGACGGCAGGACCGGATCGCCCCAATTGATCGTCTCTGCCGCAACCGTGGTAGCGCTGCGCCGGCCCTTGCTGCGGGCCGCGAGCCGGTCGACATCCTCGGCGCTGTAAAGGCTCTTGCGACTGTCGGCGGGATCGGACTTCGCCCGGATGCGACCGCGGCTGACGCTGGCATAGAGCGACTGCGGCTTCGAGCCGAGGCGCGACAAGGCTTCGCTGGCGGTCAGCCACATGGGTGCCTCACATTGATCGATTTCATCAAGATTGACGTCAATCTTGATCATCCTACTTTGCTGGAAAAGCGAGGTGCAAGATGCATGACGGACTGGAAAACGTGGTCGCCGCCGAGACGGTGCTCTCCGATGTCGATGGGCTGGCCGGGTGGCTGGTAATCCGCGGGCTGCCGCTCCCGGCGCTCGCCGGGCGGGTGAGCTACGAGCATGTTCTGGGGCTGCTGTGGGAGGGATTCTTCCCCGCCCTGCCCCGCGATCTGACCCGCCCGCTCGCCGCCGCGCGCGCAAGAGTGTTCGAGGCGATGGAGGATCGCTTGCCGGCAGCCAAGGGCCTCGCGCCCTTCGATGCAATGCGGATGCTGATGGGCGCCCTGCCTGACGGTACCGACCTCGAGACCGCCCTGATGATCGCAGCGGCGCCTGGGGTGCTGCTGCCCGCAGTGCTGCGGCAGGCCCGCGGCGTGGCTCCGGTGGCACCAGATGCCGATCTCGGGCACGCCGCCGACATCCTGCGCATGCTCCGTGGTGCCGATGCGCCGAGGGGAATGGCGGACGGGCTCGACACCTACCTCGTGACCGTGTCCGACCACGGGCTCAACGCCTCGACCTTCACGGCCCGCGTGGTGGCCTCGACGCAGGCGGGGCTCGCTTCCTCCGTGCTTGCCGCGCTCGGCGCACTGAAGGGACCGCTACATGGCGGCGCGCCGGGGCCGGTGCTCGACATGCTCGACGCGGTGGGCTCGATCGACAAGGCCGAGGGCTGGGTCGACGCGGCGCTGGCGCGCGGCGAGCGGCTGATGGGGTTCGGCCACCGCATCTACCGCGTGCGCGATCCACGCGCCGACGCACTCTCGGCAGCACTCGGTCGCCTCAGGGCGACAGGTAACGTCGATGCAACGCGTATGGCGCTGGCAGGAGCGGTGGAATCCGCCGCGCTGGCGGCCCTCAAGCGGCACAAGCCAGACCGGCCGCTGCTGACCAACGTCGAGTTCTACACCGCGCTGCTGCTCGAGGCCCTCGGCTTCCCGCGGGAAACCTTCACGGCCGTATTCGCCATCGGCCGCGTCGGCGGCTGGATCGCCCACGCCCGCGAGCAGGCGACCACCGGCAAGCTCATCCGGCCGAAATCGGTGTATGTCGGGCCGGAATCGAAAGAGGCGGCCTGAGAGCCGCCTCGATCTCACAAGCTTACGCCGCCGGCTTCGGCGGCAGGTGCTGGCCGGGGGTGGAGTGCGAAATGGCCTCCTCCTCCGGGGTCATGTCTGCGGGCACGTCGGCGAACAGCGGCGTCGACAGGTAGCGCTCGCCGGTGTCCGGGAGCATCGCCAGGATGGTTGAACCAGCCGGCGCTTTCTCGGCCACCTTCAACGCCGCAGCGAAAGTGCCGCCGGCCGAAATACCGACGAAGATGCCTTCCTTCTGCGCGAGGTCCATCGAGCACTTCATGCCCTCGGGGCCGGACGTGGTGACGACCTCGTCGATGAGCTTCTCGGTTATGGCGTGGTTGGTGACCCAAGGGATGAAATCCGGGCTCCAACCCTGGTAGGGATGCGGCTTCCAGGCCGGGTGGCTGCCGGTTGCGGCGTGGTCGGCCCGACGCTCCTGCGGCTCGCCGCTGGTCAGCATCGGCGCTCCCTCGGGCTCGGCAACGATGATCTTCGTGTTCGGCGACGACTTGCGTAGCACGCGGCCGACGCCGGTCAGCGTGCCGCCGGTGCCGAAACCGGTGACCCAGTAGTTCAGCGGTTCATCGGCGAAGTCCTTGAGGATCTCCTGCGCCGTGGTGCGCGAGTGCATTTCGGGGTTCGCGTCGTTCTCGAACTGCCGCGTCTGGAACCAGCCGTTCTGCAGCGCCAGTTCCTCGGCCTTGCGGACCATGCCGTTGGCGCGCTCGGCCGCCGGAGTCAGCACCACCTTGGCGCCGAGGAAACGCATGAGCTTGCGGCGCTCGACCGAAAAACTCTCTGCCATGGTCACCACCAGCGGGTAGCCCTTGGCGGCGCAGACCATGGCGAGGCCGATGCCGGTATTGCCGGAGGTTGCCTCGACGACGGTCTGCCCAGGCTTCAGCGCGCCGGACTTCTCGGCCGCCTCGATGACGCCGAGCGCCAGGCGGTCCTTGACCGACCCGAGCGGGTTGAAGGCCTCGACCTTGACGTAGAGCTTCACATGCGCCGGGGCCAGCTTGTTGATGCGCACCACCGGCGTGTCGCCGATCGTGCCCAGGATGTCCTTGAACTTCATGAGGTCCTCCTAAACGGTCGGGCGGACCGTAGTCCCGCGCCTTCCGCCCCGCAAGGGCGCTATGGTCAGGAGCAGCTGTCACCCCAGTCGAGCTTCTTCGCGGCCTTGAAGGCCGGCTTGTCCCGGCTCGGCACCACCCGCTGCTCGACGCCCCGCGGGGCGCAGAGGGGCAGCGAAACCGAGAATTTGTTCGTCTCGGGCGGCCGGATCACCCGGGCCGGCGTGCGCGTGCCGATGCCAGGCCGGGCAACGACGAGGTAGCTGAACTTCTCGTCTTCATAGCCGAGCGTGCCGCCCTTCATGCGCATGTGGTCGCGGCTGCGGCTCAAGCGGACAGAGAAGTGGCACCAGTCGGGCGCGACCAGCGGACAGGGGCTGTCGTGGGGACACGGGGCAAGCACTGTGCCACCAAGTTCGACAAGGCGCGCCCGGGCCGCCATCAGCCGTCCGTAGTCGCGCGGACGCCCTGGCTCGACGATCGCCAGCACGCCGTCGGTATGCCGCCACAGCCTCTCCGCGGCGCTCGTCATGGCGGTATCGCCCAACTCGGTCAGCGCATAGGCGCAGGTGACGAGATCGAAGCGCCGGCCGAGGTCGAAGCGTCCGAGATCGTGCTGAAGCACCTCCGCCGAGGCAGACAGGTCGGCAGCAATAGTTCGCGCCAAGTCAATGAAGGCCCGGTTGTGGTCGAACAGGGTCTTTGCGAGCCCGTCATAGCGAGCGCCCACTGCCCAGGCGGCCGTTCCCGGCCCTGCGCCAGCATCGAGCATGGTGGTGGGCGCGAAGTCGGGGGCCCGTTCTTGCAACTCGCGCAGCACCCGCGAGACGGCGGCGTAGGTGGCGGGCATGCGGCTCAGGGCATAGGCGACGGCATCGGACTGCTCGCCGACAACGCCGCTCGATGCTCCCGCACGGCGGTAATGCTCGGAGATGCGGCTGGAGCGGTCCACGAGCGCATCGTGCCCTTCCGCGAGCTCCCGGATGATCGCGGCCAGGTCGGCCGGCATCTCGCTCACACCGCTCCCCCACGCTGCCGCAACTCGGCGATGGCGATGGCCCCTTCCACGGCCCGCTTGAAGGCATCCTTGCCGCCGGACGCGTGCTCGAGAATTTCGCGCACGCGCCAGAACTCGCTTCCTCCGAACGGGCCGACCTCGGCGTGCACATAGACGTCGGGATGGTACTTGGCGACGGTGGCATCCACCAGCCGCTGCGACATGATCTCAGTCGCAACGATGGCCGCATCGACCGGATTGGGCTCACGGACGGCGAGCGTCGGGTCTGGTGTGCGCTGCACGTCGATGCCGATGGTGACATCGCACTTGCCGACCACATGGCCGAGCGGCAGCGGGTTGGTCACCCCGCCATCCATATAGTAGCTGCCATTGGCGGCCACTGGCCGGAAGAGACTCGGAATCGCCATCGATGCCGCAATCGCCTGGCGCACTGGTCCGGTGCCGAACACCACCTCGCGCCAAGTGTAGTAGTCCGTGGCGATGGCGAAGAAGGGCAGCTTCAGCTCGGCGAAATCGTCGGGAAAGCCATCGGGCAGGAAGGCATGGGTCACGCCCATCGGATCGACCTGGATGGAGAGGCCCGTGCTCAGCAGCTGCGTGAGGCTGAACCGTCCTCGGCTCCAGTAGGTGCTGGCGATCTGCTGCAGGCTGCCCAGCACGCTCAGAGCGTGCTCGCGCAACTCGCCACCGGTCATGCCATTCGCCCAGCCTGATCCGATCAGCGCGCCGATCGATGATCCGGCAATGATCGACGGCTGGAGCCCAAGCTCGTCGAGCGCCTCGATGTAGGGGATATGCGCCAGCCCGCGCGCCGCTCCGCTCCCCAGGGCCACGCCAATCCGCATGCGCACCTCCTGCCCCGGCTATATGCGACAGCCTGCCGGCAAAGCAAAGGCCCCGCAATTGCGTAGCGGGGCCTCGAACTCGTGGACGGCAGCGGCGCGATCAGGCGCTCTGCTCTTCCTTCTTCCGCTCGGCGTAGATGTAGAGCGGGCGGACGTCCTTGCCGGTCACCACTTCCTCGCTGATCACCACTTCCTCGACGCCTTCGAGCGAAGGCAGGTCGTACATCGTGTCGAGCAGGATGGCTTCCATGATCGAACGGAGGCCGCGGGCGCCGGTCTTGCGCTCGATGGCATGCCGGGCGATCGCCTTGAGCGCGTCCTCGTGGAACGTGAGCTCGACTTCCTCCATCGAGAACAGGCGCTGGTACTGGCGCACCAATGCGTTCTTCGGCTGCGTCAGGATCTCGATCAGGGCCGCTTCGTCGAGGTCCTCTAGGGTTGCCAGCACAGGCAGACGGCCGATGAACTCGGGGATGAGGCCGAACTTCACCAGATCCTCGGGCTGCACGTCCTTGAGCAGGTCGCCGACGCGGCGATCGCGCGGGTCCTTCACCACGGCCGAGAAGCCGATGCCCGAACCCTCGCCGCGCGCAGCGATGATCTTCTCGAGCCCGGCAAACGCGCCGCCGCAGATGAAGAGAATGTTGGTCGTGTCCACCTGCAGGAACTCCTGCTGCGGATGCTTGCGGCCACCCTGCGGCGGCACGGAAGCGACGGTGCCCTCCATGATCTTGAGGAGGGCCTGCTGCACGCCTTCGCCCGACACGTCGCGGGTGATCGACGGGTTGTCGGACTTGCGGCTGATCTTGTCGACCTCATCGATGTAGACGATGCCGCGCTGGGCCTTCTCGACATTGTAGTCGGCGGCCTGCAGCAGCTTGAGGATGATGTTCTCGACGTCCTCGCCGACGTAGCCGGCTTCTGTCAGCGTCGTCGCGTCGGCCATGGTGAAGGGCACATCGAGGATGCGCGCCAGCGTCTGGGCCAGGAGCGTCTTGCCGGTACCGGTCGGGCCGATCAGCAGGATGTTGGACTTCGCCAGCTCGATGTCCTGGTTCTTGGTGGCGTGGTGCAGCCGCTTGTAGTGGTTGTGCACCGCCACCGACAGGTTGCGCTTGGCACGGGCCTGGCCGATCACGTAGTCGTCGAGGACCTTGCAGATCTCGGCGGGAGTCGGCACGCCATCGGCGGACTTCAGCGTCGAGGTCTTGTTCTCCTCGCGGATGATGTCCATGCAGAGTTCGACGCATTCATCGCAGATGAATACGGTCGGGCCGGCGATCAGCTTCCTGACCTCGTGCTGGGACTTGCCGCAGAACGAGCAGTAGAGCGTGTTCTTGGAGGATTCGCCGGTGGTGGTGTCCTTGGACATCTGTCACTCCAGGGAGTTAGGGCTCCCAATCCCCGAGTCTGGCACGAACGCTAGCCCCGGATACCTAAACAAAATGTAAGCCCGACCGACCTTATCGGCCAGCCGGGACCCACACAATCACACAAGTGTCACACTCAGGTGTGGCCTTGTCGTTCACCTTAATAGCTAAAGGTGTCACGAAGCGTCCGGTTCGGCACGCTTCTCGAAAATCTGGTCGATGAGGCCGAAATCCTTGGCTTCCTGCGGGCTGAGGAAGCGATCGCGTTCGAGCGCGTTGTGGATCGCCTCGTAGTCCTGCTTGGTGTGCCGGACGTAGATTTCGTTGAGCCGGCGCTTCAGCTTCTCGGTGAACTGGGCGTGAATCATGATGTCCGTCGCCTGGCCCTGATAGCCACCGGAGGGCTGGTGCACCATGATCGAGGCGTTGGGCAGCGAGCCGCGCATGCCGGCTTCGCCACCGGCGAGCAGCAGCGAGCCCATCGAGGCCGCCTGTCCCATGCAGAGCGTCGCCACCGGCGGACGGATGAACTGCATCGTGTCGTAGATGCCGAGGCCGGACGTCACCACGCCACCCGGCGAATTGATGTACATGTTGATTTCCTTCTTCGGGTTCTCCGACTCGAGGAAAAGCAACTGCGCGGTGATCAGGGAGGCCATGCCGTCCTCGACCTGCCCCGTCACGAAGATGATGCGCTCCTTGAGGAGACGCGAATAGATATCGAAGGCACGCTCGCCCCGGCTGGTCTGCTCGACCACGGTGGGCACGAGATAGTTGTAGTAGGTATCGACCGGAT
>JAEYYP010000159.1 GCA_023428425.1 Pseudomonadota bacterium
CTTGAGGAAGTGCATGGCCACCTCCTCCGCCTGCTTCTTCGGCATCTTGCGCACCCAGATCGGCGCCAGCGTGCAGTTCTCCAGGATCGTCAAATGCGGGAACAGGTTGAAGTGCTGAAACACCATGCCGACCTCGCGGCGGATCTCGTCGATGCGCTTCAGATCGTTGGTGAGCTCGATGCCGTCGACGATGATCTTGCCCTTCTGGTGTTCCTCCAGCCGGTTGATGCAGCGGATCAGCGTCGACTTGCCGGAGCCGGACGGACCGCAGATGACGATGCGCTCGCCGCGCATCACCTTGAGGTTGATGTCCTTCAGCACGTGGAACTCGCCGTACCACTTGTGCATGCCGACGATCTCGATCGCGACTTCGGTGTCGGAAATCGTCATCTTGCCGGGATCGAACTGTATCTCCTCGGCGCTGACAGCGTTTTCGATGGCCATCGTCTGGTTCCCCTTCTGCGTGGCTCTTTATTGACTGCCTATTTCCTGTGGCCGGTATCCAGGCGTCGTTCGGTGTAGATCGAATAGCGCGACATGCCGAAGCAGAAGAGCCAGAAGACGAAACCGGCGAAGACGAGACCCGTCATCGGCGTCTGCGGCGAGGCCCAGTTGGTGTCCGAGAAGCTCTGGCGCACGATGCCGAGCAGGTCGAACATGCCGATGATGGAGACCAGGCTGGTGTCCTTGAACAGACCGATGAAGGTGTTGACGATGCCCGGGATGACCAGCTTCAGCGCCTGCGGCAGGACGATGAGCCCCATCTTCTGCCAGTAGCCGAGGCCGAGCGAATCGGCGCCCTCGTACTGGCCCTTGGGGATCGCCTGCAGGCCGCCGCGGATCACTTCGGCCATGTAGGCCGAGGCGAACAGCGACACGCCGATGATGGCGCGCAGCAGCTTGTCGAAGGTGGTGCCCGGCGGCAGGAAAAGCGGCAGCATGACACTGGCCATGAACAGCACGGTGACCAGCGGCACGCCGCGTACGGCCTCGATGAAGATCACCGAGAGCATCTTCAACACCGGCAGCTTGGAGCGGCGGCCGAGCGCCAGCATGACGCCCAGCGGAAGCGAGACGGAGATGCCGACATAGGACAGAACCAGCGTCACCAGCAGGCCGCCCCACAGCGAGGTCTCGACGTGCTCCAGCCCGAAATAGCCGCCGACAAGAAGGAAGAAGGCAACGATCGGGAAGATCACGAAGAACAGCAGCGCGTTGAGGCCCTTGCGCGGCGCGCTCGGCATCAGCAGCGGGATGAGCAGCGCGACGAAGATCGCGCCCACCAGCAGGACCCGCCACCGCTCGTCGATCGGATAGCGGCCGAACATGAACTGTTCGAACTTGGCGCCGACGAAGGCCCAGCAGGCGCCGGACCAGCCTTCCGGCTGCGTGCCGCCTTGCGCGACCGTTGCGCAGGCCGAGCGATCGGCGCCGAACCACTGGGCGCTGAACAGCGCCCAGTCGACAAGCGGCGGGACGATCAGCAGCACCAGCGCGAGGCCGATGACGGTGAGAATGCTGTCCGCCACGGAGGCGAACATGTTCTTCTGCAGCCAGGGCAGCAGGCCGCGTTCCGCACTGGGCGGCGCCTGCGCGATGACCATCTCGGCGCGGACGAAGGAGAGATCGTGTTCCTGCATGATCCCGCTCCCTAGCGCTCGACCAGCGCCATGCGCGCGTTGAACCAGTTCATCAGCAGCGAGGTCGCGAGGCTCAATCCGAGATAGACCACCATCCAGATCGCCACGATCTCGATGGATTGGCCGGTCTGGTTGAGTATCGTGCCGCCAATGGCGACGAGGTCCGCGTAGCCGACCGCGATCGCCAGCGAGGAGTTCTTGGTGAGGTTGAGATACTGGCTGGTGAGCGGCGGGATGATGATGCGCATCGCCTGCGGGATGACGACGAGGCGCAGGATCATGCCGGAGCGCAGACCGAGCGCGGCCGACGCCTCCGACTGTCCCTTCGGCACGCCGAGGATGCCCGCCCGCACGATCTCGGCGATGAAGGAGGCCGTATAGAAGGACAGCGCCAGATAGAGGGCGATGAACTCGGGCTTCACCTGCGTTCCGCCGACGAGATTGAAGGTGGACTGCTGCGGGAACTCGAAGGTCAGCGGGAAGCCGGTGACGACGAAGGCGAGCAGCGGCAGGCCGAACAGCAGCGCAAGCGAGGTCCACAGCACGGGGAAGCGTTCGCCCGTCGCCATCTGGCGAATGCGCGCGCGGCGCGCCACGAACCAGATGAGGCCGATGGCCAGCAGGATCGCAACGCCGACCAGCCAGGCGCCCTCGCCCCAGATCATCTTCGGAAAGAAGAAGCCGCGGCTGTTGAGATAGGAACCGAAAGGCAGATGATAGCTGTCGCGCGGCAGCGGCAGCACCGACAGCACGCCCAGGTACCAGAAGAAGATGACCAGCAGCGGCGGGATGTTGCGGAAGACTTGCACATAGACCGTGCAGATCTGGCGGATCAGCCAGTTCTTCGACAGGCGCCCCACACCGACCAGGAAGCCGACGATCGAGGCGGTGATGATGCCGGTGACGGCGACCAGAATCGTATTGAGGAGCCCGACCAGCAGGGCGCGGGCGAAGGTGGAATCCGAACTGAAGGGGATCAGCGCCTGGCTGACGTCGAAGCCGGCGCGGCCGTTGAGGAAGGCGAATCCGGACGAGATGTTGGAGCGCCGAAGGTTTTCGACCGTGTTCCCGACGATCCAGTAGACCAGGACCACCAGCAGTATGAACACCACGGCCTGGTAGAAGATGCCGCGTATCTTGGGATCGTTGAACAGCGAGACCCGGGTGGGCTCGTCGCCTATTGCCACTTGTGACGCCATCGGGCCTCCTTCAGCAGGGAAGTCGGGAGGCGGGGGGACCACCGCCTCCCGGAAGCCTCGCCTGGCTTAGCGGATCGGAGGCGCGTACTGGAGGCCGCCCTTCGACCACAGGGCGTTGATACCGCGAGCGATCTTCAGCGAGCTGCCGGCGCCGATGTTGCGCTCGAAGCTCTCGCCGTAGTTGCCGACGGCCTTGACGATGTTGACCACCCATTCGTTGTCGAGGCCGAGATCGGCGGCGAGCTTGGAGTCAGCCTCCTGGCCGAGCACGCGCTTGATCTCGGGATTGCCGGAGGTCTTCATCTCCTCGACATTGGCCTGGGTGATGCCGAGCTCCTCGGCGGTGATCATGGCGTTCAGCGTCCACTTGACGATGTCGAACCACTGATCGTCGCCCTGGCGGACGGCAGGCCCGAGCGGCTCCTTGGAGATGATCTCCGGCAGCACGACATGGTCATCGGGAGCGGCCAGCGTCAGGCGGATGGCGTAGAGGCCCGACTGGTCGGTGGTGTAGACGTCGCAGCGGCCGGAATCATAGGCGGCGTTGACCTCCTCGAGCTTCTCGAAGACCACCGGGTTGTATTCCATGTTGTTCGCCTTGAAGTAGTCGGCGAGGTTGAGCTCGGTGGTGGTGCCGGTCTGCACGCAGACCGAGGCGCCCGACAGCTGCAGCGCGGAATTCACGCCCGGCAGCTTCTTGGCGTTGATCATGAAGCCCTGACCGTCATAGTAGTTCACGCCGGCGAAGTTGAAGCCGAGCGCGGTGTCGCGGCTGAGCGTCCAGGTGGTGTTGCGCGACAAGAGGTCGATCTCGCCCGACTGCAGCGCGGTGAAGCGCTCCTTGGCGGTGGTCGGCGTGTACTTGACCTTGGAGGCGTCGCCGAAGACCGCTGCGGCGACCGCCTTGCACAGGTCGACGTCGAAGCCCGACCATTCGCCCTTGTCGTTCGGCGAGGCGAAACCGGCGAGGCCGGTGTTGACGCCGCACTGGACGTGGCCCTTTGCCTTCACGTCGTCGAGCGTCGCGCCGGAAGCGGCGGAGGCGGTCACTGCCAGCGCGGCGGCGCCCAGCAAGCCTGTCAGAACGTTTTTCATACCCAAAAACCCTTTTTCTGTTTCAGGGGAGAACCCCTGTTGTTTTGTCCGGAAGCTCATCCGCGGCCCATTTCCGCGTCGCGCGAAGAATTGCGCGTGCGAACCTCCCTCCCGTTCACGAAATCTATCGAAGGCGATAAATCGGTTTGGGTCAAGAGCGAAAGGCAATGAGGCCAGGGGCTTCTGCCTGCCCCCGAGGCAGGGCAATCGCTACTGCCGCCCGATTGTGCAGAAGCCGCCTCGCTCCTGAGCCGGCTGCCGCGCGATCGCGCAGGTCCGCGCCGGCCG
>JAEYYP010000167.1 GCA_023428425.1 Pseudomonadota bacterium
CCTCGGGCTACATCGACCTATCTCCACGTACGATTGATGCCATCCGGTCTCCGGCGGTAGCGTTCGCTCATGTTTGTAATTGCGACTGCACAGACCGCAGCACGCGGTGCACAGGCTAAACGGCCAATGTTGGCTGGAGGTATGGTCTTGAAGCTTTATGTCGTCTCGCTCGGAGCAGGTGTTCTCATCGGCGTTGTCTATAGCCTTCTCGACGTGCGCTCGCCCGCGCCGCCCGTGGTGGCGTTGCTCGGCCTGCTCGGGATCCTGATCGGTGAACAGCTTCTTCCGGTCGCCAAACACATTATCAGCGGTCATGGCGTCGTGACCGCGATCGATCGCGCCAATTGCCGTCGCCACGTTATGGGTGCGCTTCCGTCCAACGCGGATGAGCGTACTTGCGACAACAAAAGCGGCGACCGCAGATGACGTCTACCGCAATCCATTCGGAATTACGTGGCTAACGAGGCGAGCGAGAAACCAGGAGCTAAAGATGTCGCATTTTACTGAAGTCCTCACACCGAAAAACAGCCAGATCATCTTCATCGACCAGCAGCCGCAGATGGCATTCGGCGTTCAATCGATCGATCGCCAGACCCTGAAGAACAACGTCGTGGGTCTCGCAAAGGCCGCCAAGGCGTTCGACATCCCGGCAGCGATTACCACCGTCGAAACCGAGTCCTTTTCGGGGCACACGTATCCGGAGCTCCTCGCGGTATTTCCCGATGTGCCGCTGCTCGAGCGGACGTCGATGAACTCGTGGGATGACCAGAAGGTCCGCGATGCACTTGCGAAGGCGGGGCGCAAAAAGGTTGTCGTCTCGGGACTTTGGACGGAAGTCTGCAACGTTACCTTCGCGCTCTCGGCCATGCACGATGCAGACTACGAGATCTACATGGTCGCCGATGCTTCGGGCGGAACTTCCAAGGACGCGCACGATTACGCCATGCAGCGTATGATCCAGGCCGGGGTGGTGCCGATGACGTGGGTGCAGGTGATGCTTGAGTGGCAACGCGATTGGGCCCGCCGCGATACGTACGACGCTGTCACTGGCATCGTGAAGGAGCACGGTGGCGCCTACGGAATGGGCCTCGATTACGCTTACACCATGGTTCACAAGGCACCCGAGCGCGCTAAGCATGGGCCTGTGCTCGCTCCCGTGGGCGCCGCGTAGTCACATCCGTGACATTTGTCTTCAACCGGCCTTTTCGCGCAGCGGGGCCGGCAGACCATGGAGGCTTGCATGCCGATACGCCGCCGAAGCTTCGTCAAGGGATTGGCGTCCGCCGGAGTGCTGACCACGGTGAAATCGCCACTAGCCTGGGGACAAGAGATGACCAATGCACCCGACCTCGTTCTGCGCAATGGACGCATTACCACGCTCGACGCGGCGGCGCCGGATGTCCAGGCGCTTGCCATCAAGGATGGGCTCGTCCAGGCGGTTGGGACGACAGACGACATCATGCGCATGGCCGGGTCCGGCACCAAGATCATCGATCTCGCTGGGCATCGCGTTATTCCCGGTTTGAACGACAGCCATACGCATCTGATCCGTGGCGGGCTCAATTACAACATGGAGCTTCGATGGGAAGGGGTACCATCCGTTGCCGATGCGTTGCGCCTTCTCAGAGATCAGGCGGCCCGTACGCCCGCGCCGCAGTGGGTGCGTGTCGTCGGCGGCTGGTCGGAGTTTCAGTTCGCAGAGCGGCGCATGCCGACGCTCGACGAAATCAATGAGGCGGCGCCGGACACGCCGGTCTTTATTCTGCATCTTTATGGGCGCGCGCTTCTGAACAAGGCCGCGCTCAACGTTTTGGGCTTCGACAAATCGACGCCGAACCCGCCCGGTGGCATCATCGAGAAAGACGCAAGCGGGACCCCTAGTGGATTGCTTCTCGCCAAGCCATCAGCGCTCATCCTCTATTCAACGCTGGCGCGCGGGCCGAGGCTTCCGATCGAGGATCAGATCAACTCGACGCGTCACTACATGCGGGAGATGAACCGGCTCGGCATCACATCCGTGATCGACGCCGGCGGCGGCGGGCAGAACTATCCCGATGATTACGACGTCATTCGGCGTTTACACGATGCCGGCGAGCTGACGGTGCGGATCGCCTATAACCTGTTCGCGCAGAAGGCAGGCGGCGAGCTTAGCGATTACGAGCGCTGGATTTCCATGGTGAAGCCCGGAGCCGGCAGCAGTTTGCTGCGCATGAATGGGGCGGGCGAGAACCTCACGTGGTCAGCCGCTGACTTCGAGAATTTCCTCGAGCCGCGCCCAGACCTCGCGCCGACGATGGAAAGCGAACTCGAGCCGATTGTCGAACTTCTTGCGGCGAACAAGTGGCCGTTTCGGATTCACGCGACCTACGATGACTCTATCGACCGCTTCCTCACCGTGTTCGAGCGTGTGAACGGGAAGACGCCTTTTGAAGCGCGCCTCATCATCGACCACGCAGAGACCGTCAGCGATCGCAACATCGATCGCATCAAGGCACTCGGCGGTGGCATCGCCATTCAGCACCGCATGGCATTCCAGGGTGAGTATTTCGTCGCCCGCTACGGCGCGGAAGCCGCACGTGCGACACCGCCGATCAGCAAAATGCTTGCTGCCGGCCTGCCCGTCGGAGCGGGCACCGATGCGACACGCGTCTCGTCATACGACCCTTGGGTCGCGCTGTTCTGGCTGACGACCGGACAGACCCTCGGGGGCCTTCCTCTCTACGAGGAAGGTAACATCCTCGACCGTAAAGCTGCGCTCCGTCTCTGGACCGAGGGATCGGCGTGGTTCTCGGGCGAGGCGGATGTGAAAGGGACGCTCTCGCCTGGAAAGTATGCTGACCTTGCGGCGCTGTCGGCGGATTACATGACCGTACCCCCGCAGGAGATCCGCCGGATCAATGCCGTCCTGACGATCGTCGGAGGGAATGTCGTCTATGGCGAAGGGAGCTTCGCAAATCTTTCGCCGCCCATCCCGCCGGCGTCGCCAGCCTGGAGCCCGGTGAATGCTGGTCCGAGCCCTGCGCAGCGGGCCGACGTCGGCGGCGAGACACAGCACGCGCGCGCATGCGCCGACGGCTGCGCCTCCCATTGCGGAATTCACGGCCACGATCACATGATCGCTTGGAACAATCCGCTCCCCGTTTCCGACAAAACCTCCTTCTGGGGAGCGCTCGGCTGCTCATGCTTCGCGGTATGATCCTGCAGAAAAGAACGACGTCCCCTCGTTCGAACGGCTTTGTCGGCTTTCTCTCAATGCGCCTGCTTGCTTGCGTGATTGCGGCGGGAGGATTTTGGGGAAGTACGGCGATGACCGCCGAGCCTCTGAACCTCACGTTGGAGGGAGTTGTCGAACCGCGGGCGAGGGTCGCCGTCGCCAATCAAGTCACGGGCATCGTCAGTCGGGTCTTGGTCGTCGCAGGCCAGAAGGTCGAAATCGGGGAGTCACTATTCGAGATTGATGCGGCGGAGTTTGAGATCGAAGTCTCGGCGGCTCAAGCGGCGCTCGAAGAAGCGGTCGCGCGACTGCGGCTGGCCGAGGATGTGGCTAACCGGCAAATTCGTCTATCGGAGCGAGGAAGTGGGGGGGGGGGGCCGCGCCCCGC
>JAEYYP010000296.1 GCA_023428425.1 Pseudomonadota bacterium
GAGCTAGTCATCCTCTCGGCCTGCAGCACGGCCAGCTCCGACGGGACGCCGGGCGCCGAAGGGCTGTCGGGGCTGGCTTCGTCGTTCTTCTACGCCGGCGCGAGGGGGCTGCTCGTCACCCACTGGGAAATCCCGTCCGGTCCCGCGCTCGATCTGTCGACGGGCATGATTGCAGCGCGTGACCGGGACGCTTCGATCAGCTGGGCCCAGGCGTTGCGGACCTCCGTGCTGGGCATGCTCGACCAGCCCAAGTCGCCGCTGCACGCCCATCCCGTATCCTGGGCCGGGCACTTCCTGGTGGGAGCCCTCTGACGTCGATGGAGGCGTGAGGAGGCTGCTGGCGGAGAGAAAGGGATACTCTGTTTCCGCGAGGTAGCGCAGGCAAATCAAGCACTTAGGCTTGGCCGTCCGAGCGGCAATGTAGCGTTCCGCTGTAGCAGGTCAAGTGGTTCGCAAGGTGCGGGCAGCTGAACTACTGCGCTCAGGCGTTCTCCACGATGAAGCGAGCGCGGTGGTAAAGCTCGTCGAAGGTGATGATCTCCGGGCGGACGAGGTTGCGACGGTACAGCTCGAATGCCCGCAGCTTCGGCTTGTTGATGCCGGTCTCAGCGATGACCTGCGAGAGGGTGCCGACGACAACGAAGGAGCGCGGCTGCACCGCCTGCAGGACCTCTCCCGTAGGGGTTCCATCGTCCTCCTCAGGCCGCAGCTCATCGCCGATCAGCTTCAATGCCGCGTGTACCGTGGCCTGCACCTGCGCTACCGCCCCTACCAGCTCGTCGGACGGTTGCCAGACATCCGGCCTGTACTGGGCCTTGGAAAGCAGAGCGGTGTCGTGGCGCTTGATTTCGACTAGGCAGAGGGAGCTGATCTCCGACCGGGTCTTGAGCAGGGCATCTACTCGTTTCCCTCGCCCGCTGACGTCAAAACCCCTGACGACCTGTTCGAGCTTCCGATCATCGAGCCCGCTCATGAACACGTACGACAAGCCGTAGCCGAACACCCACTGGTTCTCCTCGAAGAACCTCTGCCATACGGCCTCGGGCCGACCGCTGCACTCGGCCTGCTCCGCTGCGAAGTGCGATGTGTCGTTGAGCAGCTTCTCGAACCTCTGGAGCTGAGCCTTGCGGTAGCCCAGGGCGACCACGTCCTCGGTCGTTATTTCTGTCCGGGCCAGCGCGGCGAGCAAGGGGCCGTTCGCTGCCATAACCCTCCGGGTCTGCTCGGGCGAGAGCAGCATCTCCTCCAGTTCGCCATCGTTGATGTTCAGGCCCCGCCCATCGGGGAAGTGGATGCGCCTGATGTTGGCGACGAACTGGAGCAACGCCGTGATCTGCTCGGGGTATAGCTTGAAGGCTTCCTTCGGCCCGGCCTTCGTGAACTTCTGGATCACGAGGTTGGTGATGCCGCGATTGTCCTCAAGGAACTTCGCGACCAGCTCAAATCGAGCGGGCGGGCGTTCCTGCAGAACCAGCTCGGCCTTCTCCTTGGCGAACTCCAGTCCGCCACCGCCGTCGATGACCTTGTTGACGATGCGTATCGGTCTGCCGCCAAAGCTGCTCAGCCTCGGGCTCACGTAGGTCTTCCAAGGCTTACGGTTCCAGAACGCCTGCTCTTCATCCCATCCCTCCAACGAAGTTCCCCCCAGCCCACGGTGGCACGAGAACAACAGCGCCCGGCGTGGCGAGCGTCAAGCCCGAACCGTCTTTCACTCACTGGGTTGTTCTGGTTTCGTTCATGAGGCACCGTTTGATCATGACGAGCAAATCACCCCCACCCCATGGGGGCACGACATACCCATGCGGCGTGTCCGGGGCGGACAGGCTGGCCCCGATGGAGGAGTACACGCGGCAGGAGGTTGCCCGTCGCAGGGAGTGGGAGGAGCGCCCGGAGAACGTCGAGGCCCGCGCCCGGGCTGTGGTGGATCGAGAGCGGGCGGAGCGTACGAGGGTAGGCAAGGATGGCAAGCCGGGGCTCATCGGGCCGCCCAACCCCTACAAGCCCCACCGCAAGGGCGGGTTCGGGCCGTGACCGAGGATGTCGAAAAAGGATAGACACCCCCTCCCACGGTCGAACGAAACCTACGCAGCTTTCTGCTCCCATGACGCCAGCGCGGCCTCTGCGGCTGCCGGGTTGTCCTTGATGCGGTAGACGGTCTGGCGCGACACCCCTGCCTCGCGGGCGATGGTCGCCGGAGGTGTGCCGAGGGCCAGCTTGTCCATCACTGCAACGAGCTGGTCACGGTCGAACGACGGCTTGCGGCCGAGGTAGTTGCGCTCCTCTGCCCGTGCCTTGGCAGCCTCGATGCCGCCGCGCTGGGCAACCTTCGTGGCTTCGGCCTGAGCCTGCGCAGTCGCCGCCATGAACCCGATCAGGGCGTCCCGTACGGCCATCTGGATGGGGTCAGTGGTTGAGCCGTCGAAGGTCATGTTGTTGATGACGGTGCGGATGATCACCCCCCGCCGCATGAACTCCCGGATGGCGTCCGTCACGTCAGCGTAGTTGCGGCCCAGCCGGTCAACCCAGCGCACCACCAACGTGTCCCCGGAGCGGAGCATGTCGAAGAGCCTGCGGCCCTCGGGGCGCTCGGCCAGCGTGGTGCTGACGCCGGAGACGCCATGGTCCGCCAGAACGCGGTCGATCTTGAACCCTGCCTGCTCAGCTTGGGTCTGCTGGTGGCTCAAGTCCTGCTCGATGGTCGAGACGCGGGCGTAGAGGATGGTCTGCACGGTAGGCTCCAAGGTGTCCGTATGGTCGGTGTCCGTTGAATGACATGTCCGTTGATGGATGTCAACCCTAACGGACGCAATCTTGCGGACATCTCCGCCGACCGCACGGGTTTACCCCAGCGGACACCACCCTTCCCACGCTCACCGAACGTGGTACCTTCGACCGGGGAGCGGTTCATGAGCGAGCGATACGGCTGGGAGGCGGTGGAGGCCGAGCGCGAACTGCGCCGGGCTGAGGACGAGCGCGTGACCGAAGCGGTCTGGGATGCGCTGTCCGACGAGGAGTGGCACCACATCGGACGCGGCTTCACCTTCTTGGGCTACTTCTTCGGGGCCTTGATCATGCTGGCCGTGATGGTGTGGCAATGGACCAGCAACACCGGGTTGGTGCAGTGGTACACGCCCATCGCGGCCTTGGGGTTGCTGCTGGCGGCGTTCGGCTGCGCCGTCCTCTGGATCAACAGCAAGGTGGAGCAAGGGCGGCTGAGGAAGCGGCTAAAGAAGGTGCGCCCGAACTGGGACGTGTGATCTCGGACGGGGTGAGGGGGGAAGCGGCAAGCCGATCTCTCGATCTTGCCGCCTCGAAAATCTGCCAAGAAACTAAGCCGGGTGTCATGTTTCGGTGTGGTTGTAGGCTTAGGTAATATACCCCGGCAATCACATCAGGGGCCGGAAGGGGTCTCCAGCCAGAGGGCCGACCTCAGCTGCCGCCGTTGATCGACGTCCATCGCCTTCAACTCCCGGGCTTCTCGCAGCTGGCTGTCACGGATGTTGAGGTACTTGGCGACGAGCTGCTGCGTCACGTCCAGCAACCCCGCCATCTCCGTTTGCGTCAACCCATCGAAGTTGTCCCTGAGCCAGCAGACCGCCTGCTGCACGGACAGTTCCTGCTTGCCACGGGTCTGGCCAAACCTGCGCAGAGCTTCCCCTGCTGCCGCGACATGCTTCCCAGCCGTCCGCACCAACTTCTCGGTGGTCTCGCTCCAGCGCTCCGCCACCCAAGCACGTAGCTCAGGGCCAACCACGTCGAACGGGACTGTGCCCTTCCTCTCGATGCGGCGGCCCCAACCCCGCTGTACGACCCATGCGGCCAGTCGGTGCCGCTGATGACGCTCTGCTCCCTCAACATGCACCACGCCCATCTCTCGAAGGATGGTTCGGACCTTCTTTGGTCCCACCCCGTGAAGCTGGCCTAGCTCGGTCAGGGGTATCCAGTCGCCGGTCGAGACCTTGATCAGCTCGCCAGTTCTCCGGTCAAAAATCTCGTCGAAGTATTCCATTGGTCGTGTTCCTGCAGATGTCGCAAAAAGGAAAAGCCCCCGGCGGAATGCCGAGGGCCTTGTGGTGTCGTGGTTCTCTTAGGAGTGGGGCAATCGACCCCACCGCCTCCCATCTCCGGAGGGTAGGGTGATCGCCCCCATCTCATAGTGGGGGGTGATCGCCTCCTCTTATTGTGAGGGGCAATCGAGATGCTCTCCTAGGGTGAGGGGCAACCGAGAGGGCCTCCTAGGGTGGGTGGTATTTGGCCACTCTCCTATGGGGAGGGGTTTGCGGGTTCAGATGGTGCGGACCGATGCGGGTCGAGCAGCACCACCAGAGCGGCAGCGGCGAACCCACCGAGAAGCTGTGCAGCGATGAACAGCGGAACATCCATCGGCGCGATGCCCGAGAAGGTGTCGGTGAGCGCTCGGGCCACGGTGACTGCCGGATTGGCGAACGAGGTGGAGGCGGTAAACAGCGGGTCCTGCTGCAACCCCACCACGGCGAACTGCTGCTGACCCGGCATTCGCCTCGCCCACAGCCGGTTCATTCCTCAAGGCCGCTTGAGCAAGCCGTTCGTGGCCTTGAAGTTGCTCAGCACCAGCGCGATCACCCCGATTGTAATCCAGACATCCGCCACGTTGAACACGAACAGGGCGACACCCGGCTGGAACAGAAGGAAGTCGGTAACGCTGCAATGACCGAGGCGGTCAAGTAGGTTGCCCAAGGCGCCAGCGGTGACCAGCGCCAGAGCTACCCGCTGCCACCCTCTGGACGCGATGGCCCACGCCCCCGCTGCCAACGTTAGGATGGCCGTCAGGCCAACGATCAACATGCCGCCTCCTTCGGAGGACGGCGCGAATAGCGAGAACGAGACGCCTTCGTTGAAGACCAGCCGCAGCGAGAGGAACGGAAGCACGTCAACGGGGGGTGCTGCCGGTTCGAGGACTGCTCGAGCCCAAGCCTTGGTAGCGATGTCCGCACCCGTGGCCGCTGCTACAACCAGGGCAACCCAGCCGAACCTCACGCCTTCTTGGCCGTCTTCAAGTCCGCTCGGGCATCCCTGATGATGGACCACGCAGAGTGCAGGAACAGCCCGGCGATGATGAAGGCCACGATGAGGTCAGGCCATGGGCTGCTAAGGAGCCACACCAGCCCAGCCGCCACCAGCACCGCGAGGTTGCCGATGGCATCGTTCCGCGAGAACAGCCAAACGGCCCTTACATTGGCGTCCCCCTTGCGATGGGGGATTAGGACCACAGCGGAGAGGATGTTCACCACGAGGGCGACTGCCGCGAACGCGCCCATGATGTCCGCCTCGGGCTGGTGCAGGACCAACACGCGGTAGGCGGACAGAACCAGCACACCGAGCCCCAGCAGCCCCAGGAAGATGCCCTGCAGGAGAGCCGCACGGGCCCTTGCAGCGAGCCCCCAGCCCACGGCGATGAGCCCCAGGAAGGAGATCAGGCCGTCCCCGAGGAAGTCGAGGGAGTCCGCCTGTAGGGCCTGAGAGCCCGACCAGATGCTGCCGCCGATCTCGATGATGCCGTAGCCCACGTTGAGCAGCACGACAATCCAGAGCGCCCGCTTGTACTCGGGGGTGACATGCGACAGGTCGGGGATGCGGTCATCGTCATCGGCATCCGCGCCTTCCTCGGCACCGCCACCGCCCAGGCGGGAGAGCTGGTACCCGAGACCCTCAACATCTCTCTCGACCACCTCAGGGGCAGCCGGGTCAGCTACCTCAAGGGTCATGATCTGGGAGGCAATCGAGACCCTCACGTCTGCGATGCCGGGGACCTTGCGGGCAGCGCCCTCGATCTTGGCGGCGCAGGACGAGCAGTCCATGCCGGTGACGTGGTAGCGGAGGGTCTCGGAGGTCTGAGTGGTGGTGTTCATTGTCCGTCTCGCAATTCGATTGCCCTGAGGCTACAACCTGTAGCGACTACAGGAGCAAGCCCAAAAATGCAGATTGGTGAGCTGTCGCAGCGTTCCGGCGTGAACATCGAGACCATCCGGTACTACGAGAGGTCGGGCGTCCTCCCCCGGCCAGAACGAACCAGCGGGGGAAGACGGGCCTACAGCGAGACTGACGCCAACAGGCTCTCGTTCGTCCGCCATGCCCGGAACCTCGGGTTTGACCTCCGGTCGGTGAAGACCCTGCTGGCCCTACAGGAGCAACCAGAGGCGTCCTGTGAGGCGGCATCGAGGATTGCCGAGGGGGAACTGAGGGTCGTTGAGGAGCGCATTGAGATGCTCCTGAGGCTCCGCGAAGAACTGAAGCGGATGGTCACCGAGTGCAGTCAGGGGCGAGTAGCGGATTGCAGGGTGATTGAAGCGCTGTCGGGCTGAGCCCCCTCAATGGACGTGGACGATGTTGAGGTGGATAAGGCGGCTGTGGTCACACGGTGGTAATCGTCCTCTCACCGGCTTGTGAGTTTCCTCTGACCCGCGCGAGGTCTACGCCGAGCCACCTATCACGTAAGGTGAGGCGGTCTGATGGCGCGATGGATTGTTGGTGTTCTGGCGCTTGCGGCTCTTGCCGCAAACGTTCCTTCCACGGCTGCCGCCGCCGAGGACCCCGTTCCGCTGGCGGACGTTGCCCACATCCACGGAGTGGGCTTCGACCCCAAGGACCCGGGTAGAGTGCTGCTTGCCACGCACTTCGGCGTGTTCGTCGCTACCGGCGATGGGATGGCCACGCCGCTCTCGGTCACGAGCGACGACTTCATGGGCTTCACCACAGTGCCGGGAAGAAGCGATCTGCTGGTGGCCAGCGGCCATCCGGGGACCGGCGGTGGCAACATGGGTTTCATCACGTCAGAGGATGGTGGCGTCACCTGGAAGCAGGTATCCGAGGGGGCGGCTGGTCCCGTGGACTTCCACGCCCTCACGGTGAGCCCAGCCAACTCGGACGTGCTGTACGGGCTCTACCAGGGCATCCAAGTCAGCCGCAACGGCGGTAGGGCATGGGTCATGGCTGGGGAAGGTCCAGATGCGGTCATCGACCTCGCAGCTTCGCCGGTGGAGGAGAACACCGTCTTCGCGGCGACCGGCGCAGGCCTATACGGCAGCACGGACGGGGGGAAGACCTGGAAATTGATCGGCCCGGCCGCGCCCATTACTATGGTGGAGGCTGGTCCAGCCGGAACCGTCTACGTCTTCGTCGCCGGGAATGGCCTCTACAGCTTCAATCCCGCGACGCAGCAGTGGACCCCGTTGAACGAGGGCCTGGGGGGCCGGGAGTTTCTCCACATGGCCGTTGACGCCAGCAGTAGCGGCCACCTCGTGGCGGCCACGCATGCGAGCGAGGTTTTGGAAAGTCGAGACGGGGGGAAAACGTGGGCTCCATACGGCGCTACGTCACGGTAGGCATCGGAGCCGCGGTCGTTGCTGCGGTAGCGGCCACCCTCGCGATCAGCATCTGGGCGCAGCAGTCGCACGCCCGGGGCCGCGACCTCTACCTCGCCAACTGCGCCTCCTGCCACGGGGCCTCGCTGGAGGGGCAGCCGGACTGGATGAAGCGGAAACCCGATGGGCGACTGCCAGCGCCACCGCACGACGCCTCAGGTCACACGTGGCACCACTCCGATGAGCAGCTCCTGTTGATTACCAAGGAGGGCCTGTCGGCCATCGCCCCCGGCTACGAGAGCGACATGCCGAAGTTCGGCGACAAGATCACGGATGCCGAGATCATCGAGGTGTTGGAGTACATCAAGAGTACGTGGCCGCAGCGGGAGCGGGCGTACCAGGCGGCACGATCAGCGCCGTGACGTAGGAGTTGCGCGATAGGCGGGACCATGGCCCCTCCTGACGCTCTACGCGATCAGGTCGTAGACGATCATGCCCAGCCAACCGCAGGCGGCCCAGACCAGCAAGCGCAGCACGAACTTGAATGGGTCGTGGGCAATCAGCAGGTTCATGAGCTGTCCCGTGGTCGAAAGGAGGGCCAGCACGAGGGCGGCGACGAACTGGGTGATCAGGAACGTACCGATGCCCGCGAGGATGGCGATGAACAAAGTCATGTCGTGTTCTTGGAAGTGGTTGTAAGGCACGGCGGCAGAGGCCCCCGAGGAGGCCCCTGGCGAGGCAGCGCTAGTGGCGGTAGGGGGGGCAGCGGAGCCGCAGATGGCCCTCTACGGGCCTCCCACGGGGCTCCTAAGCTGGCGTTGAAGCCGAGGCCGACATCCTCAGGTGGGACAGGTCAAGCTCGGGGTAATCGACCTCCTGCAACCACTTGTCCAGCGTTCGCAGAACGTGGCCTCGGCCATAGCGAGCGGCCATGCCGTCTTCACCATGACCCTGCAGGGCGTTCATGACATCTGACGGGACACCAGCATCGCGGCAGGCGTCCTCGAAGTTGTGCCGAAAGCTATGGAAGGTGGTCTTGGCGGTCTTCGCGCGGGCAGCGCTCAGGAACCGACCGAAGTACTTCGAGAAGGGTGAGGAGTAGTAGCCGTCATTGCCCATCTGGAGATCGGGGAACAGCCGTGCTTCCCCCTCGCGCTGCCGCTTCTCCAGCAGCTCACCGAAACCGAGCCTGATGAGCTGATGGTGGACAGGGATGCGTCGCCGGGAGTTGGCGTTCTTGACCCGCTGATCTTCCTCTTCATCGTGTAGTGTGAAGTGCAGGATGCCCTGCTCCTTCCGAACGTCCGAAGTGCGAAGCTGCACGATCTCGCCCAGCCGCGCCCCGGAGAAGAGGCTGATCAACGGCACCCAGTAACGCCCGGAGTGGGTCATGCTGACCTCGCCCGACTTCATCCACTGACGTTCACTCTCGCATCCGGTGAAGATCGGGGCAGAAAAGATCAGGGCCAACTGCGCCATGCTGAACGGGTCGCGGTCATCGCGAGCCTTCTGACTGATCTCGATCTTGAGCCCGCTCAACGGGCTGGTCTGCACTTCGTCGTACTGCTTCATCGCCCACATCCACATGGCGCTGACGAAGTTCATGAGCTTGTTGATGTTCTTGTCAGACATGGGGACAAGCGCCAGCTCAGCCGCCCTCGCCGAAGCTGGGCCGATCTTCAAGTCGCGAAGCCGGGGATGCTTCGTCCAGTTGGGCGGAAGATGCTGCAGCGCCCTCTTGAAGGCCCGACCGTCAGCCTTGGTGTAGGCCGAGATGGCCTTGTCCCCGACGAGATCGAGGAAGTGCTGCGACCACACCTCATGTTCGTGCTTGGTCTTCGGCACCCACCGAGACTTCGACCTCTCGGCAATCCACTCACGACGAACGGTTGACGCAAGCAGCTCGCTGGAAGCAGCGGGCGGCGGAGCGGCCACCTCTGGTGTTGGAACGACATCGCCCTGGTTGCGGGCTTGGATGGCCCGCCCAGCTCGTACCGTGGCGGACTGGATGGCCCTTTCCGCCGGCTTCCAGCTTCCGGAGGTCGGGGGGAGATTGATGCCCACGCCATCCCAGCTCAGGACATCTTCGGCCTCGGCACGGAAGAAGGTGTCACTCTTGCCTCTGGCGAGATGGTGCCGTGCATTCGCCTCGAGGTCCCCGGAGGCGCGTTCGTGTTCCTCGAAGGTAGGAGCGGGCAACTCGCGGTAGCTGCCATCCTCGTGGAACCCCTCCAGCCGCACGGCTTCATCCTCGTCGAGCAGGTGGGCGTAGTAGACCTCCTCTATCCGGGCCAACTGAACCTTGGACAGCTCGGCTACCTCGGGCCCCTGCGCCAGCGCCAACTTCCGGCGATGCGCCTCGAAGCGGGCATCTACTTCGGCGGAGGCACGGCGAACCCTGACCAAAGCCTCGCGCGGCTCTTTGGTCCTCAACGAGAAGGTTTCCTCCGCCTTGGGGTAGGTGTCCCTGATGTCGGCCGGTATCGCGGCGCGGAACCAGTAGACCTGTCCGCGACGGGTCAAGCGAGGATGCTTGGGCATGTCTTCCATTTGATCCACTGTAGCACTCAGGTGGAACAGCTTGAAGCGAAAATGCCCGGATTTGCTCGAGTTGGCCGATCTACGGGCCGTCCGAAGGCAGGTGGCGGAGAGAAAGGGATTCGAACCCTTGAGACGGTTCCCCGCCTACACACTTTCCAGGCGTGCGCCTTCGACCACTCGGCCATCTCTCCGCAGGCAGCTTTCACTACCGCGCCTCGGCCGGATTAAGGGCGGGAGCGGCGGTCAATCCGCTCCGGAGGCGCGGCGCAATATACTCATCGACGCCCCGAGAGCAAGCGGTGTGACACGCTTGTCTTGTGTGCGGGGGCGGGCGCGTGGCAGAAGGGCGTGGCGCCACTCGGGGCGCACGATCCGATAGGGGCGCGACAGGACGGCGGATGCGGCTCATTCTGCGCATAGTTGGCACCTGGCTGCTGGGCGTGGCCCTGATCCTGCTGATCATCGACGGCACGCGCTCGCTCGGCGCCAACACACTGGTCTTCACGTCGTTCGGCGATGCCTGGACCTGGGTGAGCGCCGCGAGCCTCGCCGCCACCCGCGACTTCCTCGGTACGCGCTTCTTCGGCCCGGTGCTGGAGCCGACGGTGAGTGCGATCCTGGCCTTTCCCAGCTGGGCCGTACTCGCCGTGCCGGGCGCGCTGATCGCCTGGATGGGCCGCTCGCGGCGAACGCGCATGTTCGTCCAGCATGACCAGATCTGACCTGCACGAGAAGGCCGGTTTCGAGGCGTTCGTCACCAGCCTGCCGGCGGCGACGATCAACCCGCAGTGGGAGGCGCTGGTCGCCAAGGTCGGCAGCAAGGTGTTCTGCCTGCTCGGCGAGGATACCGGCGAGCACGAGGGCGTGCTGGTGTTCAAGGTCACCGAGATCGCCTTCGATGGGCTTGTGGAGCTCGAGGGCATCGACCAGGCGTCGTATTTCGCCAGGCGGCAATGGGTGCGCGTGGCGCCCGGTGCGCTCGAGCATGCGCTGCTCGAAGGCTATATCCGCCAATCGCACGCTTTGGTCGCGGCCAAGCTGACGCGCAAGGCGCGGGCCGAGCTCGGCCTATAGGGCGACGCTGAAGACGCGGAGGGTGGCGTCGGGAGGTGTTACTTCGGTGAGCCACGCCGGCAGCTGACCGGCAGGCAGCAGCGTCACGAACGAATCGGAGGCGGCCTCGGGGATGCCGCGCAGCTCGGTCATGGCGGGGCAGATGACGACCAGCCCTATGCCGCGGGCGGCGAGGATGCGGCGGGCGTCGTTGATGGGTTCGTTGAAGAAGCGGAAGGTATCGCGGACGCCGTCCTGGTTGCGGTGGTAGGGCGCCGCGACCACGGTGTGCGGCGTGTAGAGCAACAGGTGGGCGCCCAGGT